>NZ_JACJFU010000002.1:0-260444 GCF_014164635.1 Paracoccus sp. MC1854 | reverse complement strand
CTCCCGCCGCCGGCGACGCAGGCCTCGCCCCCTCGCCGCGCGTCACGTTCCCCGTCCGGCCGGCATGCCCGAGCAGGGCCGGGATCCGCCGCTGGCCGCAGCGCCCCTGCCGGGCGGCAAGCGCAACGATGCCGGCAGTCAGCGCCTCTTCATCGGCCCGTCCGCGCGGCACCTTCCGGCTCGGGTCGAGCGAGGCGGGCCGGGCACGCGGCAGGCGAGGCGCGCCGAGACACGGAACTCCTGCCGGACCTGCCCGATGCAGGCACGGCGACGCGCGGGGCCTGGAAGTTGCCCGAGGCGTTCGGCCACAGGCCTCACCACGCAGGATCAGCTTCTCCGGCGTCAGGCCGGAGACGGCCTTCCGCAGCCGCCCGTTCTCCTTCTCCCGCTCCTTCAGGCGTTTGACCCGATCGCTCTGCAGCCCGCCGAACTCCTTGCGCCACCGGGAGCAGGTCAACTGCGTCACGCCGATCGAGCGCACCGCCCCGGCCACCGACCGGCCCCGCGACACCAACACGCCGACCTGCCGGAGCCTGGCCACGATCTCCTCGGGTTCGTGCTTCTTCCGGGACATTCCGCCGGCCTCCATCCGGCTCGAAAGCCTGCTTCAGGGAGGACCACTTTCAGGGGGCGGACCACATGGAGAACTGAAGAGGAAGCCTTGCGAATGAGACGTGGAGGACGTGTCGTGCAGCCTGCTCATGGGCAGGTGAGTGAACGCCATTCTCGGGATCCTCCACTGGCACCACTGCGCAAGCTCAACTTGCCGGTAACCCTCCCGATAACTGAGTCCCCGATTTCGCCAGCAAGGATGCGGGGATATTCGAGCAGGCTCTGGGAATGCACTCTGTTGTCCGCTGAGACCACAACGCCGGTCTGCAGGTTGGGTGCGCCTCCGTGGATCGCAGCCATGCAGAGGTTGCAGCGGATGCGCCCGGGCGCGAGGTCATGCAATGCGTCGCGGTGCCGTCGGGGTCGCAACGCTCTCATGGATCAAGGGCCTTGGCCGCTGGCTTCTGCGGCGGCTGGACGGCGCTTTCAGAAAAGGTAGCCTTCAGGCCGCCCGAATACGGGCGTAAAGTAGTAAGACACTGAATTTAAATGATTAAATTAGTACGCGCTGCGAGCACCACCTGCTATCAGGCTCCGGGGCGGACGAGGCGAATGACACCGAACTGGCCCAGGCGATCGTTCGCTTCTGGATCGAAGGTGCCGCAGCCGGCTACATCCTCATTGCCCTTAGTTCTTGATCTGCCGCCGCCAGGCGTTGCGGCGCTTGTCGCCGCGTGGATGGGGATATTCTTTCTGGTCTCGACCTGGCTCTTTGCAGCCATCCGCCGCGATCCCGGTGTCCGGCACCGGCGGCGGGCGCTGGCGATGCTCAACGACTACGGCAGCACGGCCTTTGTCCTGTCGATGGGGCCAGGATCCTGCTGCCGATCTTCATGGTGCTGATCTGGATCACGCTCGGATACGGGATGCGCTACGGCCCCCGGTATCTGCTGGCGAGCACCTTCAGTGCCTTATTTGTCATCGCCACCATCACGATGTTCTCCGATTTCTGGCGCGCCCAGCCCTTCATGGTGGCGACCTTCATCCTGGCGGCGGCCTGGTTCCGGCTTACGCGCATGTCCTGCTGATCCTCGCCATTTTCCTCGCGCTTGAGGTGGCGGTGATTGCCCTGCCGATCGGCTTTGCCCTGATCCTCGACGAGGTGGCGGCGGCGGCAAATGTCGACCTGCTCACCATCATCGCGCTGGCGCTCCGCCTGCTTCTCGCGCCGCCGGTCGCGCAGGGATTTGCAAGCGCCTGGGCAACTATGATTCTCGGCACCAGCCTGACGCTGCAGTGGAAGGTCAGCCTCTTCGACCAGATGGTGCGCCTGCCGCTTGCCTTCTTCACCAAGCGGCACATCGGTGACGTCGTCTCGCGCTTCGGCTCGACCGACGCGATGCAGCGCACCCTGACGACGCGGGCGATCCAGTCGATCATCGACGGCATCATGTCGGTCACGCTGGTGGTGATCATGTGGCTGTATGGCGGCTGGCTCATCTGGACCGCGATTGCCAGCCTCGGCGCCTATATCGCGCTACGCCTGACCTCGTACCGCGCCTATCGGGCGATGTCCGAGGAGGCGATCCTGCACGCGGCGCAGGAAACCACCCATTTTATGGAATCGGTGCGCGGCATCGGCAGCGTCAAGGCGATGAACATTGAGGGGCGCCGCCGGGGCACCTGGATCAACCACCTGATCGACCGGGTGAATGCCGAGCTGCGGGTCCAGAAGATGGATGCCGCTTTCGTGGCCGCAAGCTCGGGCCTCTTCGGCTTTGATCGCATCCTAGTCATGACGCTTTGCGCCCGGGCGATTCTGACCGGTGACCTCACGGTGGGCACCCTGGTCGCCTTCCTCGCCTACAAGGACCAGTTCGCCACGCGGGTGAACGCGCTTGTCGATACGGCGCTGCAGTTCCTGATGATGTCGCTGCACGGCGAACGCATCGCCGACATCGCGCTGGCCGAAACCGAGGAACCCGATCCGCCGACAGCACTTCCTGCGCGGATCGGCTGGAAGGCGGCTTCGCTGGAGCTGCATGACGTCTCCTTCCGCTACGCGCCGGGCGACCCCAAGGTGCTGTCGGACTTCTCCCTTCATGTCCGCGCCGGAGAATGCTTGGGCATCACTGGCCCGTCGGGGGTGGGCAAATCCACCCTTCTGGCGATTATCGCGGGCCTCGCGCGTCCCACGCAGGGGCAGATGCTGATCGACGCCATCCCGCTCGGGCGGAGGGGGCTTGCGGCTTACCGCGACCGGATCGGCTGCGTGCTGCAGGATGACCGGCTGTTTGCCGGTTCCATCGCCGACAACATCGCCGGCTTCGATCCCGAGGCAGGCCGGGATGCGGTTATCGCTGCAGCGCGGATGGCCGCGATCCATGACGAGATCGAGGCCTTCCCCATGGGCTACGAGACCCTGGTGGGCGACATGGGAGGCGCGCTTTCCGGCGGTCAGCGCCAGCGGCTGTTTCTTGCCAGGGCACTTTACCCGCGCCCAGGCATCCTGATCCTCGACGAGGAAAACGAGCGCGCGATCAACGCCGCCGTCCGTCGGCTCGACATCACCCGCATCGTCGTGGCGCACCGCCCCTCGACCCTCGCCGCCACCGACCGGGTGGTGAGCCTGGGCGAGGTCCGGGGCGAGGCGTTCGTGACGGCCGCGGAATAACGACCAGCCTGGCCACCAACCGGAAGGAGAAAACCGTCATGGACGTCATCAAGCGCATCGCCCCCGACAGAAAGCAGGGCGAACTGACGCCGCTTCTCGAGGCGCATCTCGACAGCATGTCGGGTGGGGCGAACCCCGGATTGGGCTGCGCCCATATCTCGACGGGCTGCAACGAGACCCACGACAGCCGCACCCAGTGCAGGTAAGCCGCCGGCAGGAGAGACGGACATGACCACGCGTTCCACCTGTGGCCGCCTGATCGGCGGCATCACCGGCTCGGGCGAGCCGGCCGCTCCGCTCACGCAACTCCTCGACGAGCATCTCTCCGAGGTCTCGGGCGGGCGTTGTGGCTGTAGGCACAGTTCAAGTTCCAGCCACATGTCGACCATCTCGGGAACCAACCACGATTCTCGAACCGACTGCACCGTTCAGCGCTGAGGCGCCGGGGAGGGTGTGGTTCATGCCGCGCCCTTTACCCCAGACCGTCGCCTGTTGCGGCAGGCTTGCTTTCCGAAAGAGATCCCGATGACCCAAGTCCGCCGGCAGCGCTCGATCGACATCGTCGCCAAGATCACCGAACGCTGCAACCTGGCCTGCACCTATTTCTTCTTCGGGAGGGGACGAAACATGGCTTCGCCACTCGGCCGTGATGAAGCCCGAGACGATCGACGCGCTTGCCGGGTTCCTGGTTCGGGGCCAGCGAACTGGAACTGGACGACATCTACCTCGGCCTGCACGGCGGCGATCCGCTGCTGATGAAGAAGCCCGCCTTCGATGCGATGTGCATCCGCCTGCGGGCGGCGACGCCCGAGCGGACCAGGCTTTACTTCGGCGTGCAGACCAACGGCATGCTGATCGACGCGGAATGGATCGATCTCTTCGAAAAGCAAAAGGTCGGCATCGGCATCAGCCTTGACGGGCCTGCGGCGGTCAACGACCGCGCCTGGATCGACAAGAAGGGCAGGGGCAGCCATGCCCGCGTCCTGCAGGGTCTTCGCATCGCGCAGGAGGCCGCCCGGGCAGGCAGGATACCGCAGCCCGGCTGCGTTTGCGTCATCGACCCCGATCAGGACCCGGCAGAGATCTATGATCACCTGATCGGGGAACTCGGCTTCCTGCTGCCGCGTGAGGGGCATGACACCCGGATGCAGATCGACGCCGGGAAATGGCGCGGCTTCATGCGCCGGCTCGTGCCGCATTGGACCGATCCGGCGACATCCACCGTGCCGATGCGGATCCTGTCCGAGCCGCTGAAGGGCATGATCTCGGACGGGGGCGCGGCATGGCGCGACATATGGATCGCGAACCGCCACAACGTCATCACCGTGACAAGCGACGGCGAGTTGGGGCCGGACGACAACCTGAAGGGCCAGGACCCGCGCTTCCAGGAAACCGGCATGAGTGTCTTCGGCACCACCCTCGGCGACTTCGTCGAAAGCCCGCTCTGGCAGGGGATCGTCACGGGCATCGACCAGCTTCCCCAGCGCGGCTGCGACTGGCGGCGCGTCTGCGGCGGCGGGGACGTCTTCAACCGCTACAGCCGCGCGCATGGCTTCAGCCGCGAGAGCGTCTTCTGCGACGCCCTGGACGAGATGCACCTTGAACTTGCGCGCTACGCCGTGGGCCACGGCATCCTCGCCGAGGAGATCGCGGAGCGCCTTTCAAGGCCGCGTAGCTGCCGTGCGAGCAACCTGGCAGAAACGCGCCATGACGCCCGAGATGGGACGAATGAACGAGAGATTGCCCTGAACCAAGCGGATGCCTTCGTCGCAGGTCACGGTGCCGGGGCCGAGATCGCCTTGCTCTCGCGACCTGCAGAAGCGCTGACCTGAACCCAGCCAGCCATATCGCAGCCACGCTGCGCACGATCTCGCAGCCCCCGAAGCTGTCTCGAAGACCTGATGCCCTGCCAGTTCGGGCAGCCGAACCTTCGAGCCGGGAAATGCGCCTGCTGTGATCCTGTTCCGCGGTCCCATGTTCCGGCACCCTGCCGGAGCCGTCCTGTTCCCCGGCACGTCCCGGCTTTCACACCCTGCCGGAAGGTTCAGATCCCCTCGGCAGGGTGCAGGGGCAGGGTCACCCCCGGATCAGCGCCCGGTCCAGCACCTGCGCGACATGGATGGCCTGCCTGTCCGCGCCGTCCTGGATCTGGTGGCGGCAACTGGTGCCGTCGGCCACGATCAGGTCGTCCGGCCCGGCCTTGCGGACGGCGGGCAGAAGCGACAGCTCGGCCATCTTCATCGACACCTCGTGGTTCTCGGTTGCATAGCCGAAGGCCCCCGACATCCCGCAGCAGGAGCTTTCGATTACCCTCAGTTCCAGCCCCGGCACGGCGCGCAGGACAGTTTCGACCGGGCCCATCACGTCGAAGGCCTTCTGGTGGCAATGCCCGTGCAGATGGGCGACGCGCCCCCCTTGGTCGGCCAGCGGCAGGCTGATGCGGCCCGCCTTGAGGTCGGCGGCCAGCACCTCCTCGAACAAGAGCGCCTGCCCGTCGAGGAAGCCGGTCTCGGACGCCGGCAGCAGCGCCGTCATCTCGTCGCGGAAGGTCAGGATGCAGGACGGCTCCAGCCCCACGACCCGCGCGCCCCGTTCCACGAAGGGCCTGAGCGCCTCGGCCGAGCGGCGGACCTCGGCCCGCGCCTCGTCGGTCTGCCCCGAGGCGAGCCATGTCCGCCCGCAGCACATGGGCCTTGTGCTGCCCGCGGGCTGGACCCGGTGCAGGCGGTAGCCCGCGGCGATCAGCACCTGCTCGGCGGCCTCGAGGTTACCACGCTCGAAATAGCGGTTGAAGGTGTCGCCGAAGAGGACGAGATCCAGCCCGTCGCCCACGACATCCTCGGGCCGGGCCACGGGACGCGCCTCCTTCCACGGTTTGCCCCATTTTGGCAGGCTGCGTTTCGCGGAAACGCCCAGCATCCGTTCCGAAAGCTTTGCCACGAAAGGAAGCCGGTCGCGCAGGTTCAGGGCGGGCGCGAGGCGGTTCGCACGATGGGCAAGGCGCGGCAGGTTGGCGATCAGCCGTTCGCGCAGGGGAAGCCCGTGTTTCTTGTGGTAATGGTGCAGGAACTCGATCTTCATCCGCGCCATGTCCACGCCCGTGGGGCAGTCGCGCTTGCAGCCCTTGCACGAAACGCAAAGATCCAGCGTTTCCTTCATCTCGGCCGAGGTGAAGGCGTCCGGCCCCAACTGCCCCGAGATCGCCAGCCGCAGCGAGTTTGCCCGGCCGCGCGTCAGGTGCTGTTCCTCGCGCGTCGCGCGGTAGGACGGGCACATGGTCCCGCCCGCCAGCTTCCGGCAGGTGCCGTTGTTGTTGCACATCTCGACCGCGCCACCGAAGCCGCCCCATTCCGACCAGTCGAGCGCCGTCTTCTGCGGCTGCGTCGCCGCATAGCCGGGCTGAAAACGCATCAGGTTGCGGTCGTCCATCTTCAGCGGACGAACGATCTTACCCGGATTCAGCCGGTTTTCCGGGTCGAAGCTGTCCTTCACCTGCTCGAAGGCGCGGGTCAGCTTGGCGCCGAACAGCGGTTCCACGAATTCCGACCGCGAGATGCCGTCCCCATGCTCGCCCGAGAACGATCCCTTGTAGCGGCGCACCAGATCGGCCGTCTCCTCGGCGATGGCGCGCATCTTCCGCGCGCTGTCTTCGGTCTTCATGTTCAGGATCGGACGGACATGCAGGCAGCCGACAGAGGCATGGGCATACCATGTCCCGACAGTGCCGTGCCTGCTGAAGACCTCGGTCACGGCGTCGGTGTAATCGGCCAGGTGTTCCAGCGGGACGGCGCAATCCTCGATGAAGGAGACTGGTTTCCCGTCGCCCTTCATCGACATCATGATGTTCAGGCAGGCCTCGCGCACGTCCCAGACGGGTTTCTGGCGGGCCGGCTCGATCACCTCGACCACCGCGTCGGGGAAGCCATGGTCGGCCATGCACTGGTCAAGCCGTTTCAGGTCGCGTTTCAGCCCGTCGAGGTCGTCGCCCGCGAATTCGACCAGCAGCAGGCAGTTGGGCTTGCCGCGGGTGATGTCGCTCAGCGTGCGGACGAACAGGGGGATGTCGGCGCCCAGCACCAGCACGTTGTTGTCCACCAGTTCGACCGCGACCGGGTCGAGCGCGACAATGTGCTGCGTCGTCTCCATCGCGCCGCGGAAGGTGGGGAAATGGCAGACGCCCATGACGCGATGCTTCGGCAGCGCCGACAGCTTCAGCGTGACGCCGGTGGTCAGCGCCAGCGTGCCTTCGGAACCCACCAGCAGGTGCGAGTAGTTCGGGTTTTCCGGCAGTAGCTCGTCAAGGTTGTAGCCGCCGACGCGGCGCTGGACCTTGGGAAAGATCGTCTCGATATCCGCGCGATGTTCGCGGGCGAGTGCCGTCAGCCGCTCCATGATCCCGCGGGCGCGGGGGGGGAGGGCGGTCAGCGGCGCGTCCCCGAGGGAAAAGTCCTCGCCGTCCGGCAGCATCCCGTCAATGGCCAGCACGTTGTCCACCATCTTGCCGAAGCGCAGCGAGCGTGCCCCGGACGAGTTGTTCCCGGCCATCCCCCCGATGGTGCAGCGCGAGGCGGTCGAGGGCTCGACCGGGAAGAACAGCCCGTCCTTGCGGAGATGGTCGTTCAGCGTGGTCAGCACGGTGCCGGGGCGGACATGGACCGTGCGGGCCTGCGGGTCATAGGCGGTGATGCCGCTGAAATGGCGCGACATGTCGAGGATCAGCCCGTCCCCGATCGGCTGGCCGTTCTGCGAGGTGCCGCCGCCTCGCGCAATGACCGGCACCCCATGCTCGCCCGCGACCTGCAACGCGGCGGCGATGTCGGCCTCGTGCCGGGGAAAGGCCACGGCGCGGGGCATGATCTGGTAGATCGAGGCATCCGTCGCATAGCGCCCGCGGGTGAAGGCGTCGAAGCGGACCTCGCCTTCCAGCGCCTTGGCCAGCGCCGTCTGAAACGCTTGGCTGCGGGCGGCCGGAGGGGTGCGGGGCTTGGTGGATGCGTTCATCTGCCGGTGCCTTCCTGCTGGTGGGGTGCGGGAAAGTTAGACGACGCATGGATTGAATACAATATTCGGATTCAGGCGCGAGATCGTATTCAGTTCGTAGCGAGGTTCCGCAAGATGGCGTCCTTCGTGCTGCGCAGATGGTCGAACAGCAGGTCCGCCAGTTCGCCTCCCGCCCGGCGGCGCAGGGCGTCGAGGATCAGTTCATGTTCCCGCACGGCCTCGCGCCAGCGTTCGCCCTGCTCGTCAAGGTTCGCAGTGAAACGGACGCGGCGCAGCCGGCCCAGCAGGATGCGGGCGGCCGAGGAAAGGGCGCCGTTGCCAGCGGCGGCAAGAATCGATTCGTGAATCTTCTGGTTGCAGGCGAAATAGCCCTGCCGGTCGCCGCGCAGGTAGAAGGCATACATCTCGCGATGGACCTCTTCGATGGCGTCGAACCAGGCGGGTGTGATCCGCTCGCAGGCGAGTCGCCCGGCCAGCGCCTCGAGTCCGCCCATAAGGTCGAACAATTCGCCGATCTCGTCGGGCGTCAGCACCTTCACGCGGGCGCCGCGGTTGGGCAGAAGCTCGATCAGCCCTTCCGAGGCCAGCACCTTCAGCGCCTCGCGCAGCGGCGTGCGCGAGACGCCGAAGCGTTCGCACAGCTCACGTTCCGAGATGCGGGCGCCGTTGGGCAGATCGCCGTGCACGACGTGATCGCGCAGTCGGGACAGGATCTCGCCATGCAGGGTGGTGCCGATGCGTTGGGCCGTAGGCCCGTCGCGTGTCGTCAGGTCGTTCATCCGCCCCCTCCCTGTCATCCGGGCGGCAAGCATAGCGGGTGGGTGGCAATCCGCCTAGATCGCGGCGTGGACTGAATGCAATCAGGCCGTGCCCGCCGCCTGGCCCGCAAGCGACTGGCTGACCGCGCGCAGCTTGTTTTCCAGATGCTGCCGCAGCGTTGTGGCCAGCTTCGCACCATCCCGGGCCGACAGGTGCTCGATGATCCGCTCATGCTCCTCGACCGCCTGAACCCAGCGGGCGGGGGTGGTGTTGGCGACATAGCGCGCCCGCTGCACCCGTGCCGACAGCGCCCGGTAATGGGCGGTCAGGGTCGGGTTGCGGGCGGCATTCAGGATACCCTCGTGGATCTTCTGATTCGCGGCGTAATAGCCGCCAAGATCGCCCGCCCGGTAACGGTCCAGCATCGCGGCGTGATGGGCGCGGATTTCTCCAAGCTCGGCGGGGGTGATATTCTGGCAGGCGAGTTCGCCCGCCAAGGCTTCAAGCGCGCCCATGACAGGGAACAACTCGTCCAGATCTTCCTGCGTGATCCGGCTGACGCGGGCGCCGCGGTTGGGTTCCAGCACCACCAGCCCTTCCGAGGCCAGCACCTTCAGCGCCTCGCGCAGCGGCGTGCGGGACACGTCATAGGCCTCGCACAACTCCATCTCGGGCACCTTCGCCCCCGGCGGCAACTCGCCGTGGATGATGAGGTCGCGCAGGCGCTGCGTCAGTTCCTCGTGCAGCGTCCGGCGCCGCGGCGGCTTCATGCTGTCGGGGACGTAGTTCATCAAGCGGTCGCCTGTGGCTGGTCCGGGCGGGGTCTTCGGGGGCGATGGTATCACCGCCCCCGCACCCCGCGCCAGACCCTCAGCCCGGATCGGCCTGCAGGCCCAGGGCCTCGATGGCGGCGACGGCGCAGACCTCGTCATTGTCGGATGTGTCGCCGGTGATGCCGACCGCGCCGATGATCTCGCCGTCCTTGCGGACCAGCACGCCGCCCGGCACGGGAACGAGGCTGCCGCCCGCGATCGTGTTCATCGCCTGGATGAAATAGGGCTGTTCCTGCGCGCGGTTGTAGATCGCGCGAGAGCCCATCCCCATGCCGATGGCCCCCCGCGCCTTGCCCTGCGCGATTTCCGCCCGCAGCAGGCTGGTCCCGTCCTGCCGCAGCAGCACCTTGAGATGCCCGGCGGCGTCCAGCACCGCCACGGTCAGCGGCTTCAGCTTCATCTCTCCGGCCCGGTCGAGGCAGAGATCGGCCAGCTTGCGGGCCATGTCGAGTGTCAGGGTCATGCGGTCCTCCTGTCGGTTCCCCGTGGTGATGCGCCCCGGCGATGCGGGGCGCAAGCCGCTCAGGCGTCGATGCCGGGGGCGGGGGTGGCTTCCAGATGCGCCATGGCGGCCGCGACGCCGCCCCTGTCATGCGGCACATCGGCCTTGGACAGCGCCATTTCCACGCCGCTGAGCGCACCCACCAGCGTCAGGTCGTTGATGTCGCCCAGATGGCCGATGCGGAACACCTTGTCCGCGACCTTGGACAGCCCGCTGCCCAGCGAGATGTTGTAATGCCGCAGGGCTGCGGCCCGGAAAGCGTCGGCGCTGTGCCCTTCCGGCATCATCACCGTGGTCAGGACGCCGCTTTCATGCCCCTGCCGGTTGCACAGCACCTCCAGCCCCCAGGCGCGGACGGCGGCTCGGGTCGCGGCGGCATGGCGCTGGTGGCGGGCAAAGACGGTGTCCAGTCCTTCCTCGTGCAGCATGGCGATGGCCTCGACGAGGCCGCAGAGCATGTTGGTCGCGGGGGTATAGGGAAAATAGCCCTTGCCGTTGATCTCGACCATCTCCTGCCAGTCCCAGTAGGACCGGGGCATCCCGTTCTGCTTCGCGGCCTCCAGCGCCTTGCCGCTGACGGCGTTGAAGCTGATCCCCGGCGGCAGCATCAGGCCCTTCTGCGAGCCGGATACGGCGACATCGACGCCCCATTCGTCAAAGCGGAAGTCGATCGAGGCAAGACCCGAGATCGTATCCACCATCAAGAGCGCCGGGTGGCCTGCCGCGTCGATCGCCCGCCGCACATCCGCGATGGGCGAGACCGAGCCGGTCGAGGTCTCGTTGTGGACGACGCAGACGGCCTTGATCTCGTGGTCCGTGTCGGCGCGCAGGTGCTGCTCGATCTGGTCGGGATCGGCGCCTGCGCGCCAGTCGCCGCCGATGAACTCGGCCCGGACGCCCAGCTTCTCGGCCATCTTCTGCCACAGGGTGGCGAAATGGCCGGTTTCGTACATCAGGACGCGGTCGCCTTCCTTCAGGACGTTGGCCAGCGCCGCTTCCCATGCGCCGGTGCCCGAGGAGGGGTAGATGATGACGTCCGCTTCCGTCTTGAAGATCGTCTTCATCCCCGCCAGCGCCTTCAGGCCCAGTTCACCGAACTCGGGGCCGCGGTGGTCGATGACCTGCGCCGACATGGCCCGCAGGACGCGGTCCGGCACCGGGCTGGGACCGGGGATCTGAAGGAAGTGACGACCGAACACATGGGTCATGGACCTGTCTCCCATAAGAGGCATAATTTTGAATAATGAATGCAATCTTTGGCATTGTGGGTCAATGCCAAAGCGGGTGCGGCGTAACCACGCCGCATCCCGGGGCAGGGATCAGCCGGGGATGACCACGAAGATGATCCACAGCAGGAAGGGCGCCACCCCTGTCACCAGTGCGCCATAGCCGAGCAACTGGCGATAGAAGACCTGACGGTCGATGCCCTGCGCGTTGGCCAGCACCAGCGCCCCGCTGGTCGAGAAGGGGCTGACGTCCACGATGGTCGAGGCGACCGCCATCCCGGCGATGAAGGCGACCGGGCTGATGCCCGTGCCCGCCTGCAGGAAGGGCACCGCCAGCGGGATCAGCGCCCCCAGCAGCGCGGTGGACGAGGCGAAGGCCGAGACGATCCCGCCGATGTAGAACAGCAGCAGCCCCGCCATCAGCGGCGAGGCCATCGAGGCCACGCTGTTGCCGACGAAATCGATGGTGCCCATGTTTTCCAGCACCGCGACATAGGTGCCGACGCCGGTAATCAGCATGATCTCGGGCCAGGCGACCTGCGCCATCGCCCGCTTCTGCAGGTTGGGCTGGCACAGCGCGATGACAAGGCCGATGGTCAGCGACACGAAGCCGATGTCGAGCTTGAAGGCCAGCACCATCAGCGCCAGCGCCGCCAGCCCCACGACCGTGATGATCTGGATCGGGCTGCCGTCGGGCATCTCGCCCTTGGGCGCGTCGGTTGTCAGCCGGTTGGGGTCGCCCCCGGCCTCGGCGCCGATGCGGGGGGTAAGGGCCTGCGCCTCGCTGTCGCCGAAGATCTGCGGGCCGGTGGCCGGCCGGGCAATTTCGAGATGCGGGACGGTGACGGTATGGCCCAGGTCCACGCGCGCCTTCATCAGCTCGCGCCCGCCAAGGACGAGGAACAGGATCACCACGCAGACGAGGTTGCAGAAGAAGCTGGCGGCGAAGGTCACGCCGGGGCTGAGCGGCAGGCCCGAGCGTTCCACCACGCCGTTGGTGATGCTGCCGAAGATCCCGATGGGCGAGAAGGCCCCGGCCGAGGCCCCCATCGCCACCATCATCCCCATCATCAGGGGCGAGATCTTGTAGCGGAAGGCGAAGCTCAGCGCGATCGGCGCCACGATGGCCACGGCCCCCGGCGTCACCGCGCCGATGGCGGTGAGCACCGCCGAGATCGAGAACATGATCCAGGGGATCAGCGCGAGCCGCCCCTTGACCGCGCGGACGGCCGACCGGACCAGCCAGTCGATGGTGCCGTTGTTCTGCGCCAGCGCGAACAGCCAGGTGATCCCCGCAAGTGTGAGGAACAGGCCGCTGGGGAATTCTCCGATGATCTCCTTTGTGGTGTCGCCCGCAAGCAGCGTTCCGACAAGGAACGCGCCCACAAAGGCGAGAACGCCGATATTGATCGGCAATGCGGTTGCAATGACGAACATCGCAACCAGCGCGCAGATGGCAATAAGATGATGTGTCACGCGCGGCCTCCCTTCCTCGCATGGTATGTCCGGCGCCATGGATGCCGCCGTTGTGAAAAATTATGAATTATGAATTCGATCTCGACAAGGGATGTCATGCATCAGGGCTGGTCCATGTGGCAGATGCTTGGTCCCGTGCTGGCAGGCGGACCACGGGCTGCGGTCAGGTGCAGGGGCGAGGGCTGTTTCAGGAAGGATTGATGGGCCGATCTTCCGCACCGCTGCCCTTGCAGGCTGTTGGCACGCCGGGCAGGATGACATGTGCCGGCCCCGATCCCGCTGCGCACGGCCCGTCGCCGCCGGGGCCAAGGCCGATGACGCCGGGACGCCGCCGGTGATCATCCGGGATGGATCACCGGCGCCCCTGTGCCTTATGACGCGCAGGGCAGACAGGACAGGGAAGCTTCTCAATGCGGATGCGCGACACGATCATCAAGCCGATGCACCCCGAGGGCAGGCGCTTCGTCGCGATCTTCGCCGCCGTCACCATCCTGCTGTTCCTGCTGTGGGAGCCGCTCGGCTGGATCGGCACCGGGCTGACGGTCTGGTGCTATTACTTCTTCCGCGACCCAGAGCGGGTGACGCCCGCCCGTCCCGGACTGGTGGTCAGCCCGGCCGACGGGATCGTTTCCCTGATCGAGCCTGCGGTCCCGCCGGCCGAGCTGGGAATGGCCGACACCCCCCTGACCCGCGTCAGCGTCTTCATGAGCGTCTTCAACGGCCACATCAACCGCAGCCCCGTCGCGGGCGAGGTCACGGCGATCTCGTATCGCCCCGGCAAGTTCTTCAACGCCTCGCTGGACAAGGCGAGCGCCGATAACGAACGAAACAGCCTGCGCATCCGCATGGCGGACGGGCGCGACCTTGCGGTGGTGCAGATCGCCGGGCTGGTCGCGCGGCGCATCCTGTGCTTCGTCCGGCCCGGCGACCGGCTTGCAACAGGGGAACGCTTCGGCCTGATCCGCTTCGGCTCGCGGCTGGATGTCTACCTGCCGCCGGGGGTCGCGCCTCTGGTCGGCATCGGCCAGACCATGGTGGCCGGGGAAACCATCCTTGCCGACCTGAACGCGACCGTTCCGGTGCAGGCATGACCCAGCCCGCCCCGCAGGCCGAGTTCTCGCTGTTCCAGCTTCTGCCGAACGTCCTGACCATTCTTGCAATCTGCGCCGGGCTGACGGCGATCCGCTTCAGCGTGCAGGGGGATTACGTCGTGTCCGTGCTGCTGATCATCGGCGCGGGCATCATCGACGGGATCGACGGGCGGCTGGCGCGGCTCTTGGGCAGTTCCAGCAAGATGGGAGCGGAGCTGGATTCGCTTGCCGACTTCCTGAACTTCGGCGTGGCCGCGCCCCTGACGCTGTATTTCTGGGCCTTGCAGGACATGCGCGGGCTTGGCTGGATCGCGGTCCTGGTCTTCGCGGTCTGCTGCGTGATCCGGCTGGCGCGGTTCAACGTCTCGGCCAAGGCGGATGCGCCCGGCGACAGCGCCTATTTCCAGGGCGTGCCCTCGCCCGCGGGGGCGCTGCTGGTCATGCTGCCGATGTATCTGTCCTTTGCGATTGCCGACCGGGCGGTGCTGCCGGACGTGGTGATCTGCCTTCACATGATCCTCGTGGGGCTGCTGATGATCAGCCGGCTGCCGACATGGTCCTTCAAGACCACGAAGATCTCGCGCGAGAACGTCAAGTTCTTCCTTGTCGGCGTCGTGGTCTTCGGCGCGGCCCTGTTCAGCTTTGCCTGGGCGACGCTGATCGTGCTTTGCCTGGGCTATGTCGCCATGGTGATCTGGGCGTGGATCGACCGGCGACGCCCCCGAAGCGGATAGGAGGTCTCCATGGATATCGAAGCGGTCCGATCCTCTTATTCGCGCTGGGCGCCGATCTACGACCGCACCTTCGGGGCGATCACCGGAAGCGGCCGGCGGCGGGCCGTGGACTACATGAACAGCCGTCCGGGATCGGTCCTTGAGGTCGGGGTGGGCACGGGCCTGTCGCTGGACCTTTACGGGCCGGATATGCAGGTCACCGGCATCGATTTCAGCCGCGAGATGCTGCAGAAGGCCATCGCCAAGACCGAGCGGCTGCAACTGGACCATGTCCGCGAGTTGCGGCAGATGGATGCGCGCAGTCTCGACTTTCCCGATGACAGCTTCGACATGGTCGCGGCGATGCACGTCCTTTCGGTTGTCCCCGAGCCCGAGCGGGTGATGGCCGAAATCGCGCGGGTCTGCAGGCCCGGCGGAAAGGTCGTCATCACCAATCATTTCGCGCGGGAAAAGGGCGGGCTTGCCGCGCTGGAACGCGTCTTGGCCCCGCTGGCCGACAGGATCGGCTGGCATTCCGACTTCCGCATCGAGACCGTCCTGCAAGAAGACTCGCTTGCCCTCGAACAGCGCAAGGCCCTGCCGCCGCTGGGCCTGATGACCTTTCTGGTGCTGGGCAAGCGCGGCAGCCATACCTGATCCGATGCCGCGGTCCCGCCGGTTCCGGCCCGGCCGCTACGGACTCCGCCGATCAGTCCGTCAGAGCTTGCGCCGACAACGCGCAGTGAACGGCAGGCGTGGCCTCGGGCGCGGGGTGGCAGTTCTCGGTGGCGCCCAGCGGCTCGATCACGGCGCCGCTTGCGGGCAGCGTCACACGCCAAGGGTGAATATGCGGCCCCTGTGCCTCGCCATGGGCATAGGCGGTGAAGCTTAGGTCGGTCTCGGCGCAGCGGGTCGCGATGACCTTTACCCCGGCGCCTTCCAGCACGCCGCGCACGGTCTCGGCGCGGGCCGCGCAGGCGGCGGTGTCCTCGGGCGAGGACAGGGCCAGATGCGTGGCCCCGCCTCCGGGCGCCAGCGTCAGCACGACAAGAACGGGTTTCAGCATGGCGCAGTCCTTTGCGGCAAGGGGTCGGGTCGGTCCCGGTCTTGCGGGGGATCGTAGCGGCCGGGGCCGGGCTTCGCCATCCCCGCGTCAGCCGGAGGACGCGGGCAGCGACCCTTCCCTTTTGCGCGAATCTGCCGCACACAACGGCCATGTCGCGTGACCCGGACAACAACCAGACGTTGATAGCCGCCACCAACGGCCCGGTGGTCGAGGCCGACTCCACCGGCTTGGTGCTGCGGCTGTCTGACCGGGTGATCCGGGACATCGCCCGCCGCCTTCCGCGACCCCCCTTCGGCACTCCTGCCGTGCCTGCCGGCGAACCCGCGGCTCTCGTCCCGGCCGAGCGGCTGGATGCAGGGTTGCTGGGCGACATCGATGCTTGGGACTTGCAGCGCGAAGGCGACTGGCTGCGCTTTGTCGCGCATCGTCCGGGGGCGGAAGGGGCACGGCGCTATCGCCGCCATGTCGCGGGCGGCGGCGTGATCGCCGAAACGCCCGGCCCGGTCCTGGGGCTTCTGTCGCTGGGCGCGGGACGACGGCTGACCACCTTTGCGGGCGCACCCTGCTTTCCCCATCACGTCATGGCCTGTGCCCCCCCCGACGAGGGCGAGCCGGATCTGCCCGTGACCGGCTGGCGCAACCGGGGCGCGGACAGCATGCTTGCCGATGCGCTGCTGTCGTTGCGGCACGAGGCCTATCGCGCGCTGCCGCTGATCGTCGCCATGCCCGTGCCCCTGCCGCTTGGACCCTTGCCCTCGGCCGCAGGTCCCGCAATGGCGGGATTGGACGACCAGTTGCGGCGGCTGGAGGAACTGGCGGGCTCTCTTGGAAAACCCGCGCGGCTTGCCTGCATCGGCATCGAGATCGGCCATGATCAGGCGCCCGTCACCGCCGCGCGGTTCCATGCCGATGCGCTGGCCTTCATGGATCTGATCGCAGCGCGGCTGGCGCCCGGTCTCGGCACGCCGCGCTTTCTGATGGTCGCGGATGCGGGACCATGGTGGGCGAATGACGCCGATGCGAACCGCGCGGCGATCGAGGGACAGCATCTGCTGGCGCTGCGCCCCGGCCTGCATGATCTCACGGTGGTCGCGCCATCCTACATGTTTGCGCAGGACGACCTCGGCCAGCCGACCGAGGCGGCCCTGCTGGACCGCGCCCGGATCGAGGCCGAGGCGCTGGAGACCCTGCTGCGGCGGAAGCCCTGGACCTGTCCGATACTGTGCCTTGCCGAGCGGGACGACCGCAGGCTCCGCGCCGTCTTCAAGGCCGACGGGCCGCTGGCGATCGATGCCTCCGACCCCTTCGGAGCCGGTCCGGCGGCGGGCTTTGCGCTGGCCGGGACCGCGGCGGGCATCTCGGGCGTCGAGATTGCCCCCGACGATCCGCAGAGCGTTCTCATCCATCTGGACGGCCCGCTGGAACCGCTTGCCGGTGCCCAGCCGCGGCTGGACTACGCCGTCGGCGGCCCTGCGCGCGGCCGGGGCTCGGCGCACCCTCCGGCCTGCGGGGCGTTGCGGGACCAATGGTCACTGAACCGCGATGGCGGAACACTGCGGCGCTGGGCCTTGCCCGGCAGTCTCGTGATCCGGTGACGCCGATGCTGACGCTTCCCTTTGCCGTGCCCGAAGCTGCCCTGACCAATCGCGAGTCCGCCCGCCTGTCCAGGCTGACGCAAGAGGCCGGGGGGGTATGGCTGCGCGGCGCCGATGGCCGGGCGGACCGATGGCCTGCAACGGATGGTGGAACAACCGCGGCGCCGGTTGCCGATCCCCCCGCCTTCGCGCTGCACGCCGGCCGCATGGCGCTGAACCTGACGGCGGGAGAGAACGGCGGCCTGCACCTGCCTGATGCCGTCCCCGACCCGGCGTGCTGGTCGGCGGCGATCCTGTGGACCAGCGACAGCCCCGCGCAGGCGCTGCTGGCCATGCGGCCCGAACGCGGCGGCAATCCGGTCCATCTTTCCGAGACCGAGGAAGGGCTGGTCTTCCGCGACGACGACGGCACCGCCTTGGCCAGCCTGCCGCATCGGGGCAGGGGCTGGCGGCTGACGCTGCTTTCCTGCGTTGATGGCACACTGCGGCTTTCGCAGGATGGGCAGACCGCCCGCGCAGAGGGGCTCGTGGTTCCCGAAGGCCCGGCGCATCTGCTGATCGGCTGCCGCAGCGCCCGGCGCGGGATGCGCCGGACGCTGGGCGCGGGCCGCATTGCCGAGGTCTGGCTCTGGCCCGGCCTCGACATCCTGTCCGATGCCGGCGCCGACCTGCGCCATGCGCTGGACGACCTTCTGCTGTGGGAGAGTTGAGCATGGCCTTTACCCGCGACAGCATCGAGGGCGACAACATTTGCCTGATCTGGGTGGATGACATGATCGACGTCTTCACCTGGCGCGACGCCTTCGGCGTCACCATCCGAACCCCCAACATCGACCGGCTGCTGAACGCGGGGGTGCACTTTTCCAACACCTATGCCTCGGTGCCGCTGTGTGCGCCCTGCCGGGCCGAGGTGGCGACGGGGATCTCGCCTTATCGCTCGGGGCTGGTGGACCTGAACCGCGTCTGGCGCGACGTGATGCCGCCCGAACGCGCCTGGGCCTATGACCTGCGGCGCGCGGGCTTCTACAATTTCACCACCGGCAAGACCGACGCCCATTACAAGCCGATGCCCGAGGACTACCGGCGCATCCTGTTCCACGAGGACCCCGAAGCCAGCGACAAGGGGGGGCGGCGCAACGTCAAGGACTATCTGGGCGGCAAGGGGCCGGGCGTCTCGGGGGTGAACCACCCGGATGACGACGGCTCTCAGGACGACCGCTTCTACGACTACTGGGTCGCGCAGAACGCCATCGACCATCTGCAGCGCGCGGACCCAGGCCGCCGCCACCTGATCCAGCTTGGCTTCAAGCACCCGCATTTCAACCTGGAATGCCCGGACCGCTTCTACCAGATGTATGACCCGGCCGAGATCACCTGGCCCGCGGTCGCCGCGCCCGAGGATTTCCACGGCCCCCAGCCCGGCATGGCGGTCTATGAACTGGCTTATATCGTCAACGGAAGCTGGACCCCGGAAAAGGCGGGGAACGAGGGCTGGCGGCAGGTCGTGCGCGCCTATTTCGCCGCCTGCAGCCATGTGGACCACGAGATCGGCCGGTTCCTCGACGCGCTGGCGGCCTCGGCCCTGGGCGACCGGACGACGGTGGTTTTCCTGTCGGACAACGGCTTCAACCTCGGCAACCACGACAGCTTCCACAAGATGAGCCAGTGGGACAGTGCCGCCCATGTTCCCTTGGGCATCTGGAGCCCGCGGATGGAGGCTGGCCGGGTGGTCGATCTGCCGATCTCGCTGCACAACCTGCCGATGACGATCATGGACCTTGCGGGCCTGCCGTGCCGGCCCGACTGGCCCTCGGGGCAGAGCCTGCTGCCGCTGATCGACGACAGCTTCGGCAGCTTCGACGAGACGAAATCCCCCGTGACCTCGGTCTTCGGCACCCTGTCGGTGCGCCCCACCGCGCCCGACCTGCGCCATCTGCGGTATTTCCGCTATCCCAACGGCGAGGAACAAGTCTACGACCTGATCGCCGACCCCGGCGAGACCACGAACCTCGCCGGAACCGCGCCCATGGACCGGCTGCGGGACGAACTGGTGCGGAACGCGGCCGATCTTGGCATCGACCTTTCGGGGGCAGAGAACCCGGCCTATGGCATCAACGCGATGATGGCCGTGGATGGCTCGGTCGTGCTGGCGGGGGGCGCGGGGGACACCCATTACTGGGCCTATGGCGCCGACACCGCCCGGATCAGCGCCGAGGCGGACGGCGGGCACAACACGCTCTGGTATCTCGGCGGTCCCAACGACTTCGTGTTGCAGATGCCGCCCCATATGCACGAATTGCGGGTCGCCACGGTGGTCGCCCGCACCGAGGGGGGCGAATCGCGCGAAGGCCGGACGCTGCGGATCGTCGGCCACCCGGACAGCCCCTTCCGCTTTGAAAGCTCGGAACGGGTGTCGGTGCATGTGATCGGCTCGAATGGCGACGACGTGATGATCGGGCAGAAATACGGCGGCGCGACCTTTCACGGGCAGGGGGGCGACGACCTGCTGGTCGCGACCTCCAAGCGGCCCAAGGACCGCAATGTCTTCCACGGCGGGTCCGGCAACGACACCCTGATCGGCGGGCCGGGGCGCGACAGCCTTTACGGCGGCTCGGGCGATGACGTGATCCACCTGCGCGGCGCCCGCGGACTGGCCGTCGCGGGACCGGGCAATGACGAGATCCGCGCCGATGAAGGCGAAGCCGAGATCGACGCCGGGCCGGGACGCAACGTGATCGACCTGGCCGGGGGCAGCCATCGCGTGACGCTCGGCCCCGGCCCCAACCGCATCACGGCCGGGCAGGGCGCCAAGCGGTTCATCCTGGAACATGGTGCGACCGTCGAGCTTACCGGCTGGGACAAGGCGCAGCGCTACGTTCTGAAGGACTGGTCCGGGCCGATTCACCAGCGGGTGCTGGATGGCGGCGGGACGATGCTTTACGCGGCGACCTCGTGCCTTGTCGTGACCGACTGCCCCGAGGGCACAGACCTTCTTGCCCAGGTCGAGGGCGCCTGATCGACGGAGATCGACATGGATTGCGACGCGCTTCAGTTCCATTCGCAGATGGCGGGGTGGAACGCGGTTTCGATGGCGACCGAATACAAGGTGGTCGTCAGCGACCCCGCGGCGCTGCAGACGCGCGACGGCAGCGACGTGGATGAGGCGCTGCGGGGCTTTCTCGTGTCGAACATGAACGCCCGCGCTGCGGGCCGCCTGTCGGCGCAGGACGGGGCCGAGGCTGCCGAACTGACGGACGGCGGTGGCTTCGCGGTGCTGCTGGACCCTGTCACCCGGCAGCCCGCGCGCCTGTCCGATGGCCGGCTGCTGACGATCGACCCGCCGGGCAAGGGCAAGGACCGCCCGGCGGGACTTGAATCCATGGTGAGCTGGCGATCCGACGTGGGCGTCCACCTGCAGGTCGGCGGCGGGGCCGAACGCTTCGTCTCGACCCTGCGCGAAAGCTTTCCCGAGGTGAACGTGGTCCGGCTCGATTTCAACGCCGAAAGCGTGGACAACGCCGGCATGACCGAGGAATGGCGCGGCTTCGCCCGGACCGCCGCGCGGGCCGGGCTGGGGCTGGTGATCCAGAACTCGGACGGCGACCTGGCCGGCGGGCTCAAGCGCGCCGAGCCGGTGGAACTCGGGCCGCCCGACGCGCTGGCGCAGGTTTCGGGCGAATGGAAGATCAACAACGTCCGGGAAGACTGGGAACGGATGCTGGAATGGTTCCAGCGCCCCGAGAACGCCGAGATCCTTGATGCCGTCCTTGGCTGGGAACTGATCAACGAGCCGATGGCCTATGGCAACACGGCGCAGGCGGGCGCGCTTTACAGCCGCCACATGGCCGACCTGATCGGTGCGATGGACTGGGGCGACAAGCGGCTGTTCGTGGGCGGGTTGCGCGCCTCGGCCCAGTTCCAGCACCTGGACCACGACCTGATCCGCGAGGCGGCAGGTGACCGGCTGGTCTGGTCGGCGCATATGTATCCCGCCTGGGTGGTCGCCAAGACCCCCGACCCGGACGGCGCCATGTTCCGCGACCAGATCTGCACACGCATCGGCACGCTGACCGAAGCAGGTGACGACATCGTGGTGACGGAATCGCAGCTTTACACCGAGGCAGGGACGCTCGACCCCGCGACAAGCGGCGCGCGGGCCGCGCAGAGCTTCAACATGGCCCGCAAGCTGCCGTGGTTTGCCGACAACGGCATCGGCTGGACCTGGTGGCCGCCGGTCGGCCGCGCCTCGCAGATGCTGAAATGGGGCGGCGGCAAGGCGGGCTACGAGATCCAGATCGAATCCGCCGCCTTCGCCCATTGGGGCTGGGTGCGCGACGAGACCCAAGGTCCCGCCGGCACGACCGAGCATTGGGGCGGGACGGGGGAAGAGGTCCTGTCGGTCGATCCCGCCCAAGACGAAACGGCCGACCATGTCGTGGACGGCGTGTCCAACCCGCACGGGCTGATCTATGCGCTGGGCGGCAATGACCGCGTGACCGGCGGCGACTTGCCGGACCTGCTTTACGGCGGGCAAGGCAACGACCTGCTGCGGGGCGGCACCGGTGACGACTGGCTGTTCGGCGGTCGCGGCGACGACATGCTGGACGGCGGCGACGGCGGTGACAGGCTGATCGACCCCGAGGGCGCGAACACGCTGACGGCCGGGTCCGGCGACGACCACCTCGAAGGCACGGGCACGCTTGACGGCGGCGAGGGTGACGACGTGCTGATCGCGTCGGGCGACGGCGCGATCCTGACCGGCGGCCCCGGCTCCGACCGCTTCCTGCCTTGGCTGCGCGGCGAGATCACCTTCACCGACTTCACTCCCGGCGAGGACAGGCTGGACCTGTCCCTGCTTCAGACCCCCAAGCGCGCCCCGACTTTGGAACTGCGCGGCTCGGGCGACGGCACGACGCTGGTCTGGGGCGAGCTGACGGTCCATATGCCGGGTGCAGAGGGGCTGACCGAGGGCGACATCATAAACGCGGGGCCGCGACGGGTGGTGGTGACGGGGCGGTGACGCCCGGCAGCGCGGGATGCGGGACAGGATCGCGAGGCTGCCCCACCACGGCGGCAAGCTGGCCATCTGTCTATGCGTCCAGCAATTCGACAAAGCCTTTTGTCGGACGGCTCCGCTCTGACGCGCGTGCGCGCAGGTCGCGAGGCCGACAGGCAGCGGCCCCGAACCGGTGGCGCAACAGGGCGCATTGATGAGGAACTGGGCCGGAGTTGGCGCTCAGAAATGGCGGCCGATCATACCGTGCCTTGCAATGCCTTCTGACTCGGAGTGGCGCGCAAAGTCCGGTCGAGTGCCTGACCAGCGGGTGATTGCAGCAGCCGCGCAACCATCTTTTCGTGATGTTCGAGTGCCCGCCCATGCAGGTCGGCAAGGACCGGATCTGCGTGCAGCTCTGCTGCCAGTTCCTGGGCGCCTGGGGGCAGGTGCACGTCACGCGGGTGTTGGTCAGACTGATTGCGCGCTGTCCAGTAACGCGCTGCATTGTCGAGCTGCTGCTTCGTTTCGACGCCAAGCCGAGAAGCGGTGACTGCATCGCCTCGAAGCGTCTTGACCATGAAGCCATGCAGCGACCTGAGCGAATGATGGTTCACATGGGCAAGGCGCGGATAGAACGGGAACAGGTAGCCGTTGACTTTCTTGTCGGTGAATTCCGCAGGCATGGCATTTCCGCTGCCGTCCAGCCACACACGGCCTGTGGTCGAAAAGCCGTTGATCTTCGGGCGGTGATTGCGGAACTGCGCGCCCGGTATTGCTGGTCGGGACAGAGTTTTAACCGCTTGGGCCTGCGGCGTCCAACCTTCGCGATCAGCCAGATTTACCCTGGGTCGTCGAAAGCGCGACAAAACCTGGCCATCTCCGACGCTCGGATGGTCATCGCTGCTGTAACCGATAACCGGCAAGCTGATGACGTCACAGTCTCCAGCAGCCTCGAACAAGGCCGATAGCGTACCGTCACCGGTGGAAACCTCGATGAATTCATCCGCATCGACAGTGCAAACCCAATCTGCACGGCGGAAGATGCCAAAAGCCGACGCATAGCGCAGAGCGGCGACTTGCCAGACACCCAAGGTTCCGAAAACGGACTTGGGATTGGGGGCGTGAACAACAAGATGCCGATCCATCATCCGGTCCAGAATCCGATCGGTCCCATCCGAGCAGTCGTTTGTAAATACGAGGATATCCGTAAACCCCAATGCCCGATAGTGCGCGACCCATTCAATGACATAAGGCGCTTCGTCACGCATGATCGCGACAAGCAGATTCCGAGCCATGCCCTTATCCCTTTCCTGATGTGTCAGGCATTTCGGAAGAGAAATCGTCGCTCCGCTCGATGCGGCGGCGAACCTCCTCAATGACCAGCATATTGCATTGGTGCCTGAGATCCGTGCGGCCGAGTTGCCGGCATACTGCAGCTGCGCGCTCTGTCATCTCGCGGCACTCGGCGTCGTTCTTCCTGCACCATGCAAGCCGATCCTCGAAGTCGGACAGGTCTTGCCGGAACGGCACGTAATGCTCCCAAGGCTTGAAGTGGACGGATGCAAAGCTTTCAAACGGCGTTTCCATGACCAATCCGACAGAACCGCTGTTCATCGTCCAGAAGAACGAAGACCCGATGTCGAGGCCTGGCAGAACCACAAGATACTTGAAGCGCAACATCTCGCGCTGCGGGATCGCTTCAAGCTTCAACGGCCGCAGAGCCGGCCAGTTGTCGATGCCGATGTCCTTGCGCTCGGTGAAACCGACATCTCCTCGGACATCCCCGATGTAGCGGCTGACGAACCTGTATCGGGGAAAGAGGTCGAGTTGCGCTCGCAGGTTTCCATCGGAAATGCGGCCATCGCGGTGCCGCTGCAGCAGCGGCCGCATACGCGTATCCGCGGCATGCTCTGACGGCTTTCCGATGGAATTGCGGCCTCCGGGGCTTCCGCGCCAGACGAAGCGAGGTCCCTTCATTTCCCACGGAATGCGATGCTGATCGAAGTTGCCGAGGAAGCCATCGGACCCAAGGTCGTGATAAAGGGGCAGGGGCCAGAGGACGGCTCCGGCAACGCTTTCAAGCCTGTTGAAGACGAAGACGGGCACGGCGCATCCCGCGTCCGGTCCCTCGGACACGACCGGACTGCGGACGCGCCTGTCCTGCACGTCCATCGCAAAGTCGAAGTCGGCTCCGGCGGCGAGCACCTCCTTAAGCGCACGGAAATATTTGGGTGCGCGCTCTGGTGATCGGCCGTTTAGGCGAATGCTGTCCACATCGCAACCAACGCTGTCCCAGCCGTTCCACGCGGCCGGGCGGCCTTCCCCTGCATTCCAGACCAGAGCCGAGCCCGAGCAGCTTCGTTCAAGCCGCTGTCGCGTTGCCTCGGTGGATTTCAGGCGGATGTTCCCGATGGAGCCCAGCCGGTGGGCCACCTGGATGCGGACGAACTCGGCGGCGTCAACAGCAGCAGTCATGCCAAGCCCTCTGCCGTAAACCATTGACGTGCTACTGACGGACGAACAGGGATGATCCGCCACTCGTGCCCTCGGTCTTTTCCCTGAACCCGGCGGCCGCCAAGGCTTCGCCATAGGCCGCGCTCAGGCCATCTTGCCCCCCCGTCGCGACGATTGCCCGCTTCACCGTGTCCAGCGGCATCGCGGCAAGCAGTTCGGGGGGGACCACCTCAAGCCGGGACAGGCGCAGCGCGTCAGGGCGGAAGTCGCGCAGACAGGCGGAAAGACCGGCGGCGGTGGTCGCGCCGTCTCCGCTCAGCTGCAGGGGGCCGTCCACGACGCGCAGGCGGGCGGTGTCCTCGATCCCATTGTAGCGGTGGATCATCCGGGCGGCCGCGGCCAGTCCGGGCCGGTCTTCCTGCAGCATCACCGTCAGGCCGGGTATTGCGCGCAGAGCGGCCATCGCCGGAAAGCCCACGCCTCCTCCGATATCGAGAAGCCGCCGGCAGCCGTCGAGATGGCCGGGCAGGTTGCGGGCGGCGCGGCGCTCGAACTTGCCGGCGCGGATTGCTGACAGGGCCTCGGCCGTGAAGATGCGAGGATCGGCGGGAAGCTGAAGCTCGCGGTTCGGGAACCACTCCACGTCAAGCTGCGTCGAGAGATCGACGGGCGTGATGTAGGTTGCCGAGTTCGCTGGGCGAAGCACTGGCTGGTCCGCGTCCCCGGCCGTCGGGTCTCCGGGGCTCCTGACCCGGTTCATCAACTCTGCGATGCGGGTCGGGTCGCGGGGCTTGGGAGGCTTGGCCTCGACATTGGCGATCGGCACGCGTCCGGCGGCGATCAGGCCCGCGCGCAACTCGCGGTAGGCAGAGGTTTCCCGGTATTCGGCCAGCCGCGCCTCGACGCGGACCAGCGCGGTTTCGTGCAGTTCGCGCAAGGTCGGGTCGGTCAGCAGTTCGGCCATGATCGCGGCGCGGGCGGCGGCGTGGCGCAGGATGCGGGTGTCGGGCACCTCGTTGCGGTCCTGCAGCGCCCAGTAGTCGGCGTTGTACTTGTCGGCCTTGTTGTTCACATTCCCCCGGAACTTGCGCAGGGCGTAGCTGTCCACCGACTTGACCGCGTAATGGTTCATCTGCGCCCAGTCATAGCCAATGGTGCGCTTGATCGACCGCCAGCCGTGGAACTTGAAGTAATCCTCCATCGGCTGGCCCGAGCCGTTCAGCCAGCGCACCGTGTGCGGGAAGCCATCTTCCATATGCTTGTTCTTGATGGACGGCCGGTGGATGCCGAGCTTCCAGTATTCCGGGTCGAACTTGAACAGCGTCTTGACGCCCCAGCCCTTGTTCCAGTCGGAGGGTGCCGCGCGGGTGTATTGTTCCGTCACCGGCGCCCGCGACCAGTCCACGATCCCGTTCGAGCCGAAGATGCGCCAGGTGATGACGATGCCGTTCGCGTCCCTGGCCACCGCGTCGTCCAGCATCCCGTCCAGGTGGCCCGAGGGGTGGTTGATCGCCAGGAACTCGTCGGCGTCGAAGACCAGCAGCCAGTCGGCGTCCTGCACCAGCGGCTCGGCCTGCCCGTGGCTCAGGGCCGAGGGCTGCGGCTTGACGCCGGGCTTGATGAGATTGGGGCGGTGATACCCCAGCCCGAGTTCCTCAAGCCGCTGCAGCATCTCGTCGGTGCCGTCGGTGCAGCTGTTGGTATAGACGAGGATGTCGGTGAAGCCCACGGCAAGGTGGTGGGCAAACCATTCCAGCAGGAACGGCGCCTCGTCCTTCATCATCGACATCGCCATGACGGTCCCGTGCGGGCTGACGTGCTTTTTCAGGTTCACGGCGCGGTCCTTGCGGTCATTCCTCCAGCGCCGTCGCCGGGTCGATGCCGGCCTTCTCGCACATCCGCGCGGCATAGGAGTTCGGCAGCGGCGGGTTCTTGCGCCACCACGGCTTGGTGCCGTTGGTGTAAAGATGGACCGAGACGGTTCTGTCGGTGAAATGGCCCTCGACCCGGCCATGGGGGTCGAAGAACACGTCGTTCAACTGGAAGGGGACAGGATAAAGGACGTCGGGCGTCATGGCCTTGTCGATGTCGCCTGTCTGCTGCGCGAACCAGGTGAAGGCCTGCGGGCCGAAGGCGGTGCGCTCGGTCTTGTAGATTGCCGCGCCGTGGGACAGCTCGCCCTTTTCGGTCAGCTTGTCCATCTGGCGGCGCTGCTTCTTGTTCCACCAGGCCGGATAGCCGGGCAGGTTGTCGTAGTAATCCAGCAGCCGGTCCATCAGCTCGCAGTCCTGCGGCAGGCCCACGACGCCGCAGTTCAGCGCCCCGCGCATCCCGTGGCCGGCGAAGACATAGTCCCATTCGTCCGGGAAGGGCTTGTGGCAGAAGGCGTCACAGTCGATCCACAGCGCGGCGGTCTTGCGGATCATCTTGTAGCGGAAGACGTTCGACAGGAACGAGGCCGAGGTGTCCTCGACCAGTTTCATGTCCAGGTCCATGATCTCGGACGCGGGACGGATCTCGACGCCCTCGGGGGCATTGTCCACCTTGTCGGTGCAATACAGCGTCACCGGATGGCCATGCAGCAGATGCGACCTGAGGCAAAGCTGGTTGAGGTAGTGCAGCCTGTCGCCGATCCACAGCGAGGCTACCGGGCGTCGATCGAGTTTCATGTCCATCCGCGGGTCAGGGGCGCTTGCGTTGCTGCCCCTTACCCAATCCGCCGGGCATCATCCAGCCACAGGTCAGGAATTTACATCCCTGCGTTGCGTATCGGCGTCAGTTTCGTGGCGCGGCCGGGGCGGTTTCTTCACCGGATGCGCCTGCAGCCGCATCCGGTGCAGTTCCATCTGAAGCTCCATGGGCAGGACTGGGGTGTCGGGGCATTGCACCAGCCGCGTGAACAGCAGGAATTGCTGGTGATCCGTCAGCGCCTCGGCGATGCGCCGGCGGCGCCATGCGATTGCCTGCCAGTACAGCCGGCCCAGCACATCGTCGGCCAGGAACGCCTCGACCCCCGCCCGCAGGCCGTCCAGATAGCGCAGGATGCGGCGGTCCTCGATCGCGTTGAAGTTGCGCTCGACCCAGTAGCCAAGGTCGATCGGCCGGTCCATGTGGTTGGGCCGACCGCGCGCCATCTTGACGAGGAAGTTCTCGGTCGAGCCAAGGGCGTAATGGTTGATCTGCGCCAGCCCGTAGCGTTCCTGCGCCGTGACCGCGAATGAACTGTCGGTCAGGGTGAACGGCCTGCCGTTCCCGTCCACCCATTGGCCGGGAACGGGCTCGCCCTCCTCGGTCAGCGGCCGGTGGACGCCCAGCCGGACAAGGCGCGGATCGCGGCGGAACAGGCTCTTGAACTGGCCGGCGCGCAGCGGCCACAGCATCCGGTCGGGGGCCGCGCGGGTGAATTGCGCGGTCACCAGTTCTTCCTCGAACCGGATGCGGCCCGAACTGCCGAACATCCGCCACGGCACCGCGAAACCCGTGGCGTCGGGGACGGCGGCGAAGAGGTCGTCCAGCCGGCCCTCGCCCGCGTGAATCACCAGGAACTCGTCCACGTCAGCGACCATGATCCACTCGGCCCGGCGCGTCAGCCGGTGGTTCCGCGCCCGCGTCAGCGCCTGCCACTGGACCGTCTTGCGGCCCCGGCGCGGGTTGGGGACATGGGTGACGATGCCCAGTTCGGCCAGCCGGTCCAGCATCGCGTCGGTGCCGTCCGCGCAGTCGTTGGAATAGATCAGGAAGTCGGTGAAGCCGATCAGCCGGTGATAGGCGATCCATTCCAGGATGAATGGCGCCTCGTTCCGCATCGTGGTGATCATCAGGCGCATCATCTGCCGCAGGTTGAGCGTCCGGCGAGCGTCTGCGGACCGATGGGCATGGATTACACCGATTTTCCTGCTAAGAGAACGCCCAAAAGCAGAGCGGAGCTTGCCTCATGAAGATCGCTGTCGCCGGCCTGGGCTATGTCGGGCTTTCCCTTGCCGTGTTGCTGGCGCAGGAACACGAGGTCGTGGCGCTGGACGTCAATGCCGCCCGCGTGGACCAGGTGAACGCGGGAACCTCGCCGATCGAGGATGCCGAGATCAGCGCCTTCCTGGCCCGCGGCAATCTGAAGCTGACCGCCACGACCGACGCCGCGCAGGCGTTGGCGGGGGCGGATTACGTCATCGTCGCGACCCCCACGAATTATGACGAGCGCACCAACCGCTTCGACACCTCGACGGTCGAGCAGGTGATCGCCGGCACCCGCCGGTACGCGCCGGAGGCGACGGTTGTGGTGAAATCGACGATCCCCGTCGGCTTCACCGAACGGATCCGGGCCGAGCATGGCACGGACCGGATCCTGTTCTCGCCCGAGTTCCTGCGCGAAGGCCGGGCGCTGCACGACAACCTGCATCCCTCGCGCATCGTCGTGGGCGACACCACGCCCGAGGCGCGCCGCTTCGCCGACCTGCTGGCCGCGGGATCGCTGGACCCCGACGTGCCGGTGCTGTTCACCGGCGCCACCGAGGCCGAGGCGATCAAGCTGTTTTCCAACACCTACCTCGCCCTGCGGGTGGCCTTCTTCAACGAGCTGGACAGCTATGCGCTGACCCACGGCCTGAACGCGCGCGAGATCATCGACGGCATGTGCCTCGATCCCCGCATCGGCGCGCATTACAACAATCCCAGCTTCGGCTATGGCGGCTACTGCCTGCCCAAGGACACCAAGCAGCTTCTGGCGAACTATGACCAGGTGCCGCAGAACCTGATCGCGGCGGTGGTGGAATCGAACCGCACCCGCAAGGACGTGATCGCCGACCAGATCGTCGCCCGCGCGCCCGGCACGGTTGGGGTCCACCGGCTGGTGATGAAGGCAGGGTCGGACAATTTCCGCGACAGTTCCATCCAGGGGATCATGAAGCGAATCAAGGCCAAGGGCATCCCGGTGATCGTCTATGAGCCCGTGCTGACCGAGGACCATTTCTATCACTCGCCGGTGATCCGCGACCTTGATCAGTTCAAGCAGCAGGCCGACCTCATCATCGCCAACCGGCTGACCCCGGACCTAGCCGACGTGGCAGACAAGGTCTATACCCGCGACCTCTTCGGGCAGGACTGACCTGATGCGCACGGTCCTTGTCACCGGCGCGGCCGGCTTCATCGGCTTCCATCTTGCGCAGGTCATGCTGGACGAAGGCTGGCGCGTGATCGGGCTGGACAACCACAACGACTATTACGACCCGTCCCTGAAGGAAGCGCGCGAGGCGCAGTTGCGCGCGAACCCCAACTACCGCTCGGTTCGCGGGTCGGTGGAAGACCCGGGCTTGCTGATGGACCTGCTCGCCGCCGAAAGGCCCGAGGCGGTCGTCCACCTCGCCGCCCAGGCGGGCGTGCGCTATTCGATCGAGAACCCGCGCGCTTATGTGCAGGCGAACCTTCTGGGCAGCTTCGAACTGCTGGAGGCCGCGCGGGCATACCCGCCCAAGCACATGCTGCTGGCCTCGACCAGCAGCGTCTATGGCGCCAACACGGAAATGCCCTATCGGGAAACCGACAAGGCGGACACCCAGATGTCCTTCTACGCGGCGACCAAGAAGTCGAACGAGGCGACGGCGCATTCCTATGCACATCTGTTCGGGCTGCCGATGACGATGTTCCGCTTCTTCACCGTCTATGGTCCCTGGGGGCGGCCGGACATGGCGCCCTACCTGTTCACCAGCGCGATCTTCGATGGGCGGCCGATCAAGGTCTTCAACCACGGCGACATGAAGCGCGACTTCACCTTCGTCCTGGACCTCGTGCGGGCGATCAGGCTGCTGATCGACGCGGTGCCGGGGGAGAAGCCTGCGAGCGAGTTCGACAGTCTCTCACCGGTCGCGCCCTTCCGCGTGGTCAACATCGGCAACGGCGCGCCGGTGCCGCTGCTGGACTTCATCGCCGCGATCGAGGAGGCCGCGGGCCGTCCGGCGGAAAAGCAGATGCTGCCGATGCAGCCCGGCGACGTGCCCGCGACCTGGGCCGACACTACGCTGCTGCAGGCGCTCTCGGGCTATGCGCCGAAGACGGGCGTGCGCGACGGCGTGAAGCAATATGTGGACTGGTTCCGCGACTATTACGGCGTGGACAGGGGCTGAAGCTTCAGGCCATCCCCAGATGTGACGCCAGTTCCCGCGCGGCTGCCCCGCCCGCGCGGTTGGCCCCGATGGTCGAGGCGGACGGTCCGTAGCCGACAAGGTGGATGCGCGGATCGCGGGCAACCTGCGTGGCCAGTCGCCCGGTCATCGCGATGCCGCCGCTGTCCTCCTCCAGCCCCAGCGGCGCGAGGTGGTCGAGCGTGTGCTGGAACCCCGTCGCCCACAGGATCACGTCGGCCCGCTGCTCGGTCCCGTCGGGCCAGCGGACGCCGGTCTCGGTGATCTCGGAAAACATCGGGCGCCATTCCAGCGCGCCCCGCTGTCGGGCCGCCCGCAGCGCAGAGGTCCACGGCAGCCCCGTCACCGACACCACCGAGCCGGGTTTCAGCCCCCGCCGCACCTGCTCCTCGACGCGGGCGACGGCGGCGCGGCCGTCCTCCGCCGTAAACGGACGCTCGCTGAACTGCGGCCTGCGGCGGCTGACCCAGGTGGTCGTCGTCACCTGCGAGATCTCGTCGAGATGCTGCAGCGCCGAGATCCCTGCGCCCACGATGACCACATGCCGGCCCGCGAAATCCTGCGGGCGGCGATAATCGCGCGAGTGCATCTGCCGCCCCCGGAAGCGTTCCGCCCCCGGATAGCGCGGCATGTTCGGCGTGTCCCATGTTCCCGTCGCGTTGATGATCCCGCGCACCGAGAAGCTGTCGCGGTCGGTGTCCACCCGCAGCCGCTCGCCATGCGGGCGGACGGCGCGGACGGCAACGGGGCGCAGGATCGGCAGGGCGAAGCGGCGGGCATAGGCAGCGTGATAGCGCGGCACGGCCTCGGCGGCGCGGACCTTTCCGTCGCCGGTCTCGACGGCCTCGGACATCGCCATGCCGGGCAGGTCGTGGATCGCGTTCGCCGTGCTCAGCGTCAGCGAGGGCCAGCGATGCTGCCAGGCGCCCCCCGACCCGGCGTTGCGGTCCAGGACGGCGAAGCCGCGCCAGGGCCGCAGCCCCAGCCGCGCGAGGTGATACGCCGAGGACAGCCCGGCCTGACCGGCGCCGATCACCGCGATATCGACCTTGATCGTGACTTTCGGGGTCATGGGGACCTTTCGCGGCATAGGGGTTGCGGCATCATCCCGTTCCGCTTGCCCCATGGCAACGGCTTGCTGCCCCGGCGCGATCCGCCGGGGTTTACGCATCCTCCTTGCGGGCGCGTCCCATGTGAGACGCGTCATGGGCGACGGATTTGACGATGGCTGTCAGGAACTCGCCCGGCGCGATGCCGAGTTGCACGACGGACCTTCGGGTGACGCGCGACAGGATCGGTCCTGCGGCCGTCGCAAGGCGGACCAGCACGGAACCTTCACGCTCGGTCACGGATTCAACCGTGCCGGGCAGGATGTTCAGAGCCGAGAGCCCGTCGGGGCGGCCGCGCGCCAGCATCACGTCCGCCGCCGCGATCCGCAGCCGCAGCCGCGTGCCCGGCGCCGCCGCAAGGGTAGGCAGGAACAGCGGCAGTCCTCCGGCGCGCAGTTCCGTCACACCGTCCAGGTGATGTGTGGTGACGATGGCCTCGATCACCGCACCGGCCTCTCGTCCAGGCCCGGCGGCGGCAGGGTCGGCCAGCACTTCGGCCGCGGGGCCCATGCGGAGGATGCGGCCCCGGTCCAGCATCACCACGGTGGTAGCGATGCGGGCGACCTCGGCGGGGGAATGGCTGACATAGAGCATCGGGACGCGCCATTCGTCGCGCAGGCGTTCCAGATAGGGCATGATCTCGGCCTTGCGGTCGTCGTCCAGCGCCGACAGCGGCTCGTCGGCAAGGATCAGGCGCGGATCGGCCAGCAGCGCGCGGCCGATGGCGACGCGCTGGCGCTCGCCCCCCGAAAGCGTCGCGGGCGTACGGTCGAGAAGCGCGCCGATGCCCAGCATTTCCACAACGGCCGCTTCCGAGGTCCGGCGCGAGCTGCGGGGCGCGAACCAGCGGCCATAGCGCAGGTTCTGCCGCACGGTCAGGTGCGGGAACAGCCGGCCGTCCTGAAAGATCACGCCCAGGCGGCGGCGGTGCGGAGGCAGGTGGATGCGGCGAGCGCTGTCGGTCAGCACCGTGCCGTCCACCGTTACGCGGCCCTCATCAGGCCGCAGCAGCCCCGCCACCGCGTTCAGCACCGTGGATTTGCCGGAACCGGAGTGGCCGAACAGCACCGTCACGCCGTGTGGCGCGTCAAAACTTACATCCAGCGAGAACCCCTCGAAGCGATGGCGCAGCGCGACCGAGACGCTCATCGCCCCTGCACCCGCCGCATGGCCCGGCGGGCGAGCCATTCCGACGCGACCAGCGCCGCCATCGCCACGACGATGGAAATGACGACCAGCCGGGCAGCGGCGGATTCTCCCCCCGGCACCTGCAGGAAGGTGTAGATGGCCGAGGGCAGGGTCTGCGTCTGGCCGGGGATGTTGGACACGAAGGTGATCGTAGCCCCGAACTCTCCCATCGCCTTGGCGAAGGCCAGCACCGCCCCCGCGATCACGCCGGGCAGGATCAGGGGCAGGGTGACGGTGGCCCAGACCCATGGCCCGGACGCCCCCAGCGATCCCGCCGCCTGTTCCAGCTTGGGGTCCACGGCCTCGATCGACAGCCGGATCGCCCGGACCATCAGCGGAAAGGCCATGATCGCCGCAGCCAGCACCGCGCCGGTCCAGCGGAAGGCGAAGACGATCCCGAACCACTGGTCGAGCCACTGGCCGATCCAGCCCCGCCGCCCGAAGGTCAGAAGCAGCAGGTAGCCGGTGACGACCGGCGGCATGACCAGCGGCAGGTGCACCAGCCCGTTCAGCAGCCCATGCCCCGGAAAGCGCCAGCGGGCCAGCGCATGGGCTATCAACAGCCCGAAAGGCAGGCTCGCCAGGGTCGCCCATAGGGACACGCGCAGCGACAGCCGCAGCGCGTCCCATTCGGCGGGGGTCAGCCAGTCGGCCAAGTCAGTTCAGCAGCGTGAAGCCCTGTTGCTGGAACACCGCATCGGCCTCGGGCGCGCCCAGCGCGTCGAAGAAGGCGCGGTCGGCCTCGTCGGAGGCGTTTTCCAGCAGCGCGGCAGGATAGGTGATGGGCGCATGGCTGTCCTTGGGGAAGGTGCCGGTGACATGGACGTTCGGCTCGGCCGCCGCATCCGTGGCATAGACGATGCCCATCGGCGCCTCCCCGGTCGCCACCAGCGTCAGCGCGGCGCGGACGTTGTCGGCCTGCGCGACATGGGGTTTCACATGATCCCAGACGCCGAGCGTCGTCAGCGCTTCCTTCCCGTATTGCCCGGCGGGCACGGCATCGACCAGCGCCATCGCCAGCTTGCCGCCGTCCAGCGCGCCCACCAGATCGAAGCCCGGCGCGGGAGTCAGTTGCGGCGCGGCTTCGTCATGGGCGACCAGCACCAGGCGGTTGCCCAGCAGGTCGGTGCGGGTGCCCTCGGCGACATCGCCCGCCCGTTCCACCTCGTCCATCCACTGGGTCGAGGCCGAGATGAAGATGTCCGCCGGCGCCCCCTGCAGGATCTGCTGGGCCAGCGCGTTCGACCCCGCATAGCTGATCGTCACGGTGTCGCCAGTCGCCTGCTGGAACGCCTCGGCGATGGGGTCGAGCGCCGTCTTCATCGAGGCGGCGGCGAAGACCACGACCTCGGCGGCGGCGGCGGCGGCAGACAGGGGCAGAAGGAGGGCGGCAGCGAGGGCAACGGGCAGGCGGGGCATGGGGCGGCTCCATGGGTTATGTCCGGGTGAACATAACCAAGCCGCGCCAAGGCTCAACCGTTATTTCTACGCGGAGCTATCGGGCAGAAGCCCGCGCAGTGCCGACAGGCGGTCGGCACTGGCCCCGGCCGCCGCCGCCTCGATCCCGCGGTAAAGCGCCAGCACCTGCCGCCCGGTGTCGGTCAGGCTGGCGCCGCCGCCGCCCGCGCCGCCGCGCGCGCTTTCCACCAAGGGCTCGCGGAACATCCCGTTCAGCGCCTCGACCAGCATCCAGGCGCGCTTGTAGCTCATCCCAAGCTCGCGCCCCGCGGCGGAAATCGAGCCGGTGCGCGCGATCCCTTCCAGCAGCGCCGCCTTGCCTGGGCCGAGCATGGCGTTTTCGCCCAGGAACAGGCGGATGAAGAACTCGGGGTGCAGTCGCGGCGCGCTCATGCCCCAAGGTTCCCGCATCGCGGGGAGGGGGACAAGAGCGCGCCGGAAAGTCAGACCGTGCGGATGGTCAGCCGTGTGCCCCAAGGGTCGCGGGCGGCGATCTCTCCGCTGTCGGCCTCGCCCAGCCGCGAGGCGATCCCGGCCGCAACGCCGGGCGTCGCCAGCAACTCGACCTCGGCCAGCCCCGTGTTGCCTTCAGGGCGTGGCCCCGCGCCGCGGCTGTTCCAGATGTTGGTGCCGATGTGGTGATGGTAGCCGTCCGAGCCGAAGAAGTTCGCCCCGTTGTAGCGGGTCATGACCTCGAACCCCAGCGCGCCGGCGTAAAAGGCCTCGGCCGGGTCAAGATCGCCGACCTGCAGGTGGACATGGCCGACGATGGTGCCGCCCGGCATCCCGGCAAAGGGTTTGCCGGTTCCGGCCGCCGCCAGGTCGTCCAGATCCAGCCGCAAAGTCGCCATCGCCACGGTGCCGTCCGGCACGATCGTCCAGTCGGCGCTGTCGCGGTCCCGGTAGATTTCGATGCCGTTGCCTTCGGGGTCGGTCAGATACAGCGCCTCGCTGACCAGGTGGTCCGAAGCGCCGTCCAGGGCCGCACGTTGGCCCGCGGCATGGATCAGCCAGTCGGCCAGCGCGGCGCGGTCGGGCAGAAGGAAGGCGGTGTGGAACAGCCCGGCCTGGTGGCGGTCGGACAACTGCGCCCGGGGATCGTGGCGCAGGTCCAGCAGCACCCGGTCGCCCGCGCCCAGCCGGTGGCCCCGGGCGTCCGCTTCGATCAGCCGCAGGCCGATGATGTCCTGGTAGAAGCGGCTGACCCGGTCCAGGTCGCGCACGGTCAGGGCGACCGTTCCGATCCGCAGGGGCGATCCTCCTGATGTGATGCCCGCGCGGGCGGGCTCCCCTTGCGGGGCGGCATGGGGCTTTGCTTGGCGCATGGTGATCTCCATCATCCGGTTGAACTTCATATGGAGCCTTGCCGCGGCCCTGATAACCGCCCCGCCGGGAAGGAGAACTTGCCCCATCGGGAAGGAATGGCGACCGTTCCTTCAGGCAGCCATTGCGGCGCCTGAGATGGCGCGGGCAGGGACGAGGCGAGGCATGGCTTTTCCGCAGGACGCATCGGTTCGGATGCCGGGCATGGGCAGGGTCCGAAAGCGCATGGTCCCGGCCTGCCGGTCGAAGGGGCCGGGACGCGGCAGGTCCGTCAGTTCGCCGCGCGCCTGCGCCCCCGCATCCGGGCCAGCGTGCCGTCGCGCCATATGGATTCGTGGGCGCCTGCCATGACGATGTGCCCCGCGATCAGGATCGACAGCAGCCAGCCCGGTTCGCCATGCAGCAGGCCGCCCGGGTTGACCATCCAGCCGATCGGCGGCTCCTGCGCCGCGAAGATCGTGAAGCCGAAGGGCGCGAAGTCCCGGTTGCTGCCATAAGTGCGGATCAGGGTGATCGTGGGCACAGCCAGCATCACGGCATACAGCACCGCATGGTTCAGCAAGGCCGCGCGGCCTCAGGAATGATGGCCATGGGCGGGGCGGTCGTTCGGGCAGGCGCGCAGCTTCGGCGTGGCGCGCCTGAAGCGCTGGTCGCGGCTGCGGGTCAGCCTGCTAGCGGTTTCGGCTGTGTCGATGGTGGGCGTGATCGGCTTCGTGGGCCTTGCGGGGCCGCATATCGCCCGGATGCTGCTGGGTGAGGATCCCCGCTTCTTCCTGCCCGGCAGCCTGCTGGCGGGGGCAGTCATAATGTCGCTGGCCTCGCTGGTGTCCAAGACTGTCGTGCCGGGAGTGCTGCTGCCTGTAGGGCTTGTGACCTCGCTGATCGGGCTGCCGATCTTCGTCTCGCTGATCCTGCGGGGATACAGGCGGTGAGCGGCCTGCGGATCGAGGAACTGACCGTTTCCTACGGCCGTCGCCGCGTCCTCGAGGGGCCGGACCTGCCGCCCCTGATGCCCGGCGAGATCGTGGTGCTGACGGGACCGGACGCGGCCGGCAAATCCTCGCTGCTGAAGGGGATTGCCGGGTTTCTGCCGGTGCGCGGCCGGGTGATGTTCGGGGCCGCGACCTTTCGGCGCTGTCCGCTGTGGACCGGGCGCAGACCTTGGGCTTCATGCCGCAAACGCTGCCCTCGGGGGCGGCGCTGTCGGTCCTGGAAACCGTGATCGCCACGCGCTCGGCCAGCAGCGAGGGGACGGGCGCCGACCGGGCGGCGATTGCGGTGCTGGACCGGCTCGGCATCGGCGACCTGGCGCTGGATCGGCTGTCGGGCGGGCAGCGGCAGATGGCGGGGCTGGCGCGGGCGCTGGTCCGTGACCCCGCGCTCTTGCTGCTGGACGAGCCGACCAGCGCCTTGGACATGGACCGGCAGGTCCGCCTGGTGACCGAGGTGCGCCGCGTTGCCGCCGAGGGAGGGGTGGTGCTGCACGACCTTGCCCTTGCCGCGCAATGGGCCGACCGCATCGCCGTGCTGCACCGGGGCCGGCTTCACAGCTTCGGCACCCCAGCCGAGGTCGTCACGCCGAAGATGCTGGCCGATGTCCATGGTGTCGAGGCGCGGGTCGAGCGTTGCTCTCACGGCCGTCTCATGGTGCTGATCGACGGCGAGAGCGCCTGAGTGGTTTACATTCCGCGCGCGGCCGGTTGTCCTGTGCCCGTTCCATGAGGTGTCCTCCATGATCTACCGCGCCGCCGCCACCCTTGCCGGAGCGGCGCTGCGCGCTGCGGTTCCGCTGGCGGGCGTGGCCTTGCGCGAGCGGCTGGTGCTGGACGCCCTTCCCCTCCCGGTCGAGGGCGGCATCTGGGTCCATGGCGCGAGTGTCGGCGAACTGAACTCGGCCCATGCGGTGATCGAGGCGCTGGCCGCCGAACGCCCGCTGCTTGTGACGGCGAATACGGAAACCGGCCGGGCGGTGGCGCAGGGCTGGGGCTTGCCCGCGCGGCTGGCGCCGCTGGACGTGCCGGGGGCCGTCGCCCGCTTCCTCGACGCCGCCCGGCCCGCGCTGATGCTGACGGTCGAGAACGAGATTTGGCCCAACCGCGCCGCATTCGCGCGCCGCCGGGGCATCGCGCAGGCGATGATCGGGGCACGGATGTCGGAACGCTCGGCCCGGCGCTGGGGCAGGGCGCGCGGTCTCATCGGCCCGGTGCTGGAGGGGCTGGATCTGCTGTCGGCGCAGGACAAGGGGACCGAGGTGCGGCTGCGCGCGCTTGGCCTGCCGGAAGGGGCAATCGCGCCACGGCTGAACCTCAAGCTGCTCGGCCCCGCCGCGATCCGGCCGCCCCAGGACGCACCCGGGCGGGATCGCGTCTGGCTCGCCGCCTCGACCCACGAGGGCGAGGAAGCGCCGATCCTTGCCGCCCATGCGAGCCTGCTGGCGCGCTTTCCGGGGCTGCGGCTGATCCTCGCCCCCCGCCACCCGCGCCGGGCCGAAGAGGTCGCGAGGCTGATCGCCGCGCAGGGCTTCGAGGTCGCCCGCCTTGGCGACCGCGGCATCGCCGAGGCGGGCGAGCCGCCGGTCCTGCTGGTCGACCGGCTGGGCGTCATGGCCGAAGCCTACAGGGCGGCGGGCACCTGCCTGACCGGCGGTTCCCTGTCCGACCGCGGCGGCCATACCCCGTGGGAACCCGCCGCCTGGCGCTGCGCGCTGCTGCACGGGCCGCATGTCGCGAATTTCAGCGCCGATTATGCGCTGCTGGGCGCGCAGGGGGCAGCGCGGCAGGTCCGGGCGGATACGCTGGGGGGCGAACTGGCCGCGATCCTGTCCGATCCCCCGCGTCGCCATGCGATAGGACAGGCGGCGCGGCGGGCGCTGGACGCCGCCGCGCCCGATCCGGCAGACCTTGTCGCCCGGCTGCTGGCGCTGGCACCGCCCGCCTGATCCGCCTTCCGCCGCCCTCGGGGAATGCCTATATTCAACGCCCTGGAGGGTTGAACCGCATGATCCGTTATGCACTGCGCTGCGACAAGGGGCACGATTTCGACGGCTGGTTCCGTTCGGCTGCGGGCTTTGACAGGCTGAACGCGGAAGGGCAGGTGAACTGTTCCATCTGCGGCAGCCCCACCGTCGAAAAGGCGCCGATGGCCCCGGCGGTGCCCTCGCGCGACGAGACGGGCGCGCGGCCGCTCGACCAGCCCGGCTCGGCGCTCGAGGCGGCGATGACGATGCTGCGCCGGCATGTCGAGGAAAACTCCGACTATGTCGGCGAGAGCTTCGCGGCAACCGCGCGGCAGATGCATGACGGCGAGATCCCGCACCGCTTGATCCACGGAGAGGCGCGGCCGGATGAGGCGCGCAAGCTGCTGGAAGACGGCGTGCCGGTCGCGCCGCTGCCCTTCCGCGTCACCCGCAAGCTGAGCTGAGACGCCTGCGGCAATAGAAAAGACCGGCGGAAAGCCGGTCTTTCTGATGCCCTTCCGATGTCCTTCAGGACACCAGCGGCTTGTTGTTCTGGACGTGCCGCATCGCCAGCTTGCGCCCCATGCGGCCCGACGCCATCACGCGGGCGGCGGGATAGCTGACGCTTTCGTCCCGCAGTTCGGGGAAGATCGCGAAGATCTCCTCGCGCCCGGCCTCGCCCGCCATGTTCAGCGCGTTGCGCCCCGGGTGCAGCGATTCCGTTTCGGCGCCGTTTGACCAGACCACCTGATGGTCGTCGAACAGGAAGTGGACGTAATCCACGCCCTTCAGATCCTCGGCCACGTCGATGCCGTCGACCAGCAGCAACTGCTTGGCCGCGACCAGAACCTCGGGCGCGCCGAACAGCCGCTGCGCCAGCTTCGAGCGGACCAGCACCCGATGCTGCGGCGACACCACCAAGTCGGCCGCGGGCGTGTTCCGGCCCAGCGCGCCCGCCCTGATGCGGATCGGGCGCAGGTTCGGCGCGGCCTCAAGCTCGGCCTCGGTCAGGTGGCGGTGCCCGATCCAGCGGATCGGCTGGGGGCCTGCGTCCCTTGTCGTGACCAGCATCCCGACCTGAAGGTCGCCTGCGGGAACCCGACCCTCGGGCGTGTCGATCAGCGCGTCGGCGCCGAAGCAGAGAACTGCTACGCTGTCATTCGTGAGGCTGTCGCCCGCCACCGCCGTGTTATTATTGCGAATGCTCAGCGTAAACGCCTGCTGGAAGCCGTTTGCGGTCGTGATGCTGTTCAACACCCCGTCGTCAGCCTGGTCCGCATGCAACCAGCCAAGCGCGTTCTGGTAGGTTGCAAGCCCCTGCGCCGCGCGCGAGGCGTTAAGGATCGCAAGGTTGGCATCGTTGTAATAGCTGCCGAGGTCGACCTGATCGTTGTCTCCGGTGAGGCTGTCGACTGTGAAATCGGTAATCACGTCTCCCGTGCGGACGACGAACACGTCACTGCCGGCACCCCCGGTCAGCATGTTGTTGCCTGTGCCGCCATCCAGCGTATCGTTGCCATCCCCGCCTTCAAGCACATCGTCGCCTGCGCCGCCGAACAGGCGGTCCGCGCCCGCGCCGCCAACCAGCGAATCATTTCCGTCCCCGCCCTCGAGCAGATCAGCGCCCTCGCCGCCCAGAAGCGTGTCGCGGCCGGCGCCACCCTGCAGGATGTCGTTGCCGGCGCCTCCTTCCAGCGAGTCGTCGCCGAAGCCGCCGAGGATCGAATCGTTGCCCTCGCCGCCGAACAGGCGGTCCGCGCCGCCGAGGCTGTCGGTGCCGTTGATGTCGTCGCCGTAGATCGTGTCGTCGCCGGCATTGCCGTAGAGGGTGTCGGCACCCAGCCCGCCGGTGACGGTATCGTTGCCAATCCCCGCGATAACAGAGTCGTCGCCCGTGCCTGCATCGATGCTGTCCGCCCCGCCCAGCGAACTGGTGCCAAGGGTATCGTCGCCGTAGATGGTGTCGTTGCCCGTGCCGCCGTTCAGGCTGTCGCCCGCCGCGCCGCCCACGATCAGGTCGTCGCCACCGCCGCCCAAGATGGTGTCGATGTCGCCGGGGCCGGTGCCTGCGGCATCGTCGCCGTAGAGCGTGTCATTGTCGGCCCCGCCATCGAGCGAGTCGCGCCCCGTGCCGCCGGTCAGCGTATCGGTCCCTGCGCCGCCATAAAGCGAGTCGTTCCCGGCACCGCCATCCAGATTGTCGGCGCCCGCCTCGCTTGCGTTCGCGGCCTGGCTGTCGTTGCCATAACCATAGATCAGGTCGTTGCCATTGCCGCCATTGACGACATCGTTGCCCGTGCCCGCATAAACAGTGTCGTTGCCCTCGCCCGACTGGATCGTGTCGTTGCCGGCAAAGCCGCGTACAAGGTCGTCGTTCGTATTGTTGCGGCCATACCCTGCGGTTGCATCGCTGTTGTCGATCCTGTCGGCACCCGCTTCAAGATAGGTGGAGGTGATCGAATCGTTGCCCGATGTTCCATCGACCAGTCCGTCGGCAAAGGCATTGGCGGCGCGGTTAAACACCAGACCGTCCGAGTCCATATCTGTGACAGTGCCAAGCCTGACCGACACGATCGCGTCGGAGTTCAAAACAGGTTGGTTCCCGGCCGGGTCGATGAACGGCGCCAGAAAGGTTTCGCCGGTTGTTGTCTGGAAGATGAGCACGGGAAAGCTGGCCGTGCTGCCGTCGTGAAACTGGATTGTCGAATTATAGACGGTCAACCCGTCGTATGTCATTAATTGGGGCGTTCCACTGCGGTTCAGGTCAACGCTGATCTGGTCATTGGCAACGCTGTTGTCCTGCTCCAACAACGTCGCCTCACCACCTCGACTAATGCCAGTCACAGCAAAGATGTTCTTGTGCAAAGGATCGGCAGTGGTGCCGAAGCTCCTGTTTACAAGAAGGTTGGCGTTCTCGCTGATCGTGTTGCGAGTAGAACCGCTTCCCTCGGTCGGATCCAGGACGATGTCGGTCGCTGGAGTTCCCCTCACCAGATCACCCAGATAAATCGCATTCCACGTCGTCGGCATTCCTCACTCCCTTTCGGCAGTATCACGGTTGAGACCCGGTCAAGCGGGCCGTCGATCTGCAAGAGCATCTGCCTTGCGCGATTTCGGTTCGGCCCGGCAGGTTGCCGAACAGGACGTTAGGGGGAGAGATGAATCCCCGAGGCTGCGTTTCAGGGGCAGTCCCCCATCGAAATGGCGCACCGGCGACGTGTCGCCTATACGGCAGGGGCAAAGGGCCGACGTTCGATGAGGCTGAATGAATGCAGGTCCAGCCAAGTGGTCGAATCATGCTTGCTTTCAGACTGCGAACCACAACTGCGGTCGAATCGTTGGGCGTGATGCCCGTTTAAAGTGAAAAAGACATAGCATTGCCCGTTTAAGCAGAAAACCCTCAAAAACATCGGCCTGCCATCCAGTTGCAAGGATGCCGCACTTGCCCTTGCGCGGGCGCGGCCCTAAGAGCCTGCCGTCCGAAACCTGCGACTGGGGGGCTGTCCGCGTGCCGCTTCTGGTGATGAAATTCGGCGGCACTTCGGTGGCCGACCTCGACCGCATCGCGAATGCCGCCCGAAAGGTGCAGCGCGAGGTCGAACGCGGCTACGACGTCATCGTCATCGTCAGCGCCATGTCGGGCAAGACCAACGAACTCGTGGGCTGGGTCGAGGGCACCTCGCGGCTTTACGACGCGCGGGAATATGACGCCGTGGTCGCAAGCGGAGAGAACGTGACCGCCGGGCTGATGGCGCTGCGGCTGCAGGAAATGGGCGTGCCGGCGCGAAGCTGGCAGGGCTGGCAGGTGCCGATCAACACCACCGCCCAGCACGGGGCGGCGCGGTTCCTGTCGATCCCGCGCGAGAACGTCGATCAGAAATTCGCCGAAGGGATGAAGGTCGCCGTGGTCGCGGGCTTCCAGGGGATCGGGCCGGACGGGCGGATCACCACGCTGGGGCGCGGCGGGTCCGACACCACGGCCGTGGCCTTCGCCGCCGCCTTCGGGGCGGAACGCTGCGACATCTACACCGACGTGGACGGCGTCTATACGACCGATCCGCGCATCAGCGACAAGGCCCGCAAGCTGGACCGCATCGCCTTCGAGGAGATGCTGGAACTGGCCTCGCTGGGCGCCAAGGTGCTGCAGACGCGCTCGGTCGAGCTGGCGATGCGTTTCAACGTGCGCCTGCGGGTGCTGTCGTCCTTTGACGAAACCGACGAAACCAGCGGCACGCTGGTCTGTGCTGAGGATGAAATCATGGAATCCAGGGTCGTTTCCGGCATTGCCTACTCGCGCGACGAGGCCAAGATCACGCTGGTCACGGTCGAGGACCGCCCCGGCATCTCGGCCGCCATCTTCGAGCCCTTGGCCGAAGCGGGGGTCAACGTGGACATGATCGTCCAGAACATTTCCGAACGCGACTACGAGGATCATCCGGGCGCCGTGACGGACATGACCTTTTCGGTGCCGGTCAACCAGGTCGAACGCGCCCGCAAGGCGATGGAACAGGCTCGCGAAAACGGCAAGATCGCCTATGACGACCTGGCCGTCGATACCGAAGTGGCCAAGGTCTCGGTCGTGGGCATCGGGATGCGGTCCCACGCGGGCGTTGCCGCGCGCATGTTCCGGGCACTTGCCGACGAGAACATCAACATCAAGGTCATCTCAACCAGCGAGATCAAGATTTCGGTGCTGATCGACCGCAAGTATATGGAACTGGCGGTTCAGGCACTGCATGATGCCTTTGAGCTGGAAAAAGCCTGATTGACGCGCGTCGGTCACGGCCCGCTCGTGATCGCGGAAAGGAACGCGCCACCCATGCCCGAGCGGACGGAAAGCGAATCGCGCAAGCTGCTCAGGCGGCTGCGCGACACGCTGGCCGCCCCCGGCGACGGGCAGGCGCGGCTGGACAGCATCACGCATCACATAGCCGATTCGATGCGGACGCAGGTGTGCTCGATCTACCTGTTCTGCGATCCCGACACCCTTGAACTCTGCGCGACCGAAGGGTTGCGGCGGCAGGCCGTCCACCAGACCCGCCTGCGGCTGAACGAGGGACTGGTGGGCCGGGTCGCCCGCACGGGGCGGCCGATCAACACGGCCAACGCGCCCGCCGAGCCCGGCTTCCGCTACATGCCCGAGACGGGAGAGGAGGTCTTCCCCTCGTTCCTGGGCGTGCCGATCCAGCGCGTGGGCGAAAAGCTGGGGGTGCTGGTCGTCCAGTCGCGCGAGGCGCGCGAATATTCCGACGACGAGATCTACGGGCTGGAAGTCGTGGCGATGGTTCTGGCCGAGATGGCGGAACTGGGCGCCTTCCTGGGCAACGGCGCGCAGCTTTCGGCCCATCGCCTGCCGCTCGTCTTCCGCGGGTCCACCGGGCAGGAGGGCTCGGCCGAGGGCCATGTCTGGCTGCACGAACCGCGCGTCGTCATCACCAATCCCGTCGGCGACGACCCCGAAAAGGAACGCGCCCGGCTGACCGAGGCCGTGGCCATGCTGCGCCAGACCGTGGACGACATGGTCGACAGCGCCGATCTGGTCAGCGGCGACGGCGAGGGGGTGCTGGAAGCCTACCGGATGTTCGCCCGCTCGCGCAGTTGGCTGAGGCGGATGGAGGAGGACATCGACCTTGGCCTTTCCGCCGAGGCGGCGGTGGAAAAGGAACAGTCCCACGCTCGCGCCAAGCTGGAAAGCACGGGCGACCCTTACCTGCGCGACCGGCTGCACGATCTTGACGACCTTTCGAACAGGCTGCTGCGGATCCTGACGGGGCAGGGCCGCAATACCGGGATCCCGATGCCCGCGGACCCGATCCTCGTCGCCCGCAACATCGGCCCGGCCGAGTTGCTGGAATACGGCCGCAGCCTGCGCGGCGTCGTGCTCGAGGAAGGCTCGGTCGGCAGTCACGCCGTGATCGTGGCCCGCGCGCTGGCGATCCCGCTGGTGATCCACGCCGCGCGCATCACCTCGGACGCGCTGAACGGCGACCCGATCCTGGTCGATGGGGACACCGGCCTTGTCCATCTGCGACCTGAGGAAACCGTCGCCGCGGCCTTCCGCGACAAGATCGCGATGCAGACCGAGGCGCAGAAAAGCTATGCGGGCTTGCGCGACCTGCCCGCGCGGGCGCTGTGCGGCACGACGGTCAGGCTGATGATGAACGCGGGGCTGATGGCGGACCTGCCCAGCCTTGAAGGCTCGGGCGCCGAGGGGGTGGGGCTTTTCCGCACCGAACTGCAGTTCCTGATCCGCAGCCGGGTTCCCCGCCGCAGCGAACTGGCGGCGCTGTACCTGCGCGTCATGGACAACGCCCGCAGCAAGCCGGTGATCTTCCGCACGCTCGACATCGGGTCGGACAAGGTGCTGCCCTACATGAAACGCATCGATGAGCCGAATCCGGCGATGGGCTGGCGCGCGATCCGGGTGGGGCTGGAAAAGCGCGGCGTGCTGCAGATGCAGTTGCAGGCGCTGATCCGCGCGGCCGAGGGGCGCGAGCTGCATGTGATGTTCCCCTTCGTCGCCGATTGCGACGAATTCTACGAGGCCCGCGCCATGCTGATGGCGCAGATGGAACGCGAGGCCGCGATGGGCCACGCGCCGCCGACCGGCGTGAGGGTGGGGGCCATGCTGGAAACCCCGTCGCTTGCCTTCGCGCCCGAGGCGTTCTTCCGCGCCTGCGATTTCATCTCGATCGGTGGCAACGACCTCAAGCAGTTCTTCTTCGCCGCCGACCGGGAAAACGAGCGGGTCCGCAAGCGCTATGACACGCTGTCGGCCCCTTTCCTGGATCTGATCGAGATGATCGTGAACCGCTGCGCCGCCACCGACGTGCCACTGAGCTTCTGCGGCGAGGATGCCGGCCGGCCGGCCGAGGCCGCTACCCTGGCCGCGCTGGGATTGCGGGTCCTGTCGATGCGCCCGGCCTCCATCGGGCCGGTCAAGGCGCTGCTGCGCCGCACCGACCTGGCCGCGCTGAAGGCCCTGATCGACACCGAGCGCGCGGCGGGCACCGTGACCCTGCGTCCGGTCGTTGCCCGGTTCCTGGGTCTCATCTAGCGGCAGGCGGCCAGCGCCTTTCCGACCGAGCGGATCAGTTCGGGATACATCCCGGACCCGAGCGGAATCGAGTCCCCGGCCGGGTCCACGACGGCGGTCTTCACGCCGCGCCCGCGGAACACCGTTCCCATGAGATCGGGGTCGAACTGCGGCTCGGTCAGGGCGCAGGTGACGCCCAGATCGGCCACGCGGTCGCGCAGCTCGGCGATGCGGGCGGGACCGGGGGGCGAGGCATCGCTGAGCGCGATGGCGCCCACCGCCGTCAGGCCGAAGCGGTGTTCGAAATACTGGTAGGCGTCGTGGAAGACGATGAAACGCAGGTCCTGCAGGGGGGCGACGATGGTACGCGTATCCTCGACCGCCGCCTCGATCTGCGCGACGCCCGCCGCGGCATTGGCGTGGTAGCGAGCTGCGTTTTCCGGGTTGATGCCGGCCAGCGCCCTGGCGATTACCCCCAGCCAGATCTTGCCGTTCTCGGGGTCGAGCCAGGCATGGGAATCGAGGGGGCCGCCCGTCGCATGGTCATGGTCCTCCTCGCCATGGTCATGCGGCTCGAAGGTGGCGCCGGTCCGCATGGGCAGGGTGATCGTTTCGGGCTGTTCCAGCAGCCGCAGCCGCTGGGCCGATCCGGCCAGCGAGGTCAGGGGCCGGTCCATCCAGGGCGAAAGCTGCGGCCCGATCTTGATAACGATATCGGCCTCGCGCAGCTTTTTCGCATCCGAGGGCTTCAGCGCGTAAAAATGGGGCGAGCCGCCGGGCGGGATCAGCAGGTCGGGCTGGCCCACCCCTTCCATCACCTGCGACACCAGCGAATGGACGGCGGCGATGTCGGCCACGACCTTCGGCGGCTCGGCCCCGGCCGGAAGGGCGAGGACGGCGGTCAGCGCCGCGAACAGCAGGGATCGTGGCATTATCTTCCACTCCGGTCTGGAACATTCCGGCGAGTTATAGTATAACGTTTCTGCCGTCAATAATCGCGAGGGGCGCCATGCATGACCATGACCGCTGCATTGCCAGGGCGATGGCCCATGTCGATTCCGCCTGTGCCGAGGAAGGCCTGCAAATGACCCCGGTGCGCCGCCGCGTGCTGGAGATCCTGCTGGAAGGGCACCGGGCGCTGGGCGCCTACGAAATCCTCGACCGCCTGCGGGCCGAAGGCTTGGGCAGTCAGCCGCCGGTCGCCTATCGCGCGCTGGACTTCCTGCGCCGCGCGGGCTTCGTCCACCGGATCGAGACGCTGAACGCCTTTGTCGCCTGCACGAAAGGCGGAGAGGGCCATGTCCCCGCCTTCCTGATCTGCCGCCAGTGCCATCGGGTGATCGAAGCCTCGGCCGAACCCGCGCAGGGCCAGCTTGAAAGCGCGGCCGAAGGCGCGGGCTTCGCCATCGAAACCGCCGTGCGCGAGGCCGAGGGGCTTTGCGCCGACTGCCGGACCGCCGCGTGACCGGCGGCGAACCCCTTGTGACGCTGGCGGGCGTGTCGGTCGCGATGGGCGGTCAACCAGTCCTGACAGCCATCGACCTGACCATCCGGCGGGGCGAGATCGTCACGGTGGTCGGCCCGAACGGATCGGGCAAGACCACGCTGATGCGGGTGATCATCGGTGCGGTGCGGCCCGATGCGGGCCGGCTGGCGCGGGCGCGGGGCCTGCGGCTCAGCTATGTGCCGCAGCGGCTGGCGATCGACCCGACCATGCCGATGACGGTGGGGCGCTTCATGAACCTGCCGCAGCGGCGCGACCCGGCCGCCATCGCCGGGGCGCTGGACCGCGCCGGGCTGGCGGGGCTTCAGGCGCGTCCACTCGCCGGACTGTCGGGCGGGCAGATGCAGCGGCTGCTGCTGGCCCGGGCGCTGCTGAATCGGCCGGACCTGCTGATCCTCGACGAAGGGACCGCGGGGCTGGACCAGCCGGGGGTCGCCGCCTTCTACGAACGGATTGAGCAGGTGAACCGCGAGACCGGCTGCGCCGTGCTGATGGTCAGCCACGATCTGCAGGTGGTGATGCGGGCCTCGGACCACGTGATCTGCCTGAACGGCCATATCTGCTGCGAGGGGACGCCCGAGACCGTCTCGATCTCGCCCGCCTATCTGGGCCTGTTCGGGGGCGGGGCAGGGGCGCTGGCGCTTTATCGTCACCATCACACCCACAGCCACGATGACGGCCAGCCCTGCGCCCACAGCCACGAGGACGCCGCCTGATGCTGGACGACTTCATGCTGCGCGCGGCCATGGGCGCGATCGGGCTGGCTTTCGCCTGCGCGCCCCTGGGCTGCTTTGTCGTCTGGCGGCGCATGGCCTATTACGGCGACGCCACGGCCCATGCGGCGCTGCTGGGGGTGGCGCTGTCGCTGGCCTTCGCCCTGCCGCTGTTCCCGGCAGTGATCGTGGTCGCCTTGGTCATGGCGGCGGTGGTCGCCGGAATGGCCGGGCGGCAGTCGGTGGACACGATGCTGGGCGTCCTGTCGCACGGGGCGCTGGCCGCGGGCATGGTCGCGGTCAGCTTCGTGCAGGGGGTGAGGACGGACCTGTCGGCCTATCTGTTCGGCGACATCCTGTCGGTGACATGGGCCGACCTCGCCCTGATCTGGGGCGGCGCGGCGCTGGTCGCGGCGCTGATCGCCTGGCGCTGGTCGGCGTTGCTGCTGGCAACTCTGTCGCCCGAGATGGCGGTGGCCGACGGCATCCGCCCGCGGGCCGAGCAATGGGCGCTGAACATCGCCCTCGCGCTGGTCGTCGCGGCGGGCATCCGCATCGTCGGCGCGCTTCTCATCAGCGCCATGCTGATCATCCCCGCCGCCGCCGCCCGTCCCCTGGCGCGTTCCCCCGAAGCGATGGTGGCCATCACCGTCCTGATCGGCTCGGGTGCCGGGCTGCTGGGCCTCGGCGCGGCCTTCCGGCTGGACACGCCCACCGGCCCCACCATCGTCTGCGCGGCGGTGGCGCTGTTCGCCATGGTCACGGCGCTGACCCTGACCCGCCGCCGCATCGCCGCCCGGGGATTTTCCTGACCCAACGTCAGCCCCCGCGCCTATACTGCCCGCAGGGAGAGGCCGAATCATGGAGACACGCCATCACGCCGACCGCGTGATCGAGCGGACCTGCGCGTCCAACGACCTGACGCCGCTGACGGCAAGCTGGCGGCGGTCAGCGCTGCGGCATGGGCTGGACCCTGCCGCCCCTGTCCGGGCGCAACGACTGACAACGGCGGAACTCGCCGCCCGGCGCGAGGCCATGGGCGCCTTCCTGTCGGTCGCGGCCCAACCGGTGGACGAGCTTTACCGTCTCGTCAGCGGCTCGGGCTGCGCCGTCCTGCTGACGGACGCGGACGGCATCCTGCTGGACCGCCGCGCCCAGGCCGCCGACGCGGCGGTCTTCGACGCCTGGGCGCTCGCCCCCGGCGCCGACTGGTCCGAGGCCGCGCAGGGCACCAACGGCGTCGGCACCTGCCTTGCCGAAGGGCGCGGCGTCATCATCCACCGCGACCAGCATTTCCTGTCCTCGAACACGGGGATGAGCTGCATCGACGCGCCCATCCACGGGTCCGAGGGGCAGATCATCGCAGCGCTGGACGTCTCCAGCGCCCGGGCCGACGCGACCGAGGGGATCAACGCCCTGATCGCCGCCATGGTCGGCCAGTCCGCCCGCGCCATCGAGGTCGCCTGGTTCCGCGCGGCCTTCCCCGGCGCCCGCATCGTGGTGGCAGGCGAGGGGACCGAGGCGCTGGTCGCCGTTGACCGCGACGACCTCGCCATCGGTGCGACCCGCGCCGCTCGCCGGGCGCTGGGGCTGCCGAAGACCGGCGCGCTGAAGCCGCGCCCGCTGTCGGACCTGCTGGCCGAGGCAGAGGGCGGCGAAGGCGGGTTCGACCGCGCCGAGCGGGCCGCCGTGATCCGGGCGCTGGCCCGCGCTGAAGGCAACGTTTCCGCCGCCGCCCGCGCGCTGGGCGTCGGCCGCGCCACGCTTTACCGCCGGATGAGCCGCCTGGGGATCGCGCCCGAAGGCGCGCGTCCCGGAATCGAGACAGTCGGGCGGGCCGATGTCCCGCCCGGCGGTTGACCGCAAGCCTTCGGGCTTTGCACCATGTGCCCGTCCGGAAACGAGGAGCCGGGCCGCATTCTCTGGGAGGAGACACCATGCCCAACGACCAGACGCATGAGTTCAAGGGCGTCAGCGCCATGCCCTTCGCGGCGCGCTATGACAACTTCATCGGCGGCAAGTGGGTCGCGCCGAACGCCGGCCGCTATTTCGACAACACCACGCCGATCACCGGCGCGAAGATGAGCGAGATCGCGCGGTCCGACGAATCCGACATCAACCTGGCGCTGGACGCGGCCCATGCCGCAGCCGACGCTTGGGGCCGCACCAGCCCGCAGGAACGCTCGCGGGTTCTGCTGAACATCGCCGACCGGATGGAGGCGAACATCGAGCTGCTGGCTGCGGCCGAAACCTGGGACAACGGCAAGCCCATCCGCGAAACGATGGCCGCCGACCTGCCGCTGGCGATTGACCACTTCCGCTACTTCGCGGGCGTGCTGCGGTCGCAGGAAGGCAGCCTGAGCCAGATCGACGACAACACCGTCGCCTACCACTTCCACGAACCACTGGGCGTGGTGGGCCAGATCATCCCCTGGAACTTCCCGCTGACGATGGCCTCGTGGAAGCTGGCCCCCGCGCTTGCGGCCGGCAACTGCGTGGTGCTGAAGCCCGCGGAACAGACGCCGGGCAGCATCATGCTGCTGATGGACCTGATCGGCGACCTGCTGCCGCCGGGCGTGCTGAACGTCGTCAACGGCTTCGGGCTGGAAGCGGGCAAGCCGCTGGCCTCGTCCAAGCGCATCGGCAAGATCGCCTTCACCGGCGAAACCTCGACCGGCCGGCTGATCATGCAATATGCCGCCGAGAACCTGATCCCGGTGACGCTGGAACTGGGCGGCAAGTCGCCCAACGTCTTCTTCGCCGATGTCGCGCGCGAGGATGACGATTTCATGGACAAGGCGCTGGAAGGCTTCGCCATGTTCGCGCTGAACCAGGGCGAGGTCTGCACCTGCCCGTCGCGCGCGCTGGTGCAGGAATCGATCTACGAGCGCTTCATGGAAAAGGCCGTGAAGCGCGTCGAGGCGATCAAGCAGGGCGATCCGCGCGCGTCCGACACCATGATCGGCGCGCAGGCGTCCAAGGAGCAGCACGACAAGATCCGCTCCTACTTCGACATCGGCCGGGACGAGGGCGCCGAGATCCTGACCGGGGGCGATGTGGCCGACCTGGGGGGCGAGCTGTCCGCGGGCTACTACATCAAGCCCACGATCTTCTCTGGCCACAACAAGATGCGGGTCTTCCAGGAGGAGATCTTCGGCCCCGTGGTGTCGGTCACCACCTTCAAGACCGAGGCCGAGGCGCTGGAGATCGCCAACGACACGCTTTACGGCCTTGGCGCCGGCGTGTGGAGCCGCGATGCGAACACCTGCTACCGCATGGGGCGCGGCATCAAGGCGGGCCGGGTGTGGGTGAACAACTACCACGCCTATCCGGCGCATGCGGCCTTCGGCGGCTACAAGCAGTCGGGGATCGGGCGCGAGACGCACAAGATGATGCTGGACCACTACCAGCAGACCAAGAACATGCTGGTCAGCTATTCGCCCTCGAAGCTGGGCTTCTTCTGAGGCCTTTCGCCTGAAACGATTGCCTGCCGTGGAAACGCGGCAGGCATTTTTTGTGCGCCCTTGGGCCAAGGAAGCAGCCAACCGCCCGTAAGGGCGGAAGATACATGCAAAAAGGGGAAATGGCGGACCCGGAGCGATTCGAACGCCCGACCCCCAGATTCGTAGTCTGGTGCTCTATCCAGCTGAGCTACGGGTCCGTCGTAGGGCGGGTAGGTAGGGCTAGCCGCAGGGGGATGCAAGCGGAAAAATCGCGCACCGCGATCTTTTCCGCGCGTCAGGCCGCCGCGATCTCGCGCGGCAGGCGGAGCTGGAACTCGGTTCCCGTCTCGTCTGTGCGCGCCAGTTGCAGCCGGCCGCCGTGGCCCCGGATCAGGTCGGCGGCAATGGCAAGGCCAAGGCCGGTGCCGCCCTTGCGGATGCCGCCGGTGAAGGGCTGGAACAGGTTCTCGCGCGCCTTCTGCGGCAGGCCGGGGCCGGTGTCGCCGACGCGGATGCACCAGTGGCTTTCGTCCTCGGTGGCGGAAATCTCGATGGTGCCGGGCTGGCGGGTCGCCTCGATCGCCTGCCGCGCGTTGCGGGCAAGGTTCGCCAGCACCCGGTAAAGCTGGTCGCGGTCGGCGCGGATGCGCATCCCGGCGGGGATATCGGCGATGAACTCGACGGCCGCCTCGCCCATGGCCTCGCTGGCAAGCTCCTCGGCCTCGATGACTTCCGCGACCAGCGGGCGCAGGTGGAACAGCGACAGCGAGGGGCGCGGCTCTTCGGCCTTGCCGAAGGCCAGCGTCGTTTCGCAGAGGTTCACCGCGCGCGAGATCGAGCCCATCAGCTTGGGCGCGGCACGCCGCACGGCCGGGTCGGCGCTTTCCTCCAACCGGTCGGCAAGGATCTGGCCCGTGGTCAGGATGTTGCGCAGGTCGTGGCTGATCTTGGCCACCGCCTGTCCAAGCTGGGCCAGCCGTTCCCGCTGCTTCAGCGAGGCGGTGACGGTGTGCTGCAGGCCTGCCAGCGCGATCTCGGCGTCGCGCACCTCGCCCATTCTGGCTCCTGGCGTGATGATCGTGCGGCTGTCCTCGGGCGAGGCCGCATAGGCGGTCATGTGACCGATCACGCCCCGGATCGGCCGGACGATCAGCCGCTGCGTCGCCAGGTTCAGCAGCACCGCCGTCAGCAGCGAGAAGGCGGCCGAAACCGCCAGCAGGCGCAGGGCGAACTCGATCATCGCCGCCCGCATGGGGGCGGTATCCATCGTGATCTCGATCAGTTGCCCCGCGTCGCGTACCGGCTCTCCGATCACGCGGATGACCTCGGGCTGGGCGTTCAGCAGGCGGCTCATCGTGTCGCGGACGTCGGCAGGCCAGTTGCGGTCACGCAGGTCGTAGGTGGCCGAGATTGCCTGCGGCAGGGCCGAAGACAGCACCAGTTGGCGAATGTCGTCGCGGCGCAGGACGACGTTGAAGACGCCCGCGTTTTCCAGCAGCTCGCTTTCAAGGTCGGCGGCGATGGATTCGTCGGTCGCCAGCAGCGCGAGGCTGGCGATCTGCGCCCGCTCCAGCCGTGTTTCCAGGTAGTCGCGGCGGAAGTTGGTGACGCTGGGAACAAGGATGAGGATTTCCGCCAGCAGGACGAACACGATCGTCAGCAGGGCAAAGCGGCCGGAAATGCTGTTGAAGGTCATGTGGTTCCGTATCGTCCCAGAGCCGGGGCGCCGGCAATCGCATCGGCCCTTGGCGGCGCTGATGTTCAAACATATGTGATCCTGGCCGGGTTCCAAGGGTGCGACGACGCGCCGTTGCGTCGCGAAAAACAGGTGGGGCGGCGGTGTTTCTGTTGACTCGCGGGTCTGCCGGCCGTATCAGCCGGGCTTCGCATTCCCGGCGCGCCTGCGTGGGCCAATGGCCCATACCCTGCGCGTCCCAGTTGTTGGAGCAAGACGATGAAACGCACCTTCCAGCCGTCGAACCTGGTTCGCGCGCGCCGGCATGGTTTCCGCGCCCGCATGGCCACCAAGGGCGGCCGTCGGGTCCTGAACGCCCGCCGCGCCAAGGGCCGCAAGGTCCTGTCGGCCTGATCGGCCTTGAGCCGGTGGCCGAGGCGCTGACCGCTGACGTCCCGGCACCCGCCGGTGACGCGCAGGACGCCTGCCGACCGGCCATGACGACCCTGGCCCGCCGCGCCGATTTCCTGCGCGCGGCATCCGCCCGCCGTCAGGGAACGGCGGGCTTTCTGCTGCAGGCCCGTCGCCGCGACCCAGCCGAGGCGGGCACGGCGATCCGCGTTGGTTATACCTGCTCAAAGAAGCTCGGCAATGCCGTGGCCCGCAACCGCGCCAAGCGGCGTCTGCGGGCGCTTGCGCGCGAGGTGATCCCGGTACAGGGGCAGGGCGGCTGGGACTATGTGCTGGTCGGCCGCCCCGAGGCGACCGCCACCCGCGACTTTGCCGATCTGCGCGCCGACCTCAGCCGCGCGCTGGCCCGCGTCCATGCCGGTCCCGATCCGCGCAGCCCAGATCCAGGCGCTCAGCCCCGCCGAAGGGGCAGGGGATGACGCCGCTCGCCCGCATCGTCGCGCTGCCGGTGCGCGCCTATCGGCTGCTGTTCAGCCCATGGGTGGGCCATGCCTGCCGCTTCCAGCCGACCTGCTCGGCCTATGCGCTGGAGGCGCTGGAGCGGCACGGGTCGTTGCGCGGAGGCTGGCTGACGCTGCGCCGTATCGCGCGTTGCCATCCTTGGGGCGGCTGGGGGTATGATCCGGTACCGCCTGCCCGGACGGCCCGCCGATGACTGGCCGCCTGTGCGATCCTGCCGGGCCTGCTGCTGGTTGCGCTGCTGACTTTCGTTTTCGAGGCATGGGTCCCGCGATGCCCGCGCCTTACCTTCCAAGGGCCGCCTGATGCTGGACGACGCCACCGACACCGCCGACGAGACTGAGATTCACCCGCTGTTCCGCGGCGCGCCCTCCTCCACCGAGTTCCGCAAGCTGAGGAAGCGCCTCGTGCGCGAGGTCCGGGCGGCGATCGAAACCTATCACATGGTCACACCCGGCGACCGCTGGCTGGTCTGCCTGTCGGGGGGCAAGGACAGCTATACGCTGCTGGCAGTGCTGCATGAGCTGAAATGGCGCGGGCTGCTGCCGGTCGATCTGCTTGCCTGCAACCTCGATCAGGGCCAGCCGGGCTTCCCCGCGACCGTGCTGCCCGAGTTCCTGACGGAACGCGGCGTTCCGCACCGGATCGAGTATCGGGACACCTATTCCGTCGTGAAGGCCAAGGTGCCCGAGGGCCGCACCTATTGCAGCCTGTGTTCCCGCCTGCGCCGGGGCAACCTGTATCGCATCGCACGCGAGGAAGGGTGCAGCGCGGTCGTGCTGGGCCACCACAGGGATGATATTCTGGAAACGTTTTTCATGAACCTGTTCCACGGCGGAAGGCTGGCCTCGATGCCGCCAAAGCTGCTGAATGAGGACGGCGACCTGAACGTGCTGCGCCCCTTGGCCTTCGTCGCCGAGACCGACTGCGAGCGTTTTGCCCGCGCCATGAACTATCCGGTGATCCCCTGCGACCTTTGCGGCAGCCAAGAGGGGTTGCAGCGGATGCAGGTCAAGAAGCTGCTGGATGAATGGGAAGCGCGCAGCCCCGGCCGCCGGCAGGTGATGTTCCGGGCGCTGACCAACGTGCGCCCCTCGCATCTGCCCGACCCGGCGCTGTTCGATTTTGCCAACCTCGCGCCTGCGCCGACGCCCGCCGGGGACGTGCCCCGGCTGCGTGATCAGGACTGAAGCGGCACGTCCTCGCTTTCCGGCCAATGCGCGAAGGGCAGCACCCGCCCGTTGCGGCGGCTTTCGGCGATGCGGTCGAGGTCGATTTCTGCCTTGATCCAGCCGGGCGCGTCCATCACCCCTTCCGCCACGATCCCGGTTTCCGGCCACAACCCGTCCGGGGGCGCGTAGATCGCGGCGATCCCCCGGTTCTCGTCAATGGCGGGGTTCCAGTCGCAGTCGCCCACGGTCGGGGCCTGGACGACGACGCATTGGTTCTCCAAGGCCCGTGCCATGCAGCCGATGCGGACGCGCATGAAGCCCGCCACGCTGTCGGTGCAGCTTGGGGCCAAGAGGATCTCGGCCCCGGCTTCCGCCAGCTTGCGGGCAAGCAGGGGGAACTCGCTGTCGTAGCAGATGATGATGCCGAGCTTTCCGACGGGCGTGTCAAAGACCTGCAGGCCCGGCGCGCCGGTCACGTTCCAGTCCTCGCGCTCGAAGCGGGTCATGATCTGCTTGTCCTGATGCCCGATTCTCCCCTGCGGCCCGAATAGCACCGCCCGGTTTACTGGCCGCCCGCCGCGCGTCGGGAAAGCGGGACCCGAGGCCGCGAGGATATGGCAGCCATGCTCCGCCGCGAGCCGCGCATGGAGTGCGTCCCGTGCGGCCTCGTGACGCACGACCTCGTGCAGGCTGGCTTCAAGGTCGCGGGCAATTTCAGGGCCGCCGAGACTCGCCAGTTCCATCGCGCCATATTCGGGGAAAACCAGCAGGTCGCAGTCGGCGGCCTCGGCAACCCATCGGGCGATCTTCGCCTCATAGGCCGCGAGGTCGTCGAACCAGTCGAAGGGATAGGCAGCGGCGGCGATGCGGACGGTGCGGCTCACAGCGGTTTCATCCAGAATTGCAGTTGCTTGGTCGTCTCCTCGGCGTCCCCGAGATCGCGCCAGTAGAAATTGGCGACAACGCCCGGCAGCGGCTGGTAGCCGCGCTTGCGCCAGAAGCCGTCGAGGGGACGGTAATCCGCGGGCCGTGCCGGGTGGTCGGGGGGGCGGATGACCGAGCAGAAGGCCGAGAAGCGCCGCCCCAGGCTGCGCGCCTGTTCCTCGCGCCCATCGAAGAAGGCGTGGCCCAGGCCATGGCCGCGATATTCGGACAACAGGACTGACTCGGCGCAGTAGAAGATGTCCTCCAGCCGCTCGGGGCGGTCCTCGAAGGCGGCTGCGAAATCCTCGGCGTGATGTTCCATCGGCGCGCCGGTGGCAGCGCCGATCATCCGGGGGCCGTCCATCGCCGCGACGACCACCGCGCCGGGGACGGTGTAGGCTTTCAGATACTCGCGCTCATACCCCTCGTCGCCGTCGTAAAGATAGGGCCAGTCGCGGAACACGGCGATCCGCAGCCGGGCGAGGTCGTCCAGCGCCCCCGCCACTGCCTCGCCCGTCAGGATGCGCGTGCTGATCACGAAACCTGCCGTACCCAGTCGGCGAGGTTGTAGTAGGTCGTCACCCGCGCGATCTTGCTGTCCCTGATGGCGAAGAACGTCCCGGCGGGCAGGCGATAGCTCTGGCCGCGTGCCTCGGGCAGGCCTGGGTCGGTCTTCAGGTAGGTGCCGTTCACCACGAACTCGGCGGCGCCCCGGCTGCCGTCCTCGCTGGCGAAGATCACCATGTCGGTGAGGTTCTCGCGGTAGGTCTCGCTCATGTGCCGGTTGAAGGCGGCGAAGCCGTCGCGGCCGCGGCGGATGCCGCCCTCGTTGACGTGATGCTCGAACTCGTCGTGCAGCATGGCCTCCATCGCCTCGGGCTCGCCCCGGTTGAAGGCGTCGTAATAGGCGGCGATCAGTTGCTTGGTCTCGGCTTGGGACATGGGCTTCCTTTCCGTGGTTTCCCAAGGACTAGCGGGGCGGGGCGCGAAGGTCAGCCCCCTCCGAAGGTCGGACGGCTTGCGCGGCGGGCGTCCTTTGGGCAGGGTCGCGCGGCCAAAGGAGAACGCCCATGACCGCCCGCACCATCACCTGCTTCAAGGCTTACGATTTGCGCGGCCGCCTGGGCGACGAACTGGATGAGGATGTCGCCTGGCGCGTGGGCCGCGCCTTTGCCATGCGTCCGGGTACCCGGCGGGTGGTCGTGGGGCGCGACGGGCGGGAAAGCTCGCCCGCGCTGGTGGCGGCGCTGATGCGCGGGCTGGTCGAGGGCGGCGTCGAGGTGCTGGACCTTGGCCTCGCCGGCACCGAGGAGATGTATTTCGCCACCGATCACCTGGGCGCGGATGGCGGCATCGAGGTCACCGCCTCGCACAACCCCATCGACTATAACGGGATGAAGCTGGTCAAGCGCGGGGCCGCGCCGCTGGACCCCGCGACCGAGCTGGCCGAACTGGCGCAGGTGGCGCAGGCGGGCGAGTTTCCCGAGACTGCTCGGGGCCGGGTGACGGACGCAAGCGGAACCCGCGCCGACTATGCCCGCCGCGTCTGCGACTTCGTGGAGGCCCCGGCGCTTGGCCCGCTGAAGCCGCTGGTGAACGCGGGGAACGGCGTCGCCGGTCCCGCCTTCGACGCCATCGCGGCGGAACTCGCCCGGCGCGGTGCGCGGCTGGAGATCGTCCGCATCAACCACGAGCCGGACGCGAGCTTTCCGAACGGCATCCCGAACCCGCTGCTGCCGGAAAACCAGCCGATGACCTCGGACGCGGTGCTGGCGCATGGCGCCGATCTCGGCGTCGCTTGGGACGGCGACTTCGACCGCTGCTTTCTTTTTGACGAGACGGGCCGCTTCATCCCCGGCGAATATGTCGTGGGGCTGCTGGCGGCGGCCTTCCTCGACCGCCATCCCGGCGCCCGCATCGTCCACGATCCCCGGGTCGTTCTGAACACCCGCGACATCATCGCCCGGGCGGGGGGAGAGGCGGTGCAATCGAAAACCGGCCACGCCTTCGTCAAGCAGGCCATGCGGGAAAGCGGCGCGGTCTATGGCGGCGAGATGTCCGCGCATCACTATTTCCGCGACTTCGCCCATGCCGACAGCGGCATGATCCCCTGGGCACTGGTGGCCCAGCTCATCAGCCGCTCGGGCCAGCCCCTGTCGCGGCTGGTGGGGGACCGCATGGCGGCCTTCCCGTCCTCGGGAGAGATCAATTTCCGCCTGTCCGATCCCGACGCGAGCCTTGCCCGCGTGCTGGCGGCGATGCAGGCGCAGGCCATCGCGCGGGACGACACCGACGGCATCAGCCTCGAATACCCGGAGTGGCGCTTCAACCTGCGCCGGTCCAACACCGAGCCGGTGGTGCGGCTGAACGTGGAATCCCGCGGCGACGCCGCGCTTGTCGCGGCGAAGGTGGCAGAAATCTCGGCCCTGCTGGCGGGCTAGTCGCCGACCGTATCCGGCACGCCCATGACATGTTCATGGTAGGCGATGGCGTCGTCGATCTTGTCGAAGACCGTCAGCCGCGCCCGGTCCAGCACCGCGCCCATGTTGCACAGCCGCCGGATCATCGGCATCGAATGGCTGACCACGATGGCCGAGGACCGCTGCATCCGGTCGGTGAAGACGCGCTGCGACTTTTCCCGGAACTCGGCATCGCCCACGCTGGTCACCTCGTCCACGAGGTAGGTGTCGAAATGGATGCCCATGCTGCATCCCATCGCCAGCCGCGACTTCATCCCCGAGGAATAGGTGCCGAAGGGCATGTGGTAGCTGTCGCCCAATTCGGCGAAATCGGCGACGTAATCGACCAGCCCGTCCGTGTCGACGCCGTAGATGCGGGCGACGAAGCGGATGTTCTGCGCCCCCGTCAACTCGTGGTGGAAGCTGCCTGCGAAACCCACCGGCCAGGAGATCGAGCCGTCCGAGACGATCCTGCCCGTCGTCGGCAGCGCCGTTCCCGCGATCATCCGCAGCAGCGTCGATTTCCCCGCCCCGTTGCGGCCCAAAAGCCCGACCGAGGCGCCGGTCGGGAACACCGCGTTCAGCCCGTCCGCGACCACCTTACGCCGGCCATTGGCGTAGTAGATCTTTGTCAGGTTCTCGAGCCGGATCATCGCGCTGCCTTAGCGCCGGTCGCGCACGCTGTAATAGACCAGGATCATGATCGACCACAGCAGAAAGGCCATCCCCGCCCCCAGCGCCAGCAGCCAGGGCCGCGCAGGCTCCAGCGATCGTTGCGCGAGGGTGGGGGTGATGTGGGCGGCCAGGTAGCGTGTCTGCCGCTGGGCCGCGGCAAGGGCGGATTCATAGGCGATGCGAGAGGACTGGTGCATCCCTTCCGCGAATTCCAGATCGACCTTCAGGCGTTCGTAATCCGCCATCATCTCGGCGTAATTCTCGCCGTCGGGGGTGTCGCCGCCGAACTTGTCGCGCTCCTGCTCGATCTGGTTTTCCAGCGAGGCGACCCGCAGCTCGGCCTGGACGATCCGCTGGTCGCCAGCGCGGGCGTTCTGGCGCAACTGGTCCAGCGCGACCTGCGCTTCGGCCAGCTGGCCCTGCAGGGTGGTCATCACCGTCATCTGCGCGCCCAGGTCGATGGTCGGATCAACGATGCGGGTGCGGACGCGGAAGGCGGTCATCGCCTGGCGCGCCTCGGTCAGCACGGCGCGGGATTTCTCCAGTTCGGCCTCGGCCTGCGTGGTGGCGTCGCGGCGGGCGTGTTCGGACAGGCTGTTCACCACCCGCTCGCTTTCCGCAAAGACCGTGTCGGCGATGGCCTTGGCATCCTCGGGCGTGAAGGCGCTGACCTTGACGGTGATGATGCCGGAGGAATCGTCGTAGTAGATACTGACCTGCCGCCGCCAGTAGTTGGTCAGGTCCTCGATCGTGCCTTCGGGGTTGAAGGCAAAGACGAAGTCCTGCGGCCAGTTGCGCGAGAACATCGCGCGGATGTCCAGCGTCTCGTCCGTCCGCTGCACGAGATCGGGCGAGCGGATGAATTCGTAAAGGATGTCGGTGTCCGAAGCCGTGCCCGAGGAACTGCCGCCGAAGATGCCCCCGAACATGTCGATCGAGGGCGTGCCTTCCTCTCGCCGGACCGAGAAGCCGACGGTCGAGGAAAACTGGTCCGTCGCCCGCGTCCACAGATAGGCGCCCCAGAGGGCCGTGGGCAGGATCACCAGCAGGAACAGGCTGAACAGCAGCACCCAGTGCCGGCGCTTCGGCCGCGCGACCGGCGCAGGCTCGGCGACCGGGGGAAAAACCGCGGCCTGGGGCGGAACGGCTGGGGGCGGGGGCGAGGCGGGCCGGGGCGCCGGCGGCGGCGCGACGGGACGCGGAGCGGCTGGAACAGACGCAGGCTGGGCCGCGGTGGCCGGCGCTTGCGCAGGCGCGGGTGCCGGGCGGGCTGCCGCGGCGCGCGCGGCTGCGGCGGCGGTCGCGGCGTCGGCCGGGATCAGGCGCCCCGGCGTCGGCTCGGGCGCGGCAGGTTTCGGCTGCGTGGCCGCCGGGGCGGGCTGTGCCGCAGCCTTGGGCGGCGCGCTGGCCGCCGCCGTGCCGCCAGCGGGCTGCACTGCGGGTTGGGCCGCCTGGGGCGCGGCGGCAGGGGACACGGGCGCCGGTTTCGCGGCGGGGCTGGCCGCCTGCGGCTTGGCAGACTCCGCGGCTTTCCCGGCCTCTGCTGCGGCCGGCGCGGGTTTCGAAGCCGGTTTCCCCGAGGGTTGCGGCGGGGCAGAAGCCGGTTCGGTCTTGGGCGTATTGGCGGGCGTGGATGCGGCGCCCTGCGCCCCCGGAGCCCCCGGCCATGCGGGGCCGTTGGGCGGCGTCGCTTGCGCGGGGGCGGCGGGGCGGCTCTGGCCCGGCGGCTCGGCCTGGGGGGCGGGTTGCGGACGATCGCTGGCCATATGGGCTTTCGCTGCTTCCAAATTACGGGCAGTTGTTACAGAGCCGTGCCATCGAACGCCAGCCTCAGCAGTAAAATGTCCGACACCCCCCAGCCCTCAAAGCCGACGCCAGTCCCACCCGCCCGACCGCGGGCGCCGTCGAACGGGCTGTTCCGCATGGTCCGCACCGTCGTGGCGCTGATCCTGCGCGAGATCGCGACCACCTATGGCCGCTCGCCCGGAGGCTATGTCTGGGCCTTGGCCGATCCGATCCTGGGCATCGCCCTGCTGACGCTGGTCTTCCAGTACGCGTTGGGGAACACCAACCCCCTGTTGGGAACCAGCTTTCCGCTGTTCTATGCCTCGGGCTACATCCCCTTCCAGATGTATCATGACATTGCGGGCAAGATGGCGCAGAGCCTGCGCTTCTCGCGCCCGCTGCTGGCCTATCCGGCAGTCACCTTTGTCGATGCGCTGGTCGCGCGGCTGATCTTGAACAGCGTGCTGCATGTGATCGTCTTCACCGTGGTTGTCAGCGGCATCGCCATCGTCCAGCGCATCCCGCTGGTGATCGACGTGTCGGTCGTGCTGCATGCGCTGGCACTGGCAGCGCTGCTGGGGGCGGGAATCGGGACGCTGAACTGCTTTCTGGTGTCACGCTTTCCGGTCTGGGAACGGGCCTGGTCGATCCTGACCCGGCCGCTGTTCCTGATGTCGGGAATCTTCTTCACCTATGACGTGATGCCATCCATGGTGCGCGACATCCTGTGGTGGAACCCGATCGTGCATATTGTCGGCCTGATGCGGCGCGGCATCTACGGCGTCTATCCGGCCGACTATGTCAGCGAGCGTTATGTGGTCACCGTCTCACTGCTGACGCTGGTCACGGGCCTGCTGCTGCTGTGGCGGCGCTATCGCGACCTGCTGGAACTGCGCTGACCCTCAGGTCAGCCCTTCGATGATCGCGCGCAGGGTCGGGATGCCCTCGCCCTTTTCCGAGGAGGTGACGACCAGTTCGGGATAGGCGGCGGGGTGCTTCTGCAGCTCGGCCTCGATCTGCCCCAGCGTCTGCTCCATCGTGCCGCGACCGATCTTGTCGGCCTTGGTCACGACCACCTGGAAGGGCACGGCAGAACGGTCCAGAAGCGTCATGATCTCGTGGTCCACCGGCTTGATGCCGTGGCGCGCGTCGATCAGCGCGAAGGCCCGGCGCAGGTTCGGGCGGCCGGCCAGATACTGCTTCAGCAGCGCCTGCCATTTCTGCACCACCGCCACAGGGGCCTGCGCGTAGCCATAGCCGGGCAGGTCCACCAGGTAGCCGCGCTCGCCGAGGGCGAAGAAGTTCAGTTCCTGGGTCCGTCCCGGCGTGTTGGACGCGCGGGCGATGCCCTTGCGCCCGGTCAGCGCGTTGATGAGGCTGGACTTGCCGACATTGGACCGCCCGGCGAAGCAGACTTCGGGGCGGTCGGCTGGGGGCAGGCCGTCCATGCCAACCACGCCCTTGATGAAATCGACAGGGCCGGCGAACAGCAGGCGCCCGGCCTCGGCGGCCTCAGCCTCAAGCTCGGGGGCAGGGGGAAAGGAAACCTTCACAGGACTTCGACCTCGTCTCCGGGGCGGATGGTGCCGCCGGTCTGAACCTCGGCGTAGATGCCGAAGTCCTGGTGCCAGAACCGGTCCTGCAGCGCCTTGGGCATGTCCACGTCGATCCGTCCGGTGTCGGTGTCCACGCTGGTCGCATCGCAGCGGCCGATCCGCTCGGTCAGCTTCAGCACCACGGTCCCGCCAATGCGGATGCGGTGCAATTGCATGTCGCGTTCGGCGTAAGCGTCCCAGCCGTCGATCCACAGGTTGGCCCGCCAGCGATGGGTGCCCAGGGGCTGGCCGAGCCGCTCCTCCAGATCGCGCAGCGAGGACAGCGACAGGACGGACAGCCACGGGTGGTTCACGTCGGTCAGCGCCTGCGGAGCCTCGACCAGCTTCGCGGCCGGGGCCTTGCCGCTGGGCGCCCACAAGGGCGAGAGCCAGTCCAGCAGCGCCGCTTCGTCGCGCGTGGGATCGAAGCGCAGCGGGGGCAGATCGGGATGCGACAGCGCCAGATGGTCGCCGTCCCAGCCGCCGCTGATTGCCTGCAGGCGCGCGGAGGCGACCCCGCGCACGAATGCGGACTTGGGCAGCCAGCGGCGAAGTTCCTCGCCGTCGAGATGCTGCACCGCCGCCGCGTGCATCACCGCGAAGCGGCGGTCGCCGGGCAGGGGCTGGCCTGCGGTCAGGGCGACCTCGGCCAGCGCCTCTCCGCCGGCCGACTTGACCGGATAGCGGAAGACTTGGGCGAGCCGCGCGCTCACTTCTTCGGGCTGCGTTTGGGTATGCCCGACCGGATGTTGCCGAACAGGTCGGGGCGGTGGCCATGCATCGACATGATCCCGTACTGCTGGATGATCGTGATCACGTTGTTGGTGATCCAGTAGAGCACCAGCCCCGAGGCGAAGCCGCCCAGCATGAACATGAAGATCCAGGGCATCCAGGCGAAGATCATCTTCTGCGCCGGGTCGGTGGGTGCCGGGTTCAGCTTCTGCTGCATCCACATCGAGATGCCGAGGATGATCGCCAGCACCGGCAGCGACAGCGAGTGCAGCATCGTTCCCTGCGCCGGCGCGTCCCAGGGCAGCATGCCGAACAGGTTCAGCAGCGACGAGGGATCCGGCGCGGAAAGGTCGCGGATCCAGCCGACCCAAGGGGCGTGGCGCAGTTCCAGCGTGACGAAGATCACCTTGTACAGCGCGAAGAAAATCGGAATCTGCAGCAGCAAGGGCAGGCAGCCCGCCGCCGGGTTCACCTTGGCGTTGCGGTACAGCGCCATGACCTCCTGCTGGTATTTCGCCCGGTCGTCGCCGGTGCGCTCCTTGATCGCCTCCATCTCGGGCTGAAGCTCGCGCATCCGGGCCATCGAGACATAGGACTTGCGGGCCAGCGGGAATACCAGCGCCTTGAGGATGAAGGTCAGCGCGATGATCGACCAGCCCATGTTGCCGATGGCGCCATTCAACCAGTGCAGCAGGCGGAAGATCGGCTTGGTCAGGAAGTAGAACCAGCCCCAGTCGATCGAATCGACGAAGCGGTCGATCCCCTTGGTCTGCTGGTAGGCATTGATCGTCTCCCACTCCTTGGCGCCGGCGAAAAGGTAGCTGGAGGAGGAAAGCTGCGTGCCTGCTGCCACCGTCTGCATCGGCAGGCGCGTCTCGGCCTGGTAGATGTCGGCGCCCGGCGCGTATTTCACGACCGAGGTGAAGGGCTGGCCCGGCGCCGGGATCAGCGTCGTCATCCAGTACTTGTCGGTGAAGCCGACCCAGCCGTTTTCCGTGACCTGGGTGATCTCGGCGGGACCTTCCTGTCCGGCCGCGTCGAACTTCGCCATGTCCTTGTACTTGGCCTCGAGCAGCTGGCCGTCGCTCATGCCGACCGCACCTTCGTGCAGGATGAAGAAGTTCTGCGTGTCGGGCTGGCCGTGGCGGGCGAGGATGCCATAGGGCGCGGCCACGAAGGGCGCGGTCCCCAGGTTCTCGACGCTTTGCGTGACGGTGAACAGGTAGCGGTCGTCCAGTTCGAAGCTGCGGCGGAAGATCTGGCCCGCGCCGTTGTCCCAGGCCAGCGTGACCGGCTGGCCGGGAGCGAGCGTCTCGCCGCTTTCCACCGTCCATTGCGTCGCGGGGCTGGGAACCAGCGCCGGGTCCACGCCGGGGCCGGGCATCCAGCCGTAGACGGCGTAATAGGGCTTCTGCACCACGATTTCCGGGTTCGCGCCGGGGGCGACGGGCGTGCCCTCGGTCGTGACCCGCGGCTGCGCCGTCGGCGACATCAGCCGCACGAAGGGCGAGTTCGGGTCCAGCGTCTCGCGGTAGCCGGTCAGCAGGATGTCGTCGATCCGGCCCCCCGCCAGCGAGATCGAGCCGCTGAGCGAGGGCGATTCGATCTGCACCCGTGGCGCGGTCAGCACCGGATCGTCGGCCGCCCCGATCAGCGTCGGCGCAGGCGCCTGCCCGGCCGGCGCATCCGGCAGGACCGTCCCGGCCGCCGTCTGCGTCACCGTGGCCGGGGCCACGGGCTCGGGCGGAGGCGGCGCGAAGAAGGCATACCACCCGATCATGACCAGTGCCGACAGCACCATGGCAAGGATCAGGTTGCGGTTGTTGTCGTCCATCCTTCGGGACCCCGGTCTGTGCGAGAAATACGCGCCGCTTCAACCGGACCCCCCTGCAAAGGTCAAGCGAATAGCAGGTTCAGGGCTGGCGCGGGCCGATCAGATGGCGGTGACGACGCGTTCCGCGTAAAGCCGCTCGACATCCTCGGCGCGGCAGAGATCGGTCGCGGGCGTCATCACCGCCGCCGCCGCGGCGGCGGCGCCCAGCGCCAGCGCGTCGGGTTCCGCCATGCCGCGGGCGACCGCCAGCGCATAGCCCGCGACGAAGCTGTCGCCCGCGCCGACCTTGCTGACGACCTCGACCTTCGGAGCTTCGGCGTGCCAGCGTCCCTGCGCGTTCGCGACGATATTGCCGTCCGATCCCCGCGCGATAATCACCGCACGGGCGGCGCCCGCCTGCACGAGGCTCGACGCGAAGTCGGCAGTGTCCTGCCGCCGGGACAGGGCGCGGCCCGCCAGCCCCTCGGCCTCGGCGTCGTCCATCCGCAGCACCGCGATGGGACCGGCCCGGCCCGAGGCGGCGGCGGCCAGCGCCTTGCCCGAGGTGTCCACGAACAGGCAGGTGTCGCGGCCGTTCAGCCGCTCGGCCAGCAGGATCGGGAACTCGGCCGGAACGCCCGGCGGGTTCGATCCCGAGACGACGAGGATGCCGTCCTCGGGCGCGGCCGAGGCCACCGCGTCCAGCGCCTCGCGCACATCGTCCTCCTGCCACTCAGGCCCCGGCAGGACAAAGCGGAACTGCTCGCCGGTGCTGCGGTCGATGACCGATACGGACTGCCGCGTCTCGGCGGGCGCCTCCAGGCGCAGGATCTCAAGCCCCGTCTCGCAGAGAAGAAGATCCCGCATCCGCTTGCCGTTGTGGCCTGCCAGAGCCACCACCGCCGTGGACTGCCCGGCCATCAGCGCGATGGCGCGGCTGACGTTGATGCCGCCGCCGCCCGCGTCGAAGACCGGTGCCTCGCAGCGCAGCTTGAGGTCAGGCACCACCTTCTCGGCGCTGGTGGCGATGTCCAGCGCCGGGTTCAGGGTGACGGTCAGGATCGGGACCTGCGGCTGGGGCGTGACGATCATTCCCACCACCTGTCGATGCTGGCGATGTCGCCGTCAGACCAGCCGAAGTGATGGGCGAATTCATGGATCACCACGTTGCGGACCAGCGCCCCTAGCGCCACGTCGCCGCGTTCGGCCCATTCGTCCAAGATCGCCCGGCGGAACAGCCAGACCGTGTCGGGGAAATGCTGGGGTTGGCTCGCCATCTTCTCGGTCTCGGGGACGCCGTCGTAAAGCCCGGTCAGCTCCAGCGGGTCGTCGATCTCAAGCTCGTCCAGCACGTCCTCGCCGGCGAAGTCCTCGACCCGCAGGATGACCTGGGCGGCGGGGCCGGCGAACTCGGCGGGCAGGCCGGCCAGAACCTCGCGTGCCAGCGCCTCGATATCGGCGGCGGAGGGCGCGGTGGCCTCGGTCCAGTCGGTCATGACGTCTCCGGGTCGTGGCGGTCAGGCCCCGATATGGACAAGAATCGCCCGGTATGAAAGAGCGGGCGGATCAAGGAGACGCCGATGACCACGACCCGTTTCGCGCCCTCGCCGACCGGCCATATCCACGTCGGCAACCTGCGAACCGCCCTGATGAACTACCTGATCGCCCGGAAAACCGGCGGCACGTTCATCCTGCGGCTGGACGACACCGACCGCGAGCGGTCGAAGCAGGAATATGCCGACGGCATCCAGCGCGATCTGGAATGGCTGGGGCTGCAATGGGACCGGACCGAGCGGCAGTCCGACCGGCTGGACCGCTATGCCGAGGCCGCAGATGCGCTGCGCGGGGCCGGACGGCTTTACGAGGTCTTTGAGACGCCGACCGAGTTGGACCTGAAGCGCAAGAAGCAACTCAACATGGGGAAACCGCCGGTCTATGACCGCGCCGGGCTTGCGCTGTCCAACGAGGACCGTGAGCGGCTGCGGGCCGAGGGGCGCGAGGGCTACTGGCGCTTTCGGCTGGACCAGGAGCGGATCGAGTGGCCCGACGGCATCATCGGCGACGTGTCGATCGACGCGGCCTCCGTCAGCGACCCGGTGCTGATCCGGCATGACGGGCAGGTGCTTTATACCTTCGCGTCCTCGGTCGATGACGTGGACATGGGCGTGACCGACATCGTGCGCGGCGCGGACCATGTGACCAACACCGCGACGCAGATCCAGATCATCCGGGCGCTGGGCGGGGAACCCCCGCGCTTTGCACACCATTCGCTGCTGACCGGCCCGGGGGGCGAGGAACTGTCCAAGCGCCTGGGCACCCTGTCGCTCCGCGACCTGCGCGAGCAGGGCGTCGCCCCCGAGGCGCTGCTGTCCCTGATGGCGCGGCTGGGGTCGAACCAGCCGGTGACCCTGCGGATGAGCCTTGACGAGTTGGCCGAGGGCTTCGACCTGTCGCAGTTCGGCGCCTCGCCCACCAAGTTCGACGCCGAGGACCTGTGGCCGCTGACGCGCGAGCGCAACCAGCACCTGCCGTTCGAGGCGGTGCGCGACCGGATCGCCGCCATGGGCGTGCCCGGCGACATTGCCGAGCGGTTCTGGTCGGTTGCGCGGGCCAACATCACAAAGCTGGACGATCTGGGCGAGTGGTGGAGCCTGATGCGCGACGGCGCGCAGCCACTGATCGACCCCGAGGACGCCGAGTTCATCCCGCAGGCGCTGGCGATGCTGCCCGCCCGTCCCTGGACCGGAGCGACCTGGGGTGAATGGACGGGCGCGGTGAAAGCCGCCACGGGCCGCAAGGGCAAGGGGCTGTTCATGCCCTTGCGCAAGGCCCTGACCGGCATGGATCACGGCCCCGAGATGGCCGACCTGATGCCGCTGCTGCAAAGGGTGCCCGCCGCCGAAGGCTGAGCAGCCGCCGCTTCCGCAAGACGCGGCCTTCAAGCGCCCGTGCCTTGCGGGCGGTTTTCAGCGCCTGCGAGGGACAGATCCCGCACAGCCCCTCGGCGCGCTCCGGCCCGTGCCGCAGTTGTCACCGCAGCCTGATCGCGATGGGCTGGGTGAACTGGAAGGACCGGCCGGTGGGCGGCGGCGGCAGGCCCGGCATCCGGGCCGCCTGTCGGGCAAGCGCCGCGTCGATCTGGGGATCGCCGGTTCCCCGCGCCAGCCGGGCGCTGGTGGCGCCGTTGGCGGCTACGCTGACAGTCACGGTGGCCTGCACGGTGCCGCCCTTGCCGCGGATGCGGGTGCGGCTCATGTGCCGGCTGACCGTGGCGCCGGCGCGCTGTTCCCAACTGGCCTGTGCCTGCCGAGAGGCGCCGGCTGCTGTGGCGGGAGCCTGCCGCGCGCCGCTTTCCGCGCCGCGGCCCTGCCGGCCCGAACGCGACGGCTGGGATTGCTCGCGGCGCGGATCGCTGCGTTCCGCGGGGGGCTGTTCGGGCGCGCGCCGGGCTTCGCGACGGCGTTCCTCTCGCGGTTCTTCCCGTCTTTCCTCGCGCCGCATCAGCCGCTCGGGGCGGCGAGGCGGCGGGGGGACGGCGGCGGGGGTGGCCTCGGGCGGCGGCGTGAGGCTGGCGAAGTCGGGCGGAGGCAGGGGCACGACCGGGGGGGGCTCGAACTCCGGCACCGGCTCGGGGGGGGGCATCTCGGCGAAATCGGGGGGCGTCAGCGGCTCGACCCCGGGTGGGACGAATTCGGGTTCCGGCGGCACCAGTTCAGAGAAATCAGGCGGGGGCAGCGGATCGACAGGCTCGGGGGTGAACTCCCGTGGCGGGTCGGCAGTTTCTTCGTTGGCGTCGGTCTCCGGCGCCTCCTCGCCCGCAGGCGGCGGGGCGAGGTCCAGCAGGATCGCGTCAGGCACGGCGGGCAGGGGCTGGCCGGGCTGACGCATGGCCCAGGCGGCGGCCGCCACATGGGCCGACAGCACCAGCGCGCCCACCGCCAGCCACGCCCCCGCGTTGCCTAGGCGCCCGCCGCTCATGGCGTTGCCGCCAGCGCCGCCGGCGGTGCGCTGGCGCGGTTCATTCCGACCAGGGCGATCTTCAGGTAGCCCGAATCGCGCAGGCGGTTCATCACCTCCATCAGGTCGCCATAGGCCACCGCCTGGTCGGCTCGCAGGTAGATACGGGTTTCGAGGTCGCCCCCGGTCGCCTCCGCAAGCTCGGCCGCAAGCGCGTCGGGGGCGATCGTCTCGTTGCCCAGCGACAGCGTCAGGTCCGGTCCCACCGTCAGCCAGACGGGCGTGTCGGGACGACCGGATACCGGCGCGTTCGACACCGGCAGGTCCACGTTGATGTCCACGGTGGACAGGGGCGCCGCCACCATGAAGATGATCAGCAGGACCAGCATCACGTCGATGAAGGGGGTGACGTTGATCTCGTGGTTTTCCACCAGATCGTCGTCGCCATTCGGCTGGTTCCGGATGCCCCCCGCCATCAGACCGCGAACCCCGCCGCCGCGCGGTCAAGGTCGCGGCTGACCAGCCGGTCGACCCCTGCCGCGGTTTCGTTCAGGCGCAACCTGTAGCCGGTGATCGCGCGGGCGAAGAAGTTGTAGATGACGACGGCCGGGATGGCCGCGACAAGGCCGAGGGCGGTCGCCAGCAGCGCCTCGGCGATGCCCGGCGCGACCACGGCGAGGTTGGTCGTCTGCGCCTCGGAAATGCCGATGAAGCTGTTCATGATCCCCCAGACGGTGCCGAACAGTCCGACAAAGGGCGCGGTCGAGCCGATGGTGGCCAGAACCCCGGTGCCGCGCCCCATGTGCCGCGCCGCCCGTGCCTGGATCTGGCCCAAGTGCGAGCCGATGCGTTCCCGCACCCCGTCGGTGGACAACCCTTCGGCAGATCGGTTCAGCTCGCGCGCCGCCGCCCGCAGCATCCGGTCCTCGGGGCCGCGCCCGTCGGCCGAGCCCAAGGCGGCGCGCAGGCTGGCGGCCGCCTCGATCCGGCGTGCGCCCTGGTTTATGGCGCGCATCGCCGTCAGGTATTCGATCATCTTCACGATCAGCACCGTCCAGGTGACGATCGAGGCGAAGACAAGGCCGATCATCACCGCCTTCACCACGATGTCGGCCTGCCGGTACATCCCCATCGGCGACAGGTCATGGGGCAGCGCATGGGCCGGGATCGCCCCGAGAGGACTCGAGTCCGGCTCGGTCGAATCATCGGCAGCAGGCGCATCTGTTCCGATGGACGGCGAGGCGGCGGTGCCGGGCTCGCCCGCCGCGATGGCCGCAGGGGGCGCGACCTGCGGCGCGGAGGGCGCAGCGGGCGTCGTCGCCACAGGCGCGGGCACCACCTGCGGCGCGGGGGACAAGGGAACATCCTGCGCCAGCGCGGCAGGCGCGCCACTTCCGGCAGCAACGGCAAGCGCAAGCGAAAGCCGGAGCAGGGCAGCGCGAGGAAGGGCAAACATCATGGAACAAACCTTGCTGAGCGGCAAAGCCGCATTCCCTGCGGTCCAAACAGACTCTGACATTTCTTGTCAACTATTTGTATTCCTGTAGGGGAAAGTTGTAATCTCCCGCCCAGAGCGCTGTACCTAAGTGAAGGAATCGTATTGACAGAGGTCAATCCTGACGTAAACACTCTGACATACCCGAGCGAAAAGCTCACTTAAGTTGGAGGCTCAGATGAACGACCTCACCTTCCATGGTAACGACCCCACGCCTGTCCAGGTCCGGCTGCAGGCCCCTTTGCATGACGCGACGGCCCTGACCGCGGGCGGGCATCTGGCCCAGATCGCGCTGGCCGATCAGATCTATACGCTGCGAATCACGCGCGCCGGAAAGCTGATCCTGACCAAGTGACTGGGGACGCCCCCCGCATGCCCAGCCACCCACGAAAGCCCGGCCCCATGCACCCTGTCATCCTTTCCCCCGGCTTCCCGGCCCCTGCCACGATCGGACAACAGGAAACAGCCCGATGATCGTCTGTCATTGCATGGGGATCACCGATGGCGAGATCCGCGCCGCGGTCGGCTGGATGCGCGCCTCGGATGCTGATACGATCGTGACGCCCGGCAAGATCTACCACGCGCTCGGCAAGCGCGCGGATTGCGGCGGGTGCATGAAACTGTTCGTCGCGACGATGCGCGCCGCCGATGGCTTTGCCGTCGATGCAGACCCAAGGCAGGTGCCGGCGGTTCTGCGCGGATTGCGGCAGCGGGCGGCGGTCTGAAAGCAGAGGGGCTGTCCATGAAGGGTGATCCGAAGGTCATCGAGTATCTCAATGCCGCGCTCAGGTCCGAGCTGACGGCCGTCAGCCAGTACTGGCTGCATTACCGCCTGCAGGACGACTGGGGCTATGGCCGGATCGCCAAGAAGTCGCGCGAGGAATCGATCGAGGAAATGCATCACGCCGATCGCCTGATCGAGCGGATCATCTTCCTTGAAGGGCATCCGAACCTGCAGAAGCTGGACCCGCTGCGGATTGGTCAGAACCTGCGCGAAACGCTCGAAGCGGACCTCGCCGCCGAGCATGAGGCCCGCAACCTGTATCTCGAGGCGCGGCAGCATTGCTCGCAGGTGAACGACCAGGTGTCGAAATCCCTGTTCGACGACCTGATCGAGGACGAGGAAGGCCATATCGACTTTCTGGAAACGCAGTTGTCGCTGATGGACGAGATCGGTGCCCAGAACTACGGCCAGTTGAATGCAAGGCCCGCCGACAAGGCAGAGTGAGCGGCGACGACCAAGAAGCTGCGGACGCCGCCTTCGGGCGGCGTTTTCATTTCACAGTCGTCAGCTGTGGTCCTGGGCAAGCAGATGCGCCTCGGGCCGGATCACCCGCACGAAGCCTTCGGTGAGGCATTCCGCCAGGATGCCGGGCGGCAGCGTGGACATTCGCAGGTAAAGCTGGTCGAGGCCCGCATTGCCGTCCCTTGCTTCCGCCTCGGCGATCAGTGCCTGCTGACGCTCTCTGAACCGTCCTGCCATCGGAACCGAGACCTCGCTGCGGATGCGCCGCAGGTGCTTTTCCTTCCACATCTCGGGCGATAGCGTGTCGTAGTGCCGCAGCACCAATTGCGGCGCCTGCTGCCGCATCAGAAAGCCGTTGATCCGCTCCTGCTTCTTGTGGTGCAAAGGCATGCGTCCGACATCCGCCTTTGCCCGGATGAAGGACTTGCCGAGGATATGCCCCCACAAGCCATATTTTGAAGCGTTCCAAAGATCGCCATAGGCCTGCTGCGAGATGGCGCGATAGGCTCTCGGCCTTCCCCGTTCGTCGAAGAAGAACTTGAAGAAAGGCGTCCTGAACATTGTGTGTTGACTTGGCGGGGCGGCATAGACCGCCTCGGCGGTGTTGATGACGATGCCGCCGACGTCATCGGGGATCAGGCCCAGCACTTCGCCCACATCCTGCGCGGACCAGATCAGTTCATCCACGTCGCAATGCAGGAGCCAGTCCGTTTCGCACCAGGCCTTGGCTTTTGTTGCGTTGTGGACCTGGCGATCCTCCAGCGCGTCCGGCCGGCCTCGCCTCCACCATCGACCTTGGCAGACGGTGTTCCGGACCCCGTGGAGCGCGACATTGCAGGCCACCGACGCGTCGTCATGGAACAGGAAGACTTGACGTGCGCCTCTGGCTAGATAATGGCGGGCGAAGAGGTTGCAGACAGGGGCGCTTGCACGCACGGTTGCCACCACGCTCCAGCTTGCCGGCCTGTGCGTCGCTTGCGTCATTCAAGTCTCGCAGGTTCAGGAGGAGGTGATCGCGCGAGGCCTGCATGACAAGCGATTGTGGTAGCGGAGGAGGGACTTGAACCCCCGACACGCGGATTATGATTCCGCTGCTCTAACCAACTGAGCTACTCCGCCCCAAGCATCCCGCGAGAGGTGCGGGCGATTTAGGGCCACCAAGGCCATGCGTCAAGCGGATTCGCGGCCAACCGCCATGCGGCCCTTGCCGGGCAGGGCAGGGTCGTGCAGGGAAACCGGGCGCGCCGCGGGGCGTTGAAGCAGGGATAGCAAGGGGTTGCAGATGGCGGACGATCCGTATGCCGCGCTGGGTGTGTCGAAGACGGCAAGCGACGCCGAGATCAAGAAGGCCTATCGCAAGATCGCCAAGACCGATCACCCGGACCTGACCGACGATCCGAAGGCGCATGACCGCTTCAAGGCGGCTTCGGCGGCTTACGACCTGCTGAAGGACCCCGATCAGCGCGCCCGATTCGACCGGGGCGAGATCGATGCCCAGGGGCAGGAACGCCCGCAGCGCCGCTATTACCGCGATTTCTCGGAATCGCCCGACAATCCGTATCGCGGGCAGGCGCATTACGGCGATTTCTCGGATGTCTTCGCCGACCTGTTCGGGGAAGGCGGGCGCGGCACCCGGCAGGCCGGCTTCGGCGGCGCCCGCAGCTTCGACATGCGCGGGCAGGACCATCGCTATACGCTGGAGGTCGATTTCATGACCGCGGCCCGGGGCGGCACCACGCGCATCACCCTGCCGGACGGCAATGTGCTGGACGTGACGATCCCGCCCGGAACCCGCGACGGCCAGACCATCCGGCTGCGCGGCAAGGGCGGCGCCGGGATGGGCAACGGCCCCGCGGGGGACGCGCTGCTGGCGATCACCGTGCGCGACGATCCCGACTGGCGGCGCGAGGGCGACGACGTGACCACGGTGCTGCCGATCTCGCTGGACGAGGCGGTGCTGGGCGGCAAGGTCGAGGCGCCCACGATCGACGGGCCGGTGATGCTGACGATCCCGCGGGGCGCCTCCTCGGGGCAGAAGCTGCGGTTGCGCGGACGGGGGCTGGCGGGCGCGGGCGGCCGGCGCGGCGACCAGCATGTGGAACTGCGCGTGGTCATGCCGCCGAAGATCGACGACGGGCTGGCCCGCTTTGTCGAGAACTGGCGCAAGGATCACGCCTATGATCCCCGCGCGCAGGGAGGGAAGGCACGATGACCCGCCGTTCGATGACCCGGGACGAGATCCTCGCGCTGATCCCCGAACTCTCGGACGAGGCGCTTGCGGTGCTGACCGAGGCGGGGATCGTCCAGCCCGTCCTGGGCGCGGCCGAGCCGCGCTTCCGCGAGATCGACGCGGCCCGCCTGCAGCTTGCCGTGGACCTTGAAGAGATCTTCCGGCTCGACCCTGATGGGCTTGCGCTGGTGCTGTCGCTCATCGACCAGTTGAACGGGTTGAAGGGAGAGATGCAGGCAATGCTGGGTGCCCTGGCCGAAGAGCCGCCCGAGACCCGTGCCCGGCTGCGCCGCGTGATCCGGAAAACCCGCATCCTGCGGGTGCAGGGTGAGTGACGGCGTCCGCCTGCGTCCCGGCGGCCCGCCTCTGGACCTCGCCGCGGCCGAGGGCGGCTGCCATTGCGGGGCGGTGCGTTTCCGGGTGAGGCTGGCCGAGGGCCTCGCCTCGGCCCGGTGCTGCGACTGCTCCTATTGCCGGATGCGGGGCAGCATCTCGGTCACTGTTGCCGAGGGCGGGTTCGAACTGCTCTCGGGCGCTGATCGCCTTGCGACCTATCGCTTCAACACCGGGGTCGCGGCGCATCACTTCTGCCGGTGCTGCGGCATCAACACCCATCACGAGCGCCGATCGGTGCCGGGGCAGGTTGCCGTCAGCGCCGCCTGCCTGGACGTGGTGAGTCCCTTCGATTTCCTTGAACTGCCGGTTTCTGACGGGGTGCATCACCCCTCGGACGGGGGCGGCGGACGGGCCGGTATGCTGCGCTACAGTCCCGCGTAAAGGGCGGCAAGACGGTCCGCCTCGGTATCCAGCCCATAGGGCGGGTTGATGACGAACATCCCCGATCCGACCATGCCATGCCCCGGACGGGCCGGGGGAAAGCGCACCTCGGACCGCAGCGCCTGCGGATGGGTGGCGGCCAGCGCCCCGACCATGGGGCGGTGGCGGTCGTCGGTCAGGACCGGATACCACAGGGCGATCACGCCGACGTTCCACTTGCGCGCCATGCGGGTGATCCAGTCGGACATGCGGTCATAGTCGGGCTTGACCTCGTAGCTCGGGTCCACCAGCAGCATCCCGCGCCGGGGCGTCGGCGGAATCAGGGCGTTGGCCATGGCGAAGCCGTCCTGATGGTGAAGGCGCGCGAAACCGGCGACCTCGGCCAGCGCGGCTTGTTCGGCCGGGTGCAGTTCCGCCAGATGGGCGGCATCCTGCGGCCGCAGGAAATGCGCTGCGATCAGCGGAGAACCGGGATAGGAATCGGGGCCATGCTGCGCACGGATGGCTGCCAGCGCCTCGCGCAAGGGGTGGTCCTGCGGCAGCCAGCCCGAGGACAGCGCCCTGACGATGCCCACTTCCGCCTCGCCGGTCTTCAGTGCGGCTTCGGCACGCAGGTTGTAAAGCCCGCGGCCGGCATGGGTCTCGATATAGCTGAGGGGCTTGGGCTTCCCGGTCAGCCGCGCCAATGCGGTCGCAAGCAGCGCGTGCTTGTGCACATCCGCCAGGTTCCCGGCATGAAAGGCGTGCTGATAGGACAACATGGCGCGTGCCTAGCCGCCGCTGTCACCGATGGAAAGAGAGGAAGCGGCGACCCCGGGGAGGAGGAGAGGGGTCGCCGCCGACAACGCGCCCAGGGAGGAGGAGAGGGCGGCGTTGCAATCGGATCGCTACCGGGGAGGAGGTCGGCTGCGATCCATGTCCGTAAGATGGCCCGGTTGCTGCAAATGCACAACGGCTTTTTCCGCCTATCTGTTATGCTGCAGACGCATGGTTGAACCGCCTCAGGGTTGTTCGCTTCCTAGAAGTTCGCAGAAACTTGTTATCATACAATCGGAAGATGTATCACCTATGTGTGTGACGCAACGGAAATCAGGAACTTTTTTCTTAATGCTGCAAAGCAGCATTTTCCCGGCGTCTGGTTCCCGCAGATGCCAGCGCCTATATCGCCCCAAGGACAGCAAGAAGGATGGGCGGCAGGATGACGGCGAATCGCGACAGGGTCATGCAGGAACTTTCGGCCATCCCCGTTCCGGGCGGCAGCAATCTCGTCGATGCCGACCTTGTGCGCGCCCTGACCATCACGGATGATGAGGTGAGCTTCGTCATCGAGGCCCCGGATGCGGTCCTTGCCCGTGCGCTGGACAGCGCAAGCAAGGATGCCGAGGCGCGGTTGCGCGCTCTCGGGTTTTCAAGGGTCCGCATCGTCACCACCGCGCAGGCCGGCCGCGCGCCGCAGGTCACCGCCCGCTCTGGTCAGGGGGCGGACCCCGGCGCAGGCGCCCCCCCCAGCCTGAAGCTCGGCCGTCACCCCACACCGCAGGCCGGCCCGGAGGCAATTCCCGGCGTGGACCGCATCCTTGCCATCGGCTCGGGCAAGGGCGGGGTCGGCAAGTCCACGCTGACGACGAACCTCGCCGTCGCGCTGGCCCGCGCCGGGCGGCGGGTGGGGGTGCTGGATGCCGACATCTACGGCCCCAGCCAGCCCCGGATGCTGGGCGTGACCGACCGCCCCCGCAGCGAGAACGACCGCATCATTCCCATCCGCGCCCATGGCGTCACCATGATGTCGCTGGGCTTGATGATGAAGGAAGGCGAGGCCGTCGTCTGGCGCGGCCCGATGCTGATGGGCGCACTGCAGCAGATGCTGAACCAGGTGGAATGGGGCGAGCTTGACGCGCTGCTGGTGGACCTGCCCCCCGGCACCGGCGACGTCCAGCTGAGCCTGTGCCAGAAGGCGCCGGTGACGGGTGCCATCATCGTGTCCACCCCGCAGGACGTGGCGCTGATCGACGCCCGCCGCGCCATCGACATGTTCGACAAGCTGAAGACCCCAATTCTGGGGCTGGTCGAGAACATGTCGTCCTATGTCTGCCCGAACTGCGGGCACGAGGCGCATCTGTTCGGCCATGGCGGGGTCGCCGCCGAGGCGCAGGCGCGCGGCTTGCCCTTCCTCGGTTCGGTGCCGCTGGACCTGTCGGTGCGACTCGGGGGCGACTCGGGCCAGCCGGTGGCCCTGGGGCAGGGGCCGATTGCTGATGCCTATGCCGATCTCGCGCAACGGCTGGTCCGGGGCGGGATGGCCTGAGCGGCCTTCTGGGAAAGCGCGGGAAAGCCGCGCGGACACGGCCCGGGAAAGCACGGGACGCCTTTCGCCCGGCACACCAAATCCGAATCTCGCACCCGTGAAAAGCTGTGATCACAAGGGCCGTAACGAGCATTTCAAAGTGAGTCGCGGCTGTTTTTCCCTTGCACGGGCTAATCTGCAGCTATCCTGCCACACCCCGGCCGCCACAACATCTTGTGTAGGAATCTTTCCGCTCAACTAAAAGCTGACCACGAATCAATGGCTTCGAATTTGTGTTCGCTTCACGTTCTAATGGGCCTGATCCGGCACCTCATCTTTCCCCCCAGAAGCCCATTGCTTCCCATGCTTTCCCATGGCATCCCTTCATCACGGATGACGGGCAGTGAAGGGGCACCAAGACCCCAAGCCATAGGCAGGCTTCATACAGGCACCCCGCCTTCCGAAAAACGACCTGGCCGCGCGCGAGCAGCACCTTCCCCCGAGGTGGCGCATGAGACCGGGCGATCCCCGAAACTTCGGGGCCCAGAGATGGGACGAGGGCGGCGGATCGGGCAGTGGCAGCGGCCCGATCCGCCCTTTCTCGTTTCAGGGCCTTGCGGTTCCGGCGAGGGACAGTGGAAGGTGGCAGGGCTTGGCGCGCAGGTTCAGAGGCTCGGAAGAGGTCAGGATCGACGCCAAGGGGCGCATCTCGATCCCCGCCCGCTTCCGGCGCGTCTTCGAAGCCGCCGACCCCGATTTTGAATCCCGCCAGCGCGCGCAGATGGTCATCGTCTATGGCTTCGCCGACTGGACGCATCTTCGACTTTATACCATGGAAGCGATTGAAGAGATTGACGAGGGCATCAGCCGCATGGCCCGCGGCTCGGCCGAGCGCAGCTATCTGGAAACCCTGATGAACGGCTTGTCGGACGAGGCCGAGATCGATTCGGACGGCCGCCTCGTCCTGCCCCAGCGCCTGCGCGAGAAGATCGGACTGGGCGACCGCGCCTTCTTCATGGCGCAGGGCGACTACCTCAAGGTCACGACGCCCGAGACGCATGAGGCCGACCTGCGCAAGATCGAGGCCGGGATGCCCGCGCTGGAACCCGGCGCTGACCCGCTGTCGCTGTTGCCTCCCGCTGAAAGCTGATGAGCGCGCCGCATGTCCCTGTCCTGCTCGACCCCCTGCTGGCGGCGGTCGCCCCTGTCCGTGGCACATGGGTGGACGGCACCTTCGGCGCGGGCGGCTATGCGCGCGGGCTGCTTGAGGCCGGGGCCGAGCGCGTCATCGGCATCGACCGCGACCCGGCGGTGTTCGACATGGCCCGCGCATGGGCGAGCGGCTATGGCGAAAGGCTGCGGCTGGTGCAGGGCACCTTCTCGGATCTCGACGAACTGGCGGGCGCGCCGGTCGATGGCGTGGTGCTGGACCTCGGCGTCAGTTCCATGCAGCTCGACCAGCCCGAGCGCGGATTCTCCTTCCTGCGCGACGGGCCGCTGGACATGCGGATGGCGCAGGACGGTCCCACTGCCGCCGACCTGCTGAACCGCGCCGAGGAGTCCCGCATCGCCGACGTCCTTTACCACTATGGCGAGGAACGCGCCGCCCGCCGCATCGCCCGCGCCATTGTCGCCGCGCGGCCGCTAACGACGACCGCGCAACTGGCCGAGGTCGTCCAGTCCTGCCTGCCGCGCCCCAAGCCCGGGCAGAGCCACCCGGCCACCCGCAGCTTCCAGGCCATCCGCATCTGGGTGAACGACGAGTTCGGCCAGCTTCTTTCCGGGCTTGAGGCTGCAGAACGCGCGCTTAAGCCCGGCGGCAGGCTGGCGGTGGTCAGCTTTCATTCGCTGGAAGACCGCGTGGTCAAGCGCTTCATGCAGGTCCGCGCCAACGCGGCGGGCGGCGGCAGCCGCTACGCGCCCGAGGTGCGGCAGGACGCCCCCGCCTTCACGCTGCCCTTCCGCCGCGCGGTGGGCGCCGACGCGGCCGAACTGGCCGCGAACCCCCGCGCCCGTTCCGCCTTCCTGCGCGTCGCGATCCGCACCGACGCGCCTACAGGCCGCACCGATGCGGATGCGCTGGGCCTGCCGCGCCTGCCGGGGAACGGCTGATGCGGCCGCTGCTGTATCTTCTGGCCATGATGGCCGTCATGGGCCTCGCCTTCTGGGCCTACCGCGAGAACTATCGCACCCAGGCGCAGATCGACCGGATGCAGGTGGTCCAGCGCGAGATCGCGAGCCTGCGCGAGAACCTGGGCGTCCTGCGCGCCGAATGGGCCTATCTCAACCGTCCCGACCGCCTCAGCCAGCTTGTGGACATGAATTTTGACCGGCTGCGGCTGGCGCCCGTGCAGGCCAACCAGTTCGGCTCTGCCCGCAACATCGACTATCCGCCGCCCGAGCCGGTCGCGCCGCCCACGGAACTCACGCCCGGCGAATCGATGGCCGGCTGGGTGCCCCGCACGCCGTCGAACAACCGCGGGGCGCCGATGCCGCGCCCCGCGCCCCCCGGCTTCGAGCCGTCCGCCGATCCCGCCCCGGAACAGGAGTGACCGCCATGATCCGCACCCCCTTGCGCCCGCTGGCCCGCATCCTCAGCGCCCGGCAGGCCGGACAGGACCCCGACGAGATCGAGGCCGAGCAGCGCGCCCGCCGCCATGCCGAGATCCAGGGCCGCGCCCGCCGCCGGGCCGAGGGGCGGATCAAGCTGATGGTGCTGGGCTTCATGGTCGCCTTCGGCACGGTGGGCCTGCGGATGGGGGCTCTGGCCAGCAGCCAGCCGGTGGAACCCCGCGCCCATGCCTCGGGGGCGCAGATCATCTCGCAGCGAGCCGACATCGTGGACCGGCGCGGGCGGGTGCTGGCCACGAACCTGTCCACCCACGCGCTTTACGCCCACCCCCACGACCTCGTGGACCCCGAGACGGCTGCCGAGAAGCTGGCCCGCATCTTTCCCGACCTGAATGCCGAGAGGCTCAAGCGTGACCTGACCGGCGAGCGCAAGTTCGTCTGGATCAAGAAGAAGCTGTCCCCCGAACAGATGCAGGCCGTCCATGACATCGGCGAGCCGGGCCTCGTCTTCGGCCCGCGCGAGATGCGGCTTTACCCGAACGGGCGGCTCGCCAGCCATATCCTCGGAGGTTCCCAGTTCGGGGCGGAAGGCGTCAGTTCCGCCGAGGTGCTGGGCATGGCGGGCGTCGAAAAGGCCTTCGACCGCTGGTTGCGCGACCCGGCCAATGCGGGCGCCCCCCTGCAGCTGTCCATCGACCTGACCGCGCAGGCGGCGATGGAGGAAGTGCTGGGCAACAGCATCAAGGTCATGAACGCCAAGGGCGCGACCGGCATCCTGATGGAGGTGAAGTCGGGCGAGATCGTCGCCATGGCAAGCCTGCCCGACTTCGATCCCAACGACCGGCCGCGGCCACTGACCCAGGGCGACCCCTCGGACAGCCCGCTGTTCAACCGGGCAGTGCAGGGGGTCTATGAGCTTGGCTCGACCTTCAAGATCTTCCCCATTGCTCAGGCGATCGACGAGGGGCTGGTCAACGGCAACACCATGATCAACGCCTCCTCGCCCATGAAGATCGGGAAATACCTGATCCACGACTTTCACAACTATGGCGGCCAGTTGTCGGTGCGCGACGTGCTGGGCAAGTCCTCGAACGTGGGCACCGTACGGATCGCGCAGATGCTGGGGGCGGAACGGCAGCAGAAGTTCCTCAAGGACCTGGGCTTCTTCGAGCCGACCACCGTCGAGATGACCGAGGCACCGACGGGCAAACCCATCGTGCCATCGCGCTGGCCGGCGGTGACGGCGGCCACCGTGTCCTTCGGCCACGGGCTGGCGGCGAGCCCGCTGCATCTGGCATCCGCCTTCGCCACCATCGCCAACGACGGCCGCCGGGTGCGCCCGACGCTGGTGCACCGCAAGGAGCCCGTGCAGGGCGAACAGGTCCTGTCGCCGGCTGCGGCGAAGCAGGCGCGGGATCTGCTGCGCCATGTCGTGACCAACGGCACCGCGCGGCAGGCCGAGGTCGCGGGCTATCAGGTCGGCGGCAAGACCGGCACCGCCGACAAGCCCCGCCCCAATGGCGGCTACTACAAGAACCGCAACGTTTCGACCTTTGCATCCATGTATCCGACCGACGATCCGGCCTATGTGCTGGTGGTGACTCTGGACGAGCCCAAGGTGTCCGCCGCGGGCGGGGGCGAGATGCGGACCGCCGGCGCCACCGCCGCGCCGGTCGCGGCCGCCCTGATCCAGCGGCTGTCACCCACGCTGGGCCTGCAGCCCGACGGGGTGGACCTGCCCGTCATTGAACCCCGTCCGGCCGATGCCGTAAGGGTCTCGGCGAAATAAGGACCGAGGGGACCATGGAGAACGACAAGGCCATGAGCCTGTCCCGGTTGGGGCTGCGGGCAGGAGATGGAAGCAATCCCCGGATCACCGGCCTTTCGGTGGATTCGCGCCATGTCCGAGACGGGCATCTGTTCGCGGCGCTGCCCGGATCGGCGCTGCACGGGGGCGAGTTCATCCAGTATGCCCTGCGGCAGGGAGCGGCGGCAATCCTGACCGACAGGCAGGGCGCCGGGATCGCGGCGGCCGAGCTTGCTGCATTTCCTGCCGCGCTGGTCGTGGCCGAAGACCCTCGCGCGGCGCTGGCCGGCGCGGCTGCACTGTGGTTCGAGACGCAGCCCGAGACGGTCGTGGCGGTCACGGGGACCTCTGGCAAGACTTCGGTCACGAACTTCACCCGCCAGATCTGGCAGGCGCTGGGGCTGAAAGCGATCAGCCTCGGGACCATGGGCGTGGAAGGGGATTATACGGCGAAGTTGGCCCACACGACGCCCGAGCCGGTAACACTGCACCGCGTGCTGTCCGAAGCGGCTGACGCCGGAGTGACTTATGCGGCGATGGAGGCATCCTCGCACGGCCTCGACCAGCGCCGTCTGGACGGAGTGCGGGTCGCGGCGGGGGCCTTCACCAACTTCAGCCAGGACCACCTGGACTATCACCATGACTTCGACAGCTACTTCGCCGCCAAAGCGCTGCTGTTCAACCACATCCTCGAACCCGGCGCGGCGGCGGTCATCTGCACCGACGACGCGCGCGGGCGCGAGGCCGCGCAGATCGCCCGCGACCGTGGCTTGAGGCTTATGACCTACGGCCGGGCTGAGGGCTGCGACCTGCGCATCCTTGCCCAGCGCTATGACGCGACGGGGCAGGAGCTGCGGTTTTCCGTGAAAGGCCGGACCCACCTGATCCGCCTGAACCTGATCGGCGGCTTCCAGGCGGAAAACGTCCTGTGCGCGGCGGGCCTGTGCCTTGCCACCGGGTCTGACGAATCCCGCGTCATCGCCGCGCTTCCCTGCCTGACCACCGTGCGCGGCCGGATGGAACTTGCCGCCCAGCGCCAGAACGGTGCGGCGGTTTTCGTGGACTACGCCCACAAGCCCGGCGCCGTGATCGCGGCGCTGCAATCCCTGCGTCCTCATGTGATGGGCCGCATCATCGCCGTGATCGGCGCGGGCGGCGACCGCGACCGGGGCAAGCGCCCTCTGATGGGCGAGGCCGCCCGGCAGCACGCCGACGTGGTCTATGTCACCGACGACAACCCCCGGACCGAGGACCCCGCCGCCATCCGCGCCGAGGTCATGGCGGGCGCGGGCCCGGATGCGACCGAGGTCGGCGACCGCGCCGAGGCGATCCTGCGCGCCGTGGACGCGCTGGAACCGGGCGATGCGCTGCTCATCATGGGCAAGGGGCACGAGACGGGGCAGATCATCGGCTCGGACGTCTTCCCCTTCGACGACGCCGAACAGGCCTCGGTCGCCGTCGCTGCGCTGGACGGCATGATATGAGCCTCTGGACTTCGCAGGATGCCGCCGCCGCGACCGGCGGCCGCGCGACTGCCGACTGGGTGGCCGAGGGTATTTCCATCGACACCCGAACGATTCGTCGGGGCGATCTGTTCGTGGCCCTGAAGGATGCCCGCGACGGCCACGACTTTGTGGCGCAGGCGCTGGAAAAGGGGGCCGCCGCCGCGCTGGTCAGCCGCATCCCAGAGAGCGTTCCCCCGGATGCGCCGCTGCTCATCGTCCCCGATGTCCTGCCCGCTCTGGAAGCCTTGGGCCGCGCCGCGCGGGTCCGCAGCGCCGCGAAGGTGCTGGCGATCACCGGCTCGGTCGGCAAGACCTCGACCAAGGACATGGCCGCCGCCGCGCTTGCCGGGCAGGGCCGGGTCCATGCCGCCGAGGCAAGCCTGAACAACCACTGGGGTGTGCCACTGACCCTGGCGCGGATGCCGGCAGATACTGACTGGGCGATCCTCGAACTCGGCATGAACCATCCGGGGGAAATCGCGCCCCTGTCGCGCATGGCCCGCCCCCATGTGGCGATGATCACCACCGTCGCCCCCGCCCACATGGAGGCCTTCGGCAGCCTTGAAGGCATCGCGGTGGAAAAGGCCTCGATCTTCGAGGGGCTTGAACCTGCGGGCCACGCCATCCTCCCCGAGGACCTGCCCGTGACGCAGATCCTGCGCGACGCTGCCGACCGTGCCGGCGCCATCGTCGTCGGCTTTGGCCAGGGCGGCGTAGCGCAGCCCCTGTCCTCGGCGGTCACGGAAGGAGAAACCCACGTCCGCGCCCGCGTGTTGGGCGAGACGCTGGACTTCACCATCGCCACCGCAGGCGCGCATTTCGCCATGAACGCGGTGGGCGTGCTGGCCGCTGTCACCGCGCTGGGTGCTGACCCCAGGGCCGCCGCCAAGAATCTATCCGACTGGCGCCCCTACAAGGGCCGGGGCGGAGTCGAACGGATCGGCGGGATCATGCTGATCGACGACAGCTACAACGCCAACCCGACCAGCCTCGCGGCGGGCCTCGCTACGTTGGATGCGATGCCGCCCGGTCGTCGGGTTGCCATCCTCGGCGACATGCTGGAACTGGGCGAGGACGAGACTGCCCTGCACTGTGGCATCGCCGATTATCCGCAAATGCAGGGGGTTGCGCTGGTCCATGCCTGCGGTCCCCGGATGCGCCACCTGATGGACGCGCTGCCCGAGGACAGGCGCGGCATCTGGTCCGAGGACGCCGCCGACCTCTGCGCCCGCGCGAGCGAACTGGTCCGCGACGGAGACGTGGTCTTCGTGAAGGGATCGAAGGGCTCGCGCGTGGCAAGCGTGGTTGACGCGATCCGCCGGGCGCGGCAGACGCCCGCATCAGATAACAACAAGGGGTAAACCCGATGCTCTACTGGCTGGCGGATCTGTCCGACAATGGCGGCGTCTTCAACCTGTTCCGCTATATCACCTTCCGCTCGGGCGCGGCCTTCTTCACCGCGCTGATCTTCGGCTTCATCTTCGGCCGCCCGCTGATCGACTGGCTGCGCGTCAAGCAGAAGAAGGGCCAGCCCCTGCGCGAGATCGGCCCGGACCACGTCCACAAGGGCGGCACGCCCACGATGGGTGGCATTCTGATCCTGTCGGCGCTGTTCATCTCGACCCTGCTTTGGGCGAGGCTCGACAACGGTTATGTCTGGGTCGTGCTGCTGGTGACGGCGGGTTTCGCGGCCATCGGCTTCGCGGACGACTATGCCAAGGTGACCAAGCAGCACCACGCGGGACTTTCGGGCCGTATCCGCATGGCGATCGGCCTTGCGATCGGCGCGCTGGCCGGGATCGCGGTCGCCTGGCTGAACCCGGACCCGCTGTCGGGGCAACTGGCGCTGCCCTTCCTCAAGAACGTGCTGATCGACCTCGGTATCTTCTTCATCCCCTTCGCCATGCTGGTGATCGTGGGCGCGGCCAACGCGGTGAACCTGACCGACGGGCTGGACGGGCTGGCGATCGGCCCGGTGATGATCGCCGCCTGCACCTTCGGGATCATCGCCTATCTCGTCGGCAACGCGAATTTTGCCAACTACCTCGGCGTCCACTTCGTCCCCGGCACCGGAGAGATCGCGGTCTTCGTCGCCGCCCTGATTGGCGGCGGCCTGGGGTTCCTGTGGTACAACGCCCCCCCCGCCGCCGTCTTCATGGGCGACACCGGCTCGCTCGCCCTTGGCGGGGCGCTTGGCGCCATCGCGGTCTGCATCAAGCACGAGATCGTCCTTGCCATCGTCGGCGGGTTGTTCGTGGTCGAGGCGCTGTCGGTCATCATCCAGGTCGCCCATTTCAAGCGCACGGGCCGCCGCGTCTTCCTGATGGCCCCGATCCACCACCATTTCGAGAAGAAGGGCTGGGCCGAGCCGCAGATCGTCATCCGTTTCTGGATCATCGCGGTGATCTTGGCGCTGATCGGGCTCAGCACGTTGAAGCTGCGCTAGAATGGCATCGAATTCTCTCAACGCTGTCGATGAAGTCTGCGCACGATTGACACGGTTGATCGGTGTAAGTGCCGCTGCCGGCTTGGTGGCCAGCAGGGATGGGCTAAATTGGGATGAGATGGCCGGCGAGTTTGGTCTCGCTACCATCGGGCTGGACGGTGCAGTCGCCGCCTTGGCCGCTCTTGTCCTTATCCTCTTGGCGCTTGCCCAAAGTTTCGCCGTTATAGTGCTGATAGGCGAGAAGATCGGCCCGCCCGTAAGGCGCTGGGGACGCTTGGCCAAGTTGCTTGCCCTGCCATTCCTTTTCGCTATCTGCCTCGTCATGGGGATCGTCATCACTGAAGTCCGCGAACTCGCCATGAGTATGTCACCATGATCCCCGTGCAAGGCGTTCAGAACCAGACCGTCGCCGTCCTTGGCCTCGGCCGCTCCGGCCGGGCCACCGCCGCCGCCTTGCGCGAGGGCGGCGCAAATGTCGTCGCCTGGGACGACAGCGCCGAGACGCGGGCGCAGGCCGAGGCCGAAGGGCTAACGCTCACTGACCTGACCCGCGATGCTGGCTGGCGGGACCGGATCGACGCGCTCATCACCTCGCCCGGCATCCCGCATCTCTACCCCCGCCCGCATCCGGCCATCACGCAGGCGTTGCGCCGAGGCGTGCCGGTAGACAACGACATCGGCCTGTTCTTCCGCAGCTTCGGCGCGCTCGACTGGGATGCGTTCGATGTGGCCCCGCGGGTGATCTGCGTCACCGGCTCGAACGGCAAGTCCACGACGACCGCCCTGATCCACCATATCCTGCAGGCCGCGGGCCGGCCCACCCAGATGGGCGGCAATATCGGCACCGGGGCCCTCTCGCTGGAACTGCCGGTGGATGGCGAGGTGGTGGTGCTGGAACTGTCCTCCTACCAGACCGACCTTGCCCGCGCGCTGACGCCGGACGTGGCGGTGTTCACCAACCTGTCGCCCGACCACATGGACCGACATTCCGGCTTTGGCGGCTATTTCGCGGCCAAGCGGAGGCTGTTCTCGGAAGGCGGCCCCGACCGCTGCGTGATCGGCGTGGACGAGGACGAGGGGCGCTACCTCGCCAACCAGATGGGGCAGGGGCCGCAGGACGACCGGGTGATCCGCGTCTCGGTCGAGGACAAGCTCGACGGCTTCGGCTGGTCGGTGTCGGCGCGCAAGGGCTTCCTGTCGGAATGGCGCAAGGGGCGGCAGGTGGCCTCCATCGACCTGCGCGGGATCACGGGCCTGCCCGGCGCCCACAACCACCAGAACGCCTGCGCCGCCTATGCCGCCTGCCGCAGCATCGGCCTTGCCCCGCGCGACATCGAGACCGCCTTCCACAGCTTCGCGGGCCTGCCGCACCGCAGCCAGACGGTGGCCGAGATCGGCGGCGTGCGCTGGGTGAACGATTCCAAGGCCACCAACGTCGATTCCGCGGAAAAGGCGCTGATGGCCTTCGACAACATCCGCTGGATCGCGGGCGGCATGGGGAAGGACGGCGGCATCGCCGCTCTGGCGCCGCTGTTCGGGCATATCCGCAAGGCCTACCTGATCGGCCATTCGGCCCGCGACTTCGCGCTGCAACTTTCGGACACCCCTCACGAGGTCGTCGAGACGATGGAGGCCGCCGTCGCCCGGGCGGCCGCGGAGGCCGAGCCCGGGGACACGGTGCTGCTCGCCCCGGCATCGGCCAGCTTCGATCAGTATCCGAACTTCGAGAAACGCGGCGAGCATTTCACGGCGCTGGTTCAGGCCTTGCCGCGTTAGGGGGCTTCGGCCTCCCCCAGAGGTATTTGGGCCAGAAAGAAGCCCTTGCGGCTTGCCGGGCGTCATCGCCGGATGCAGGCTGGCGGCGGCAAACTGGAGGGGCCGATGAACGGAAGATGCGTCTGCGGCGCGGTGAGCTACCGGCTCGACCAGCCGCCGCTGTTCACCCACTGCTGCCATTGCAGCTGGTGCCAGCGAGAGACCGGCAGCGCATTCGCCGTCAATGCGCTGATCGAGACCGCGCATGTCCATCTGTCCGGGCCGGTCGAGGAGCGGACGATCCCCTCGGCCTCGGGCAAGGGGCAGATCCTCGTGGCATGCGCCAATTGCCGCACGACGATCCTCAGCCATTATGGTGGGATGCGGCGGGCAGTCGCCTTTGTCCGCACCGGTACGCTGGACGATCCCGGCGCGGTGCCGCCCGACATCCACATCTATGTGACCACCCGACGGCCCTGGGTGATCCTGCCCGAGGGCGTGCCGGCCATGCCCGGCTATTACCGCGCCTCGGAACACTGGCCCGCGGCGGCGCTGGCACGCCGCGATGCGATGCGGCAGGCGCAGCCCTCCGGTTCCTGACGGCCGGGCGGGCAGGGCGGCTGATCGCGCAAACATTTCTGGCTTCACCGCGCCTTCCGCGCTATCTTCCTGCCCAGATCCGGGCCGAACCGGACGCAGGCAGAGGCAGTGACAGCGGTGAACCCATGACCGAGATGGTCTACGGCGCCACGCCCGTGCGCGTGGGCGACCCCATTCTTCCACGCTGGTGGCGGACGGTGGACAAGTGGGCGCTGGCCAGCGTGCTGGCGCTGTTCGCGCTGGGGTTGCTGCTGGGCCTCGCCGCATCCGTGCCACTGGCGGAACGCAACAACCTGCCCGCCTTCTACTATGTCACCCGCCAAGCCGCCTTCGGGGGCATGGCGCTGGGGGTGATGCTGGTCATCTCGATGCTGTCGCCGGTGCAGGTGCGCCGCCTTGGCGTGCTGCTGTTCATCGGGGCGTTCCTGACCGTCGCCGCGCTGCCGGCGATCGGCACCGATTTCGGTAAGGGCGCGACGCGCTGGCTGTCGCTCGGCTTTGCCTCCGTCCAGCCGTCCGAGTTCCTCAAGCCCGGCTTCATCGCGATCTGCGGCTGGTTCATGGCCTCGGCCCAGGCGGTGGGCGGGCCGCCGGGCAAGCTTTATTCGTTCTTCATCGCGGGCGCCGTCATCGTCATGCTGGCGCTGCAGCCGGACTTCGGCCAGGCATCGCTGGTGCTGTTTTCCTGGCTGGTGATGTATTTCGTCGCCGGTGCGCCGGTGGTGCTGATCGCGGGCACGGTCGGGCTGGCCGGGATCGGGGGCATGTTCGCCTATGCCAACAGCGAGCATTTCGCCCGTCGCATCAACGGCTTCCTGTCGAATGACGTCGATCCCCGCACTCAGATCGGCTATGCCACCAACGCCATCCAGGAGGGCGGCTTCTTCGGCGTCGGCGTCGGCGAGGGCACGGTCAAATGGTCGCTGCCGGACGCGCATACCGACTTCATCATCGCCGTCGCGGCCGAGGAATACGGCTTCGTCATGGTCATGGCGATCATCGCGCTTTACTGCGCCATCGTCGTGCGCTCGCTGTGGCGGCTGCTGGAGGAACGCGACCCCTTTGCCCGCATCGCCGGCACCGGGCTTGCCTGCGCCTTCGGCGTGCAGGCGCTGATCAACATGGGCGTGGCGGTGCGGCTGCTGCCGGCCAAGGGGATGACGCTGCCCTTCGTCAGCTATGGCGGCTCGTCGGTGATCGCCTCGGGGATCACGCTGGGGATGCTGCTGGCGCTGACCCGGACGCGGCCGCAGAACGCCCTGGCGGACGTGCTGGGGCGGCCGGGCCGATGAGCGGAAGGCTCGCCCTGATCGCAGCGGGGGGAACTGGCGGGCATATGTTCCCCGCGCAGGCGCTGGCCGAACGGCTGCTGGCCGCGGGCTGGCGGGTGAAGCTGTCCACTGACGAACGGGGCGCGCGCTATGCCGGGGGCTTCCCGCCCGAGGTCACGCGAGAGATCCTGCGTTCCGCCACCACGGCGCGGGGCGGGCTTCTGGGCAAGCTGTCCGCGCCGCTGCGGATCGGGCAGGGGCTTGCGGGGGCCGTCCGCGTCATGCGCCGCGATCGTCCTGCGGTGGTGGTGGGCTTCGGCGGCTATCCGACGATTCCCGCGATGGGGGCGGCGCTGGCGCTGGGCCTGCCGCGGATGATCCATGAGCAGAACGGCATCATGGGCCGGGTGAACCGCATCTTCGCCCGCCGGGTGGACCGGGTCGCCTGCGGCACATGGCCGACCGACCTGCCGAAGGGGGTCAGGGGCCTGCATGTCGGCAACCCGGTGCGGCAGGCCGTGCTGGACCGGGCAGGCGCCCCCTATCAGCCGCCTGGCGACGGCGCGCTGAAGCTGCTGGTGATCGGCGGCAGTCAGGGCGCCCGGGTACTGTCGCAGACCGTGCCCGCCGCCGTGGCCGCCCTGCCGGACGAGTTGCGTGCGCGGCTGCAGGTCAGCCATCAGGCCCGCGCCGAGGATGCCGGGCGCGTCACCCGCGCCTATGCGGACGCGGGGATACGGGCCGAGGTGCAGCCCTTCTTCACCGACGTGCCGGAACGGCTTGCGGCCTGCCAGCTTGTCGTCAGCCGGGCCGGGGCGTCGTCCATCGCCGACATCACCGTGATCGGGCGGCCCGCGATCCTGATTCCCTATGCGGCGGCTGCGGGCGACCACCAGACCGCCAACGCCCGCGCATTGGCGGAAACCGGCGCAGCGGTCGTCTTGCCCGAATCCGTGCTGGACGCGGACAGCCTGACGCGCGATCTGCGGGCGATCCTGACGGACGCATCCCGCGCCCGCCGGATGGCGGAAGCCGCGCTCTCCTTGGGCCGCCCCGACGCGGCGGCCCGCCTGCATGACCTTGTGACGGAACTGACCCCATGAACGCAGCCACCAAGCTTCCCGGAGAACTCGGGCGGATCCATTTCGTGGGCATCGGCGGCATCGGCATGTCCGGGATCGCCGAGGTGCTGATGACGCTGGGCTACACGGTTCAGGGTTCGGACGCGAAACGGTCCAAGATCACCGACCGGCTGGAAAAGCTGGGCGCCACCGTCTTCGAGGGTCAGCGGGCCGAGAACATCGGGGACGCGGGCGTGGTCGTGATCTCGACCGCCATCAGGAAGGGCAACCCCGAGCTTGAGGAGGCGCGACGCCGCGGCCTGCCCGTCGTCCGCCGGGCCGAGATGCTGGCGGAACTGATGCGGCTGAAATCCAACATCGCCATCGCGGGCACCCACGGCAAGACGACCACCACGACGATGGTGGCGACTCTGCTGGATGCGGGCGGGCTGGACCCCACGGTCATCAACGGCGGCGTGATCCACGCCTATGGGTCCAACGCGCGGGCGGGCGCGGGCGAGTGGATGGTGGTCGAGGCCGACGAATCGGACGGCAGCTTCAACCGCCTGCCCGCGACCATCGCCATCGTCACCAACATCGACCCCGAGCACATGGAGCACTGGGGGTCCTTCGACGCGCTGCGCAAGGGCTTCACCGACTTCGTGTCGAACATCCCCTTCTATGGCCTCGCCGTCTGCTGCACCGACCACCCCGAGGTACAGAGCCTCGTCGGCCGCGTCACCGACCGCCGCGTCGTGACCTTCGGCTTCAACGCCCAGGCCGACGTGCGCGCCGTGAACCTGCGCTATGAGGACGGAATCGCCCATTTCGACGTGGCCCTGCAGGGCGAGCGCGACGAGACCGGCGAGGTCCCCATGATCGAGGGCTGCACCCTGCCGATGCCGGGCGACCACAACGTCTCGAACGCGCTGTCTGCGATTGCCGTGGCGCGGCACCTCGGGCTGAAACGCGCGCAAATCCGGGATGCCCTGGCGGCTTTCGCCGGGGTGGGGCGGCGCTTCACCAAGGTGGGCGAGGTGAATGGCGTCACCATCATCGACGACTACGGCCACCACCCGGTGGAAATCGCCGCCGTCCTGAAGGCCGCACGGCAGGCGACCAAGGGCCGGGTGATCGCGGTCCACCAGCCGCACCGCTATTCGCGGCTGTCGAGCCTGTTCGACGATTTCTGCACCTGCTTCAACGAGGCCGACGTCGTCGCCATCGCCGAGGTCTATTCGGCCGGCGAGGACCCGATCCCCGGCGCCTCGCGCGACGATCTCGTGGCCGGGCTGATCGCCCACGGCCACCGCCACGCCCGCGCGGTGATGGACGAATCGGACCTTGAACGGCTCGTCCGCGAACAGGCGCGGCCGGGCGACATGGTGGTCTGCCTCGGCGCCGGGACGATCAGCGCCTGGGCCAACGGGTTGCCCGAACGGCTGACGCTGAAGGCGGCCTGAGGGCATGATCGGGGACTATGCCCTGCCGGCGGCCTTGGCAGTGACTCTGCCGGGAGTGCTTGCCTGGCTCGCCGGCAGGCGCTTCGGCCTGGCGGGGCTGCTCGCCGTGATGATCCTCATCGGCGTGATCGCGGTCATCGGCTGGAACCTGACCCGCGACGTGCTGACGGGCGACGACCAGCTGCGCCGGTCGTCGATCATCTTCTTCGTGGTGGTGCCGGGGATCGTCTCGGTCGTGCTTGGCGCCATCGCCGGGTTCTGGGAGGCGCACCGGCGGCGCTTGTGACCACCGCAGCAGGGGGGCTTTCCGCCCCCATCGCCTGCCGCGATATCTGAGACCGTCAGAAAGGCGTAGGGAGGGGCTCTCATTGCCTTCGGCTGCCTCGATCAAGACGGCCCCGAGAATGTTCAGGGCCGCCTAAAGTCCTACTCCCCGCGCGGGAAGCGTTTGCTTTCTTCAAGGATGTCCAGGTTCATGTGGTTCCTCATGTAGCGCTCGGATGCGTCCATGAGCGGCTGGTAATCCCAGGGAAAATAGGCGCCGTTCCGCAGCGCCTCGTAGACAATCAAGCGGCGGGCCTGGGACTGGCGCACCTCGGCGTCATAGGCGGCAAGGTCCCACTGCGCCTCGGCCCGCGCGCGCAGGCGCGCCAGCGTTCCGGCATGGGCAGGATCGGCCGCAAGGTTCGCCCGCTCGTCCGGGTCCGCATCCAGATTGAAAAGCTGCTCGGGATCGGCAAGGCAGCGGGTGTATTTCCACCGGCCCTCGCGGATGCCGACGATGGGGGAAACCGAGGCTTCCGCCGCATATTCCATCAGCACGGGCTGGGCCGCCGCGCCCGAGGCGACCGCAACCAGCGACTGCCCGTCCGTCCAAGGGGCGATCTTGTCCAGCGAGATGCCGGCGAGTTCCCCCAGCGTCGGCAGCACGTCGATGGTGGAGACGGGTGTGTCCACGCGGCCCGCAGGCATCCCGGGTGCCGCGATCATCAGGGGCACGCGGGCCGAGGGTTCGAAGAGGTTCATCTTGAACCACAACCCGCGCTCACCCAGCATCTCGCCGTGGTCGGACAGGACGACGATGATCGCCTCCTGCCGGGTGTCGCGCAGCACGCCCAGGATCTCGCCGATCTTGTCGTCGATATAGCTGATGTTGGCGAAATAGCCCTGCCGCGCGCGGCGGACCTGTTCCGGGGTGATGTCATATTTCCGCCAGTCGCAGGCGTCGAGGATGCGCCGCGAATGGGGGTCCTGCGCTTCATAAGAAATCGGCGCGGGCGGCTCGAGTTCCGGTGCGCCTTCGTAGAGATCCCAGTAGCGGCGGCGGGCGACGAAGGGGTCGTGCGGATGGGTGAAGCTGACCGTCAGGCACCACGGGCGCGGATTGCCGCCGCGCGACAGGTCGTAAAGCTTGCGGCAGGTATTATAGGCGACCTCGTCGTCATATTCATACTGGTTGGTGATCTCGGCCACGCCCGCGCCGGTGATCGAGCCCATGTTGTGATACCACCAGTCGATACGCTCGCCGGGGCGACGGTAATCCGGGGTCCAGCCGAAATCGGCGGGATAGATGTCGGTGGTCAGCCGCTCCTCGAAGCCGTGCATCTGGTCGGGGCCGACGAAATGCATCTTGCCCGACAGGCAGGTGTGCCAGCCCGCGCGGCGCAGGTGATGGGCATAGGTCGGGATGTCGGAGGCGAACTCGGCCGCGTTGTCATAAACCCGCGTGCGGCGCGGCAACTCCCCCGACATGAAGGCCGCCCGCGCCGGGGCACAAAGGGGCGAGGCCGTGTAGGCATTGGCGAAGCGGGTCGAACGTTCCGCCAGCGCCCGCAGGTTCGGCGCGTGCAGGAAAGGCGCGGGGCCGTCGGGGAACCATGTGCCCGAAAGCTGGTCCGCCATCAGGATCAGGATGTTCGGACGGCTCACTTCAGCACGGCTTCCTTCACGGCGGCAGTGCCGTCGCCGCCTTCCAGCGTGGTGACGCCCGCCATCCAGCGCTCGATCAGGTCGGGCTTGTCGGCAAGGTAGGCCTCTGCCGCCTGCGGCCCGGTCATGGCGCCGTCAAGGATCAGCGCCATCAGCGCGTTTTCCATGTCCACGTCGAAGGTCAGTTGCGTCAGCAGCTTCGCGGCGTTGGGGCACTGGGCGACCCACTCCTTGCGGGCGAGCGTGTGGACGCTGGCGCCGCCAAAGTCTGGGCCGAACTCCGCGTCGCCCCCGGTCAGCCAGGTGATCTCATGCGCCACGTTCATCGGATGCGGCGCCCAGGCGAGGAAGACCGTGGGCGTTCGCTGGCTGTCATTGCGCGCGACCTGCGCCAGCATCGCCTGCTCGCTCGATTCCACCAGTTCCCAGTCGCCCAGGCCGAATTTGTCCGCCTGGATCATGCCTGCGACCGACAGGTTCGCGGGCGCCCCCGGCTCGATGCCGTAGATGCGGCCTTCGAAGGCGTCGCGGTGCGCGTCGAGATCGGCGAAATCCGTGATCCCCAGCGCGCTGCCTGCCGCGTTGACGCCCAGCGTGAACCTGGCGCCCTCGAGGTTCACGGCCAATTCCTGCACCTGCCCCGAAGCGTCCAGATCGGCCCGGAAAGCCTGCTGCGCCGGCATCCAGTTGCCGAGGAAGGCGTCGATCTGTGCCGTCTTCAGCGCCTCGTAGCCGATCGGCACCGACAGCGAGCGCACATCAGGCTCGTAGCCCAGCGCCTCCAGCAGCACATGGGCCACGCCGTTCGTCGCGGTGATGTCGGTCCAGCCGGGGTCGGACAGCCGAACGGTTTCGCAGGACGCATCCTCGGCTAGCGCCGGGGCGGCAAGGCCAAGCGCCAGAGCGGCGGTCAGGGCGGCGGAACGGGCGGGCAGGGGCATCGGGTCTCCGGTCTTGGGGCGCAGGGGCGTCGGTGTCGCAGGATGGTGGCGCGGGCGCCGGGGCATTGCAACCGGCTTGCCCGACGGGGGCGGCTGCCCTAGGCGGGGGCCGCCGAAAGGAGTATGCCGATGACCAACCCTCCGCCCATCCGGGGCACGCTGACGCAGGACCGATCCTTGGCCGAGCTGACCTGGCTGCGCGTGGGCGGCCCGGCCGACTGGCTGTTCCAGCCTGCCGACCGAGACGACCTGGCGCTGTTCCTGCGGAACCTGCTGCCCGAGGTGCCGGTCTTCCCGATGGGCGTCGGCTCGAACCTGATCGTGCGCGACGGCGGCATCCGCGGCGTGGTGATCCGACTGGGCCGCGGCTTCAACGGCGTCGAGGTCGAGAACGGGCTTGTCCATGCCGGCGCCGCCGCGCTGGACATGCATGTGGCCCGCCGCGCGGCCGAGGCGGGGCTGGACCTGACCTTCCTGCGCACCATCCCCGGCACCATCGGGGGCGCGATCCGCATGAACGCGGGCTGCTACGGTTCCTATGTGGCCGACCATCTGGTGCAGGCCGAGGCGGTGACGCGGCAGGGTGATCTGCAGGTGCTGACCTCCGACGACCTGCGCTTCGCCTATCGCTCGTCGGCGCTGCCCGAAGGCTGGGTGCTGACCCGCGCCAGTTTCCACGCCGAGGCCGGCGACCCGCAGGCGCTGGCCGCGAAGATGGAGGCGCAGCTTGCGAAACGCGACGCTTCCCAGCCCACGAAGGACCGCACCGCCGGCTCGACCTTCCGCAACCCGGCGGGCTACAGTTCCACGGGGCGGGCGGACGACAGCCACGATCTCAAGGCCTGGAAGCTGATCGAGGACGCCGGCCTGCGCGGCCACCGCCTTGGCGGGGCGCAGATGAGCGAGAAGCACCCGAACTTCCTGCTCAACACCGGCGGGGCCACGGCAGCCGATCTCGAGGACTTGGGAGAGCTTGTCCGCGCCCGCGTCCGCGCGGCCAGCGGCCACGACCTTGCATGGGAGGTCGTGCGGGTCGGCGAGCGCTGATCGCGCAGAGCGTGTGTTCGCCGCGCGAACCCCCTTCCCCCGGCCACGGCTTTGTGACTATCATCACCGCATCGAACAGCGCCGTCTAAGGCGCGGCGAAACCGGGGGCGAAGATCCCCGAATCAGTCCCCGGCTTACGGGGCGAAAGGCAGATGTGGCGGGCAGGTCGAGCAGGACAGCCCACACCGTAGCGGTCCTGATGGGCGGCCCCTCGGCGGAACGAGAGGTGTCGTTGTCCTCGGGGCGCGGATGCGCGGATGCGCTGCGGGTGGCGGGGTATGAGGTGGTCGAGATCGCGCTCGGCCCGGATGACGGCGCGAGCCTGCCCCTGCGGCTGGCGGAAGCCTGTCCCGATGTGGTCTTCAATGCGCTGCATGGCCGGATGGGCGAGGACGGGCGCGTGCAGGGCCTGCTGGAATGGCTGGGCTACCGCTATACCCATTCGGGCGTGCTGGCCTCGGCGCTGGCGATGGACAAGACCCGTGCCAAGCAGGTCTTCCGCGAGGCCGGGCTGCCGGTCGTCGAAAGCGTGCTGGCCAGCCGCGAGGACGCGCGGGCCGAGCATCTGCTGCCGCCGCCCTATGTCGTGAAGCCGAATGACGAGGGGTCCTCGGTCGGCGTCTATATCGTCCGCGAGGGCGACAATGCCCCGCCGCTGTCTGACGACATGCCCGACGAGGTCATGGTCGAGGCCTATGCGCCGGGCCGTGAACTGACCGCGACGGTGCTGGGCGACCGCGCGCTGGGCGTGACCGAGATCGTCACCGACGGCTGGTATGACTACGAGGCCAAGTATTCGGCCGGCGGATCGCGCCACGTGGTCCCGGCCGAGATCCCCGATCAGATCACCCGCGCCTGTCTGGATTACGCGCTGCGGGCGCATGACGCGCTGGGTTGCCAGGGCCTGTCGCGCACCGATTTCCGCTGGGACGACAGCCGCGGTCTGGACGGACTGGTGATCCTTGAAACCAACACCCAGCCCGGCATGACGCCGACCTCGCTCGCCCCCGAGCAGGCGGCCCTTGCGGGCATCGATTTCCCCGCGCTGTGCCGCTGGATCGTGGAGGACGCGCTGTGTCGGGACTGAAGCATCTCACCCGGACCTTCCAGGCCGCGCGCCTGCCTGCGCCCATGCGCCGCGCCGGCGCGCGGCCGCAGCCCGCAACCGCCCCGCGGCGGGAACCGGGGCCTTCGCGGCTGGCCTACCGGCTGAACCGGCTGTGGCTGACGCCGCTTTACCGACGGCTGTTCCGCGTGGGCGTCCCGATCCTCGTGATCTGCGCCTTTGCCGGGGCGTGGCTGGCCGACGACACCCGCCGCGCGAACCTGACGGGCACGATGACGGCGATGGTGGACCGTATCCAGTCGCAGGAAGCCTTCATGGTCCACGGAATGCAGATCGAGGGCGCATCTCCTGCCGTGGACAAGGCGCTGCGGGCCATGCTGCCGGTGACGCTGCCCGCATCCAGCTTCGACATCGACCTGCCCGAACTGCGGGCCGCGGCCGAGCGGCTGGACGCGATCGAGAAGATGGAACTGCGGATCCAGCCCGGCGGGCTGTTGTCCGCCGTCGTGACCGAGCGGACGCCTGCGATCCTGTGGCGCCATGCGCGGGGGCTGGACCTGCTGGACGCGGGCGGCCATCGCGTGGCCTCCGTCACCTCGCGCGACGTGCGGACCGACCTGCCGATGATCGCGGGCGAGGGCGCGGGCCGTCACGCCGCCGAGGCCTTGGCGCTGATCAACGCCATCGGCCCGATCCTGCCGCGCCTGCGGGGCCTGGAACGCATGGGCGAGCGGCGCTGGGACGTGGTGCTGGACGGCGGCCAGCGGATCATGCTGCCGACCGACCGGCCGCTGCCGGCGCTGAAAAGGGTTCTCGCCATCGACCGCGAGGACGGGCTGCTGGCCCGCGACGTGGTGGCGGTGGACATGCGCGACCCCGCGCGCCCCGTGCTGCGGATGGGGCTGACGGCGCAGAACACGCTGCGCCGCGCCGCCGGGCTGCCGGAACTGGACGCCCAGGGCAACGAGATCGACCCCGAGGACGGGGCGAAGACCGGCGCCAAGACCGCAAGCGCGTCGCGCGGCTGACGACAGGGACAGGGGGACGACGGGGATGCGGGATCTTTACGAGGCTCAGCGGGCGATGCGGCAGGCGCGCCGCGCGGCGATGGCGCGGGGCGTGCTGGCGCTGCTGGACATCGGCACCTCGAAAGTCACCTGCATCATCCTGGAGTTCGACGGCCCCGGCCAGTTCCGCGGGGCCGACGGGGTCGGACCGATGGCCGGGCAATCCTCGTTCCGGGTGATCGGCCAGTTCACCACCCAGTCCCGCGGCGTCCGCTATGGCGAGATCGAGGCCATGGCCGAAACCGAGCGATGCGTCCGCCACGCGATCCAGGGGGCGCAGAACCAGGCCGGGCTTCGCGTCGATCACGTCATCGCCACCATCTCGGGCGGCCGCCCGGCCTCCTATGGCCTGGCCGGAGAGGTCCCGCTGCGTTCGGGCAAGGTGGCCGAGGCCGACATCGGCGCGGTCCTGGCCGCCTGCGAGGTCCCCGATTTCGGCCGCAACCGCGACGTGCTGCACGCCCAGCCGGTGAACTTCGCGGTCGATGCGCGCTCGGGGCTTTCGGACCCGCGCGATATCGTGGGCAACCGGCTGGCGGTGGACATGCACGTCCTGACCATCGACAGCACGACCGTGTCGAACCTGATCCACTGCATGCGGCGCTGCGACCTGGAACTCGCGGGCCTCGGCTCGGCCGCCTATGCGGCCGGGCGCGCGGCGCTGGTCGAGGACGAACAGGAACTGGGCGCGGCCTGCATCGACATGGGCGGCGGCGTCACCGGCGTGTCGCTTTTCCTCAAGAAGCACATGCTCTTTGCCGATGCCGTACCGATGGGGAGCGAGCTGGTCACCCGCGATATCAGCCAGGGATTGCGGGTGCCGATAACGGTGGCCGAATGGCTCAAGACCCGCCACGGCGGCCTTGAGGCGACCGGCCGCGACGACCGCGAGATGATCCCCGTCACCGACGGGAATCCCGACGACCAAGGGGGCGAGCGCCGGCATGTCAGCCGCGCCGACCTCATCGGCATCATGCGCCCGCGGGTCGAGGAAATCTTCGACGGCGTGCGCGAGATCCTGGACGCGGCGGGCTTCGACCAGATGCCCGCCCGCCAGGTGGTGCTGACCGGCGGCGGCAGCCAGATCCCCGGCCTCGACACGCTGGCCACGCGAATTCTCGGCTACAACGTGCGGATCGGGCGGCCCTTGCGGATACAGGGGCTGGCGCAGCAGCACACCGCCGCCTGCCATGCCGCGACCGTGGGGCTGGCCCTGCACGCGGCCAATCCGCAGGACGAATGGTGGGACTTCGAGATGCCCGCCGAACGGGCCGGGGTCGCGGGGATCGGCCGGGCGATCCGGTGGTTCCGGGCCAATTGGTAGGGGGGTGGCGCGGGCTGTCGCACCCGGTTGCACTATCGGCGGCATACCGCCAAAACCCGCCCCGACCGGGCCTCGAATCGGCGGACGGCGGACGATTGGTAAGTGACGCGAGGGCTCAATCTGATACCTTCGCGGCAAAAGAGCAGATTCGACCGGGCGCCCGACGCTCCGGCAGGCAAACAGAAGGGCAGGCGGCGATGAATCTCAACCTGATGATGAGTGACGACGAGGAACTGCGCCCGCGCATCACCGTCTTCGGCGTCGGCGGTGCCGGTGGCAACGCCGTCAACAACATGATCGAGAAGCAGCTTGACGGCGTGACCTTCGTGGTCGCCAACACCGACGCGCAGGCGCTGGCGCAAAGCCGTTCGGAAAGCCGCATCCAGCTTGGCCCCAAGGTCACCGAAGGGCTGGGCGCGGGGGCCAAGCCCTCGATCGGGGCCAAGGCCGCCGAGGAAACGATCGAGGACATTGTCGATCACCTGATGGGCGCGCACATGTGCTTCATCACCTGCGGCATGGGCGGCGGCACCGGCACCGGCGCGGCCCCGATCATCGCCCAGGCCGCGCGCGAGATGGGCATCCTGACCGTCGGCGTCGTGACCAAGCCCTTCCAGTTCGAGGGCAGCAAGCGGATGCGGCAGGCCGACGAGGGCGTCGAGAACCTGCAGAAGGTCGTGGACACCCTCATCATCATCCCCAACCAGAACCTGTTCCGCATCGCCAACGAGAAAACCACCTTCACCGAAGCCTTCGCCATGGCCGACGACGTGCTGTATCAGGGCGTCAAGGGCGTGACCGACCTGATGGTGCGCCCGGGCCTCATCAACCTCGACTTCGCCGACGTGCGCGCGGTGATGGACGAGATGGGCAAGGCCATGATGGGCGCGGGCGAAGCCACCGGCGACAACCGCGCGGTGGAAGCCGCCGAAAAGGCCATCGCCAACCCGCTGCTGGACGAGATCAGCCTGCATGGCGCCAAGGGCGTCCTGATCAACATCACCGGCGGCCACGACCTGACCCTGTTCGAAATGGACGAGGCGGCCGAGAAGATCCGCGAGAAGGTCGATCCCGAGGCCAACATCATCGTCGGCTCGACCCTTGATCCGTCGCTTGACGGCGCCGTCCGCGTCTCGGTCGTGGCCACCGGCATCGACAGCGCCGCCACGACGGAGGCCCCCGCCCCCCGCCGCGGGCTGAAAGAGCCGCTGACCCAGCACCCGACCGTCGGCCGCGCCGCCGCCCCCGCCGTCCCCGAGGAGGCGCCGGCCCCCGCCCGCCGCAGCCCGGTCATGGAGGCTCCCGCCGCGCGTCCGGCCCCGGTCGCCGAGGAGCTGCCGGAACCCGCCTACCGCCCGACGACCCCCGAGCCCGCGCCCGAGCCGCGCGTCCAGATCCGCCCGGACACCCGCAGCATGGACCAGCGGCTGAACGACCCGGCCAGCGACTTCACCGCGCCCGCGCGGCCGCAATCCCCGCGCGCCGAACCCTCCGCCGCGGTCAAGGAGCGGCTGGACCGCGCCCTCAACCGCGACGGCAGCGCCGGCCGCCCCGCCGCGCCCGAGCCCACCACTGCGCAGGGCAGGATGTCGGGCCTTGGCCGGATGCTGAACCGCGTCGCCGGCACCTCCGCCGAGGCCGAGCGTCCCCGCCCCGAGACGATCGCCGAGCGGGTGAACGACCGCATGGCCCGCGCCCGCAAGGCCGAAGCGGATTTCGACGATCTCGCCTCGCCGGACGCAGGCCAGGACAACGTCGAGATCCCGGCCTTCCTGCGCCGTCAGGCGAACTGACGGCCTGCCGCCGATCGCGACGGCGGCAAGGATCGACATGACAGCGAAAGGCCGCGCAAGCGGCCTTTTTTCTTTCGTGAACGGTTGCTTGCGGGGAATGCCCTGTTCCGGCGCGCGGCGGCGGTCCATGTTACAAGGCGTCACAAATCGTTAATTGAGAGACTCCCCCCGCGGACCTACATCGATCCTGACACGGGAACCGTTGCGTTCCCCAACAAGACGGACAGGACGATGCAAGCCACCCTCGCCACCCCCGCCCGCTTCAAGGGCGCCGGTCTCCACTCGGGGAAACCGGCCCGGCTGACCATCAACCCGGCCCCCGCCGGGCACGGCATCACGTTCCGCCGCACCGATCTGGGCGGCGCGCAGATTCCTGCGCGCTGGGATCACGTCGTTCCCTCGCCGCTCTGCAGCCTTCTTCAGGGCGAGGACGGCGTCACCGTCTCGACCGTCGAGCATGTCATGGCGGCGCTGGTCGGCACCGGCGTCCATAACGCGCTGATCGACATCGACGGGCCGGAAGTGCCGATCCTCGACGGCTCATCCGCGCCTTTCGTGGCAGGCATCCTCAAGGCCGGTTTGCGCCATTCGCCCGAGCCGCTGCGCGCCATCCGCGTCCTCAAGACGGTCGAGGTGCATGAGGGCGCGGGCTTTGCCCGGCTCTCGCCCGCCGACAGCCTGCAGATGGATTTCGCCATCGACTTCACCGACGCGGCCATCGGGCGGCAGCAGAAGCGGCTCGACCTCGCCAATGGCGCCTTCCTGCGCGAACTGATGGATTCGCGCACCTTCTGCCGCCAGGCGGATGTCGAGGCGATGAGGGCGAATGGCCTTGCCCTTGGCGGCACCTATTTCAACGCCGTCGTGGTGGACGGCGACCGGGTGCTGTCGCCCGGCGGGCTGCGTCACCGGGACGAACCCGTGCGCCACAAGATGCTGGACGCCGTGGGCGACCTCGCGCTGGCAGGCGCGCCGCTGCTGGCGCGCTACACCGGCAACCGTGCGGGCCATGCGATGACGAACCGCCTGCTGCGGACGCTGTTCGCCAATGACGACGCCTGGGAATGGACCACCTGCACCCCCGAGATCGAGGAACAGCTTCCCGGCGCGGGCGTCATCGCCCAGCGGGCCACCGCGCCGGTTGTCGCCCGCGTCCGCGCTGTCGCCTGACGCGTGTGGCGGCCTGAAAAGGGCGGGCGCCGCGGTCACAACTGCCTGAACACAGGGCGACTTGCCCTTTTGCGCGGGTCCATGTTGTGTGCTAGGACAGCCGGGCCACGCGGGCGTTGACGGGTGCGGGGCACGCGACCGCAGGACGACGGACAGACAGGACGGACATGGCATTCAGCAAAACGCGCCTCGTGCTCATGGCAGTCGCGCTGTCTCTTTCGCTGGCGGCTTGCGGGCGCGGCGGCGCTGGCGCGACGTCCGAGCCGCTGGACAATTTCACCGCCGAGGAAATCTACAAGCGCGGCGAATACGAACTTGAGAATCAGAACCGTCCCCAGGACGCCGTCCGCTATTTCAGCGAGATCGAGCGGCTTTATCCCTATTCCGAATGGTCCAAGCGCGCGCTGATCATGCAGGCCTATTCGCATCACAAGGCCCGCCAGTATGACGAGGCGCGGGCCGCGGCCCAGCGCTTCATCGACAACTATCCGGGCGACGAGGACGCGGCCTATGCCAAGTATCTGCTCGCGCTCAGCTATTACGACCAGGTGGACGAGGTCGGCCGCGACCAGGGCCTGACCTTCCAGGCCCTGCAGGGTCTGCGCGAGGTGATCGAGCAATATCCCGACAGCGAATACGCCCGCTCCTCGGTGCTGAAATTCGATCTCGCCTTCGACCATCTCGCCGGGAAAGAGATGGAGATCGGCCGCTATTACCTCAAGCGCGGCCACCACACTGCCGCCATCAACCGCTTCCGCGTCGTGGTCGAAGAGTTTCAGACCACCACCCACACGCCCGAGGCGCTGATGCGGCTGGTCGAGGCTTATCTTGCGCTCGGCCTGACCGACGAGGCGCAGACGGCGGGGGCGATCCTCGGGCACAACTTCCGCTCGTCGCCCTTCTACACCGACGCCTATGCCCAACTGCGGGGGCGGGGGCTGACGGCCACGCCGCAGGGCGACAGTTGGCTGACGCGGGTCTACCGCGAGGTGATCCAGGGCCGGTGGCTGTAACGGCCGCGGGCCGGCGGGGAACGGGCGGATGCTACGGACGCTGGACATACGCGACATCCTGCTGATCGACCGCTTGTCTCTGGATTTCGCGCCGGGGCTGAACGTGCTGACCGGAGAAACGGGTGCGGGCAAGTCGATCCTGCTGGACTGCCTCGGCTTCGTGCTGGGCTGGCGCGGCCGGGCCGAACTGGTCCGCGCCGGTGCGGCGCAGGGCGAGGTCACGGCCGTCTTCGACCTGCCTACCGAACACCCGGCGCGGACGGTGCTTGAGGACGCAGGCATCGAGGTCGAGGACGAACTGATCCTGCGCCGCGTCAACGCCGCCGATGGCCGCAAGACCGGCTGGATCAACGACCGCCGCGTCTCGGGCGAGGTGCTGCGGGCATTGTCCGACGCGCTGGTGGAACTGCATGGGCAGCATGACGACCGCGGCCTGCTGAACCCGCGCGGCCACCGGCTGCTCTTGGACGCTTTCGGGGCGCTGGACCTGTCGCAGGTCCGCGCCGCATGGACCGCCCGCCGGCAGGCAGCGACGGCGCTGGCCGAGGCCGAGGCGGCGCTGCAAGCCGCCCGGAAAGAGGAGGACTTCCTGCGCCATGCCGTGGCCGAACTGGAAAAGCTCGACCCGCAACCGGGCGAGGAGGCCACGCTCGATGTCGCCCGCCGCCAGATGCAGGCCGCCGAGCGGGTGCGGGGCGATGTCGCCCGCGCGCTGCAGATGCTGGCAGGGGCAGGGGCCGACCTCGGCGCCGAGGGGCTGATTGTCGAGGCGACCCGCTGGCTGGAAGGCGCCGCCGACAAGATCGGCGACAGTGACGAAGGGCTGTCCGAACCGCTGGTCGCCCTGTCCCGCGCTTCGATCGAACTGGGCGACGCCACCCGAGGGGTTGAGGACGCGCTGGCGCGCATGGACTTCGACCCCCGGACGCTGGAAGCGACTGAGGAGCGGCTTTTCGCCCTGCGCGCCCTTGCCCGCAAGCATGACGTGCTGCCGGACGATCTGGCGACGCTTGCCGCGGAACTCTCGACGCGCCTGCAGGCACTGGACGCGGGCGAGGCACGGATGGGCGAGCTTGAGCAGGCCGTCCGCGAGGCCGATGCCGCCTATGACGCGGCGGCGAAGAAGGTCAGCGCCGACAGGCGCGCGGCGGCAGGGCGGCTCGATACCGCCATGGCCGCCGAGCTTGCGCCCCTGAAGATGGAACGCGCCGTCTTCGAGACCCGCGTGACCGCAGGCGAGCCCGGTCCCGACGGCCGCGACAGCGTGGCCTTCACCGTCGCCACCAACCCCGGTGCCCCTGCCGGTCCGCTGGACCGCATCGCCTCGGGCGGCGAGCTTTCGCGCTTCCTGCTGGCGCTCAAGGTCTGCCTTGCCCGTGGCGGCGAGCCGCTGGTGATGATCTTCGATGAAATCGACCGCGGGGTCGGGGGCGCCACCGCCGATGCCGTCGGCCGCCGCCTCGCGCGGCTGGCAGAGGGCGCGCAGGTGCTGGTCGTCACCCATTCGCCGCAAGTCGCGGCCTTGGGGCAGCAGCATTTCCGGGTGGCCAAGTCGGTGGCGGATGGCGTCACCACCTCGCGGGTGGCGGCGCTGGACGACTCCGAGCGGGTCGAGGAGATCGCCCGGATGCTCGCCGGCGAAGAGATCACCCCTGCCGCCCGCGCCGCCGCCATCGCCCTGCTGACCTCCGCGCCCGCCTGAACCCTCAGGCCGCCGCGGTCAGTCGAGGATCGCCTCGACGCCCCGGATCACCGACAGCACCTTGGCCGAGCGTGCCTCGATCCGCACCAGCCTGCCGTCGATGATGGCGTAATGCTGCCCCTCGGGCGGGTCGGCAAGGCCGTAAAGCCCCGGCTTCCTGACAACATGCACGTCATTCCAATCGACGACCCGGCCGACCAGCGGACCATGTGCCGCCTGTCCGGGCAGAAGGCACCCCCCGTCATCCCTTGCCTGCCCCGGTGGACAGCCGGGCGGGTTTTGCTGCGCGACGACCACCCGTCCGTCCCTTTCCGCAGGGGCAGGACCGGGCGGGTTATCCCGGCCCGCCTGATCCGTCAGCGCGGCGGGCGCAAGCGACAGGGCCAGGGCGGCACCCGCAAGGAAACCGGAAAGTTTCATCCTGCGTCCTTTCTGCTGTGGCTGAACCAACGCGCCACCGGCAGGCAGGTTTCGCCTCAGTCCCCCGGCTGGCCCCCACGGGCGCGGGCGGCAAAGCGTGGCAGCATGGCCGAGAAGTCGAGGCCCCGGCCGTCCTCGCGCTCGACGAACTCGGTGTAAAGCCGCATCGCCATCTCACCCATCGGCGTATCCGCATCCGCGCTTTCGGCGGCCTGCTGCGACAGCCGCAGGTCCTTCAGCATCAGTTCGGCCGCAAATCCGGGTTTGTAGCCGTTATCGGCGGGCGAGACCGGCCCCACCCCCGGCGCCGGGCAATAGGCATTCATCGACCAGCTGTAGCCCGAGGACGTGGACACCACGTCAAACATCCGCGCCCGGTCCAGCCCCAGCTTGTCGGCCAGAGCGAAAGCCTCGCAGGTGGCGATCATGGTCACGCCCAGGATCATGTTGTTGCAGATCTTGGCGGCCTGTCCCGCGCCCGAATCGCCGCAATGGACGGCCTTCTGGCCCATGATGTCGAACAGCGGCTTCACCGTGGCGAAATCCCCGGCCAAGCCCCCGACCATGAAGGTCAGCGTCCCCGCCGCCGCCCCGCCGACGCCGCCCGAGACTGGCGCGTCCAGCGTCCCCAGCCCCGCGGCCCGCGCTTGGTCCGCCACCGCCCGGGCGCTGTCCACGTCCACGGTCGAGCAGTCGCACAACACCGCGCCCGCCTGCATCACCGGGATCACCTGCCCGGCGACGCTGCGCAGGATCTCGCCATTCGGCAGCATGGTGATGACCACCTCGGCCCCCCGTGCGGCCTCGGACGCGCTCAGCGCCGGGATCAGGCCCTCGACATCCGGCGCCGCCACGTCGAAGCCCGTGACTTCGTGCCCCGCCTGCGCGAGATTGCGGGCCATCGGGCCGCCCATGTTGCCAAGGCCGATAAAGGCGACCTTCATGCCTGTTCCTCCCACGTCAACTCGTTCGGGCCGAGATCGGCCAGCATCGCGTCCACCATCGCCGGGTCGGCCGCCGCCTTCCATGCCGGGTTGCGGTCCTTGTCGATGATCTGCGCCCGCACGCCTTCCAGGAAGTCGCTTTCCGCCGTCGCCCGGTGGGTGAAGCGGTATTCGCGCGAAAGCGATTCCTGCATCCGCCGGTCGCCGCGCGCCGCCCTGACCATCGCCAGCGTCGCCGCCATCGACAGGGGCGAGTTGCGGCGCATCACCTTCAGCGCCTCGGCGTCGCCCGCATGTTCCAGCGCGCCGATGATGTCCTCGACCGTGCGGCCTCCAAAGGCCGACAGGTCGCGGCTTTCCAGTGCCGCCGGGGGCAGGGTCCCCCGTTTCAGGACCGAGATGTCGCCGGTTTCGGCCAACTGCTCCTTCACCGCCGCCCACTCGGCCTCGGGCAGATAGATGTCGGCAAACCCCGCGTGGATGGCGTCGCCCGCGCCCATCCGGGCGCCGGTCAGCCCCAGATATTCCCCGATCCGTCCCGGTGCGCGGGCCAGAAGCCATGTCCCGCCCACGTCCGGGATCAGCCCGATGCCCGATTCCGGCATCGCCACCTGCGTCGTGTCGCCCACGACCCGATGTGAGGCATGGCCGCCGATCCCCACGCCGCCGCCCATGACAAAGCCCTGCATGAAGGCGGTGATAGGCTTGGGAAAATCCCTGATCGTCGCGTTCATGCGGTATTCGTCCGCGAAGAACTGCTGCCCGATCCCGTGGTCGCCCGCCCGGCCGCCGTGATAGACCGCCGCGATGTCGCCTCCCGCGCAGAAGGCGCGATCGCCTTCGGCGTCGATGATGACCAGCCTCACGGCCGGATCGTCGCGCCAGCCGTCAAGCGCCGCCTTGATCGCGTTCGCCATCTCGTGGCTCAGCGCGTTCAGCGCCTTGGGGCGGTTCAGGGTAATGCGGCCCGCGTGATGGTCGCGGCGGATGTTCAGGTCGTCCATCAGCCCCTCTCGGCCAGCATGGCGCGGCTGACGATCAGCCGCATGATCTCGTTGGTGCCTTCCAGGATCTGGTGCACCCGCAGGTCGCGCACGATCTTTTCCACACCATAGTCGGCCAGGTAGCCATAGCCACCATGCAGTTGCAGGCAGCCGTTCGCCACCTCGAAGGCGCGGTCGGTGACATACATCTTGGCCATGGCGCAGAACTTGGTCGCGTCCGGGGCCTTGTTGTCCAGCTTCCACGCCGCCTGCCGCAGGAAGGTGCGGGCGGATTGCAGCGCGACCTCCATCTCGGCCAGCCGGAACTGCAGCGCCTGGAACTGGTCGAGGCTTTTGCCGAAGGCCTTCCGCTCGCCCATGTAGACCAGCGTCCGGTCCAGCGCCGCCTGCGCTCCGCCCAAGGCGCCCGCCGCGATGTTCAGGCGGCCGCCGTCGAGGCCGGCCATGGCGTAGGCGAAGCCGCGCCCTTCCTCGCCCAGCAGGTTCTCGGCCGGGATCGCGCAGTCGTCGAACTGCACCGCGGTCGTCGGCTGCGCCTGCCAGCCCATCTTCTGTTCCAGCGCGCCGAAGGACAGGCCCGGCGCGCCGTCCTCGACCACCACGGTCGAGATGCCCTTCGGCCCGTCTTCGCCGGTCCGAACCATGCAGACGTAAGCATCCGAATAGCCGCCGCCCGAGATGAAGGCCTTGGTCCCGTTCAGCTTCCAGCCCTCGTTCGTCCGCTCGGCCCGCGTCCGCAGCGCCGCCGCGTCCGAGCCGCTGCCGGGTTCGGTCAGGCAGTAGGAAAACACCTTCCGCATGCTGCAGAGGTCGGGCAGCCAGCGCTCCTTGTCCTCGGGCTTGCCGAACTTGTCGATCGTTCCCCCGCACATGTTGTGGATCGACAGGAACGATCCCACCGCCGGATCGGCCATCGCCAGCGCCTCGAAGACCAGCGTGGCGTCCAGCCGCGTCAGCCCCGAGCCGCCATATTCCTCGGATACGTAAAGCCCGCCGAAGCCCAGTTCGGCGATGCGCGGCCACAGGTCCTTGGGGATGGTCCCCGCTGCCTCCCATTCGCGCGAATGGGGCGCGATGTGCTCGGCCCCGAAATCGCGCGCCATGTCGAAGATGGCCTGCTGTTCCTCGGTCAGTGCGAAATCCATGCGACCTCCCCTTGCATCCTCTTGCGGCCAGTACATCGGGGTTTGCGCATCCCGCGCAAGCCACGACGCTCCGGTCCATCTTCTTCGTGGAAATATCCCCGGGGTCCGGGGCAGCGCCCCGGTCCCGCGCCTCCGTCAGTCCATCGCCTTGAAGTTGAAGGCCGCCCCTTCCTTGATCCCCGAGGGCCAGCGCGAGGTCACCGTCTTGGTGCGGGTATAGAAGCGGAAGGCGTCCGGCCCGTGCTGGTTCAGGTCGCCGAAGCCCGATTTCTTCCAGCCGCCGAAGGTGAAATAGGCCAGCGGCACCGGGATCGGCACGTTGATCCCGATCATGCCCACGTTCACCCGGCTGGCGAAGTCGCGCGCCGCGTCCCCGTCGCGGGTGAAGATCGCGGTGCCGTTGCCGTATTCGTGGTCCATCGCCAGCCCCAGCGCCTCCTCGTAGGACGCGGCGCGGACGGTAGACAGCACCGGCCCGAAGATTTCCTTCCGGTAGATGTCCATGTCGGGCGTCACCCGGTCGAACAGATGCGGGCCGACGAAGAAGCCGTCCTCATAGCCCTGCAGGCTGAAGTCGCGGCCATCCACGACAAGTTCCGCGCCTTGCTGAATCCCGGTTTCCACCAGCCGCAGGATGTTCTCCTTGGCGGCCTTCGTCACGACGGGGCCGTAATCCACATCGTTCCCGGCGGTCCAGGGACCGACCTTCAGCTTTTCGATCCGGGGCACCAGCTTCTCGATCAGGCGGTCGGCGGTCTCCTCGCCCACCGGCACGGCCACGGAAATCGCCATGCAGCGTTCGCCCGCAGCCCCATAGCCCGCGCCGACCAGAGCATCCGCCGCCTGGTCCATGTCGGCGTCGGGCATGATGATCATGTGGTTCTTGGCGCCGCCGAAACACTGCGCCCGCTTGCCGGTCTGGGCCGCGCGCTCATAGATATACTGCGCGATGGGGGTGGAACCCACGAAGCCCACCGCCTGGATGATCTCGCTGTCCAGAATCGCGTCCACCGCGTCCTTGTCGCCGTGGACGACCTGCAGCACGCCATCCGGCAGCCCCGCTTCCTTGAACAACGCCGCGATCATGTTCGGCACGGTCGGGTCACGCTCGGACGGCTTCAGGATCACCGCGTTGCCGGACGCCAGCGCCGGGCCCAGCTTCCACAGCGGGATCATCGCCGGGAAGTTGAAGGGCGTGATCGCGGCCACGACCCCAAGCGGTTGGCGCATCGAATACATGTCGATTCCGGGGCCGGCGCCGTCGATGAACTCGCCCTTCAACTGGTGCGGCGCGCCGACCGAGAACTCGATCACTTCAAGGCCGCGCTGGATGTCGCCCTTGGCGTCGGGAAAGGTCTTGCCATGCTCGGATGACAGCATCTCGGCCATCTTGTCCATGTCGCGGTTCAGCAGCCGCACCATCTCCATCATGACGCGGGCGCGGCGCTGGGGGTTGGTGGCGCCCCATTTCACCTGCGCCTCGGCCGCGCGGGCGATGGCCTCGTCCATCTCGGCCTTGCTGGCGAGATCGACCTTGGCCTGCACCTCGCCGGTGGCCGGGTTGAAGACATCGGCGGTGCGGCCGGACGTGCCGGGCGCTTCCTTGCCGTCGATCCAGTGATGAACGGAACGCATCATAGGCTCTCCCCTGATTTTCGGGCGAACCATAGCCTTGCACAAACGCCTGCGTAAAGCGACGATCCGGCCAAACGGTTTTGCAGGATTGCAGGGATGGACTGGGACGACCTGCGCATCTTCCTTGCCGTCGCGCGCGAGGAGTCGCTCTCCCGCGCCGGGCGGCGGCTGGGGATGGACGCCTCGACCGTGGGCCGCCGCATCGCCCGGCTGGAAACCGCGCTGGGCCGCGTCCTTTTCGCCAAGACCCCGCAGGGCTATGCGGTGACGACGGAAGGCGCGGCGCTGGTCCCCCATGCCGAGGCCGCCGAGGCCGCGGCGCAGGCGGCGGCCGAATCCTTCACGCGAACCCTTGGCGGCCAGCTTCGCATCGGCGCCCCGGACGGCTGCGCCAACTACCTGCTGCCGCAGCTTGCCGCGCGGCTGATGGCCGAGCATCCGGGGCTGGAGGTCCAGATCGTCGCCCTGCCGCGCGTCTTCAACCTTTCCCGGCGCGAGGCCGACATGGCCATCGCCGTCAGCCGCCCGCAGACGGGCCGGGCGGCGATCCAGAAGATCGCCGATTACCAACTGCACTTGGCAGGGCACGCCGACTACCTCGACCGCCACCCGCCGATCCAAGGCCGTGCCGATCTGAAAGGCCACCGGATGATCGGCTATATCCCCGAGATGATCTTCGACCGCGAACTGGACTACTTGTCGGAAACGGGGGCGGATCACGCGGCGCTGTCCTCGAACTCGGTCAGCGTGCAGTTGCAGGCGATCCGGGTGGGGGCAGGCTTGGGGATCGTCCACGACTTCGCCATCCCCTTCGCGCCCGGCGTGCGGCGGCTGCTGGCCGACGAGATTTCGCTGACCCGGTCCTTCTGGCTGCTGCGCCCGGCCGACGACCGCCGGTCCGACCGGCTGAACCGGCTGGCCGAGGCAGTGGCCAACGGCCTCAGGCGCGAGATCGCGCGGCTTGAGGCTTCCGTCCAAGCGCAGGGTTGACGAAACGATCCTGCGCGGCAACGCTGGGTGGTGAAACGAATGCGAAGGTGCCCGCCATGATCGTCAAGCAGATCCTCGCCATGAAAGCCGGCCCGGAGGAAATCGTGACGGTCCGTCCCGATTCGACCGTAGGCGAGGCCGCGCGGCTTCTGTCCGAACGCCGCATCGGCGCGGTGGTCGTGTCCTCGGACGGGCGCAGGGCCGAAGGCATCCTGTCGGAACGCGACATCGTGCGCGAACTCGGCCGTTCCGGCCCCGATGTGCTGGACCGCAAGGCCAGCGAGCTGATGACCAGCAAGGTCATGACCTGCGTCTGCGGCGATGACGCGCTGGAACTGCTGGACCGGATGACCAAGGGACGCTTCCGCCATCTGCCGGTACTGGACGACAAGGGCGAGATGCTGGGCGTGGTGTCCATCGGTGACGTGGTCTTCGGCCGGCTCAAGGAACTGAATGCCGAGAAAGAGGCGCTGACCGGCATGATCATGGGCAACTGAAGCCCCCTTGCCGCTTGCAAAGCGCCCGAGTTTGACGTTTTCCGTCGTGACGGAACCGTGAACGGAGCAGCCCCATGCGGATCGGCCTTTACCCCGGCACCTTCGACCCGATCACACTGGGCCATGTGGACATCATCCAGCGGGCCGCCACCTTGGTGGACCGGCTGGTGATCGGCGTCGCCATCAACCGCGACAAGGGACCGCTGTTCCCGCTGGAAGAGCGCGTGGCGATGGTCGAGGCCGAATGCGAGGCGGTTGCCCGCACGACCGGCATCGAGATCGTCGTCCACCCCTTCGAGAACCTGCTGATCGACTGCGCCCGCGACGTGGGCGCCAGCGTGATCCTGCGCGGGCTGCGGGCGGTCGCGGATTTTGAATATGAATTCCAGATGGTCGGCATGAACCGCGCGCTCGATTCCAGCGTGGAAACGGTGTTCCTGATGGCCGACGCGCGCCGGCAGGCCATCGCCTCGAAGCTGGTGAAGGAAATCGCCCGGCTGGGGGGGGACGTGTCCAAGTTCGTGCCACCGGCGATCAACCGGGCGCTGCGGGACCGCTATGCCCTTGCCGCCGGCAGCGGAAAGCCCGCCGGATGAGAGAACCGCGTCCCCCCCGGCCGATCCCCGATCCCACCCGCCCGCCGATGCCCGACCCGGCGCCGGACCCCGCGCCCGAGCCGCGCGCGCGGCGCACGAACTTCACCCGCCTGACGACGCATGACGAACGGTCCACCCCCTACAGCCCGGCCTCGCTGCGGGCCGACATCGCGGCGGACAGGATTCCTGAACCCGCGCTGATCGGCTTCGACGCGATCATCGATTCGCTGAAGGCGGGCTGGTCGGATTTCCGCCGCGCCCCGGCCTTCGGGCTGTTCTTCGCCGCCTTCTATGTGCTGGGCGGGCTGGTCCTGACGGCGGTGGCCGCCGCCTCGGGGCAGGAATGGTGGCTGATGCCCTTCATCGTGGGCTTTCCCCTGCTCGCCCCCTTTGCGGGCGTGGGTCTCTACGAGGTCAGCCGCAGGCTCGAATCCGGCGAGGCGCTGGACTGGGCGGGCGTGCTGGGCGTGGTCTTCGCCCAGAAGGACCGGCAGGTGCCGTTGATGGCCATGGCAATCCTGCTGATGTTCATGTTCTGGGTCTTTGTCGCCCACACGATCTTTGCCGTCTTCATGGGCATCCAGTCGCTGACGAACATCACCAACTCGCCCGAACTGCTGCTGCAGCCCCGCGGCCTGACCATGCTGGCGCTGGGCACGGTTATCGGCGCGGGCTTCGCCGCGGCCCTGTTCGGCATGACCGTGGGCGGATTGCCGCTGATCCTCGACCGCGAGGTGGACCTGGTCAGCGCCATCATCGCCAGCTTCGACGCGGTGACGGCAAACCCGCTGGTGATGCTGGCCTGGGCAGTCACGATCGCGGCGATCCTGTTTGCCGGCATCGCGCCGCTGTTCCTGGGGCTGTTCGTGGCCCTGCCGGTGCTGGGCCATGCAAGCTGGCACATGTATCGCCACCTGCTGCCGCCCGAGGACTGGGACTGAAACGACACCGGGCGCCCGAAGGCGCCCGTCATCTCAGATCCAAAGGACGATCAGGCGTCCAGATCGGCCGACACGGGCGGCGCCAGCTTGGGCGTGATGCCGTTGCCCAGCGGGTCTTCCTGCCGCTGGACCGAGCCTTCGAAATGCGCGCCCGATTCGATGGCGATGGTCTTGTGGACGATGTCGCCTTCCACCCGCGCGGTTGCCGACAGCCGGACCTTGAGGCCGCGCACCCGGCCCACGACGCGGCCGTTCACGATGATCTCTTCGGCCACGATCTCGCCCCGGATGGTGGCGCTTTCGCCGACCGTCAACTGGTGGGCGCGGATGTCGCCTTCCACCGTGCCCTCGATCTGGGCATCGCCCTGGGTGGTGATGTTGCCCTTGACCGTCAGGTCGCTGGACAGGACCGACGGCCCTGACCGGGTGCGCATCGCGGCGGGCGGGGGAAAGTCGGGTTTCATGTCCATGGCGGGCCGGTTCATTTCCGATTCTTGGGATTGGGCACGGGGGCCGGGGTCGGTGACGCGGGTTTTAGAAAACATTCTGTGCGGCCTTGATGAAGCTCATGGGATTCACGGCCTTCCCGTCCACGCGCACTTCATAGTGCAGATGCGGTCCGGTCGAGCGGCCAGTGTTGCCCATATCACCGATCAGGCTGTTGCGCGAGACCTTCTGCCCGGCTTTCACCCGGATCTTGGACAGGTGGCCATAGCGGGTCTCGGTCCCCAGCTCGTGCTGGATCTTGATGAGGTTGCCATAGCCGCGCTGCCAGCCGGCATAGGTCACGACACCGTCGGCGGTGGAAAAGATCGGGGTGCCCACTGGACCGGCAAGGTCCAGCCCCTGGTGCTGGCGGCCCCAGCGCGGACCGAAACCCGAGGTGAAGCGGAAGGCCGACTTGACCGGCATCGCCAGCGGCAGCTTGCTGACGGCGATCTTGTAATCCTTGACCTTGCCCAGCGAGACCATGACCTCGGTCGCCCGCGCCTCGGATTCGCTGATGGCGGCATTGCCGCGCGACGAATAGCCCATGGGCGTCAGGGGCCCGCCGGTGCCCTCGTAGCCCTCGCGCACGGTGGCCAGCAGGCGGTCGCTGTCCACGCCGACCTGCTCGAACATCTCGTCCAGCGGCTTGACCGACATCTCGACGGCTTCTTCCAGCCGGGCAAAGATTTCCTCGTTGCGCTTCAGCATGGCGTCACGCTCGACCGCCATGGCCTCGGCGGTGCGGATGGCGGCATCGGCGCGCAGGCTGGCCGCGGTCCTTGCCGCGGCGGTGGCGGCCAGTTCGCTCGACAGCGCCCCCAAGGCCACCGACATTTCCTCGGCACGGGCGGCCTGCGGCCCGGCGTCCATCGTTCCGGCCTGGCGCGCCGCCTCGGTTTCCGCCTGCACGTCGTGCAGCGCGGCCTGGATCGCGCCGATGCCGCTTTCCAGCTCGCGCCGCTTTTCCTCGGATGCCAGCAGGTGCGACTGCATGGCCGAGATCTGGTCCAGCGCCGCGGTGAAGCGGCTCTGCGCAGCGGCGGCCTCGGCGGCGCGGGTGTCGCGCTCGGCGGCAAGCTGCTGAAGCTGCTGTTCCATCGCCGCGGATGCATTGCGCGGCGCGGTCCCGCCCATGGCGTCCAGCGTCAGGATCGAGCTTGCGGCGGCCGCCCATCCGACCACCACCACCATGCCGAGCCGCCGGACCAGCGGGCGGCGTGCAGGGGAAACAGGGGCAATGGTTGCGGGACGGTCAACAGCCGGTCGCGTCATGGGGGTTATCCATTCGTGAAGGCCGAGGCGGTCGCCTCGCGGTTGCGGCTTGCTAGCGGAAACCGTGGCAGACCTGCAACGCTTCACGAAATCTTTGCAGCAGGGTCGGCGGAAGCCCGCGCAGGAAAGCCGTTCCGGTGGAGAGTTTCCGCCCAATCACAGCGGCGCGACCACTCGTGTCTTGCTCTTTCAGGCCATGGCATAGGGCAGGGGACCGGTGCGGTCCTCGGGAATCTTCACCTCGCGGTCGATGGACGGGACGGACCGCTGGTGGCAGTCCTGCCGGGGGCAGATGCGGCAACTGACGCCGATCTGCTCGTAGCCCGCCGGATTTCCGACATCGAGATCGTCGGCATAGGTCAAGTCGCGCGCATGGGTGATCTCGCAGCCGAGGCAGATGGCAAAGCGCCGCACGGGCGCGCGGAAGGACCCGCCGGGCTTGGCCACCTCGCGCGACAGGCACAGGTAACGCACCCCGTCCGGCGTCTGCGCCAGTTGCCGCAGGAACCGGCCCGGAGTCTCGAAGGCGCGATGCACGTTCCACAGGGGACAGGCACCGCCGAAGCGGGCGAATTGCAGGCGCGTGGCGGAATGGCGCTTGGTGATGGTGCCCGCCTGATCGACCCGGACGAAGAAGAAGGGGATGCCGCGTTCCCCCGCCCGCTGCAGGGTGGACAGCCGGTGCGCCACCTGCTCCAGCGAGGCGCCGAAGAGATGCGACAGCCGTTCCAGATCGTGCCGTTCCGCCCGCGCCGCCGCCAGGAAGGCGCGATAGGGCAGTAGGGCCGCGCCGGCGAAATAATTGGCCAGCCCCAGCCGGGCGATGTCGCGGGCGGCATTGCTGCGGAACCGCGCAAGGTCCAGCGTCGCGTCCAGCAACTCGCCCCGCGTTTCCCGCGCGACGAGGTTCAGCAACTGGAACACCTGCGTGGCGGGATCGGCCAGCGTGTTCAGCGTGACCACGTCGCCCTCGCGCCGAAAGACCGATCCCGCCGCAAGCTCGGCCGAGCGGACGGTGATCCCCCGCTCGCCCAGCGCGGCCAGCGCCCGGTCCATCGGCGGGGCGCGGCGTCCCTCGGGGCAGGCGAAGCGTTCGGCGGCGCGGTCCACGGCGTCGATGTAATTGTCGCAGTAATGGAAGAAGTCGCGCACCTCCTCCCATGGCGAGGTGAGCGCATTCTGGCCCGTGGGGCCGAAAGCCTCGTCCAGCGCCGCCAGCCGGTCCTGCCCGGCGCGATGGGCGCGGTAAAGGTCCAGAAATGCCCGCACCAGCCCCGGCGTGTTGGACGCGGCCAGCCGCATGTCGGCCAGCGTCGGCGTCGCGGCGAACAGCGGATCGGCCAGCGCCTCGGCCAGATCGACCACCATCCGGTCGCCGTCCCCCGTTGCCAGCGCCCCCACGTCCACCGAGAACTCGGACGCCAGCCGCAGCAGCACCCCGGCCGAGACGGGACGGTGGTTGTTTTCCATCTGGCTGAGATAGGGCAGGGACACGCCCAGCCGGTCGGCAAAGACCCGCTGCGTCAGCCCGTGGCGGTTGCGCGTCTCGCGCAGCGAGGCGCCGGCGTAGATCTTGTGGCTGGCCATCGATCCCTCCTGCCGCGTCGTTTGCAAAATCACGGTGGTTTTGCAAACGCAAATGCAGGGTGGCGTTCAGATCGACTGTGCATCACCTGTGCATCGGTCGTGCATCCGCTGCAAAGTCCCTCAGCCCCAGTCGTGGAAGACGAACCAGGCCCCCGCGCAGATCAGCCCGAAGCCCACGGCGTGCTGCCACCCCAGCCGCTCGCCGAGGTAAAGCCACGAGAAGCCGGCAAAGACGGTCAGGCTGATGACCTCCTGGATCGTCTTCAACTGGGCCGCGCTGAAATGCCCGTGCCCGATGCGGTTCGCGGGCACCTGCAGCAGATATTCGAAGAAGGCGATGCCCCAACTGACGAGAATCACCATCAAAAGAGGCGCCGTCTTGAACTTGAGATGTCCATACCAGGCGACGGTCATGAACAGGTTGGATGCGATCAGCAGGCCGATGGTGACGGCCGGGACGCTCAGCCCCATTGCTGGACGTGGTTCCGCGCCAGGTTGCCGAAGCGGGTGAAGCGGCCCTCGAAGCTCAGTTCCACCGAGCCGATGGGTCCGTGGCGCTGCTTGCCGATGATGACCTCGGCCTTGCCGTGGACCTGCTCCATCACCTGCTGCCAGGTCGCCATCTTGTCGAGGTCGTGGTCCGAGGGCTTCTCGCGCTCGCGGTAATATTCCTCTCGAAAGACGAACATCACGATGTCGGCGTCCTGCTCGATGGACCCGGATTCGCGCAGATCCGACAGCTGCGGGCGCTTGTCCTCGCGGTTCTCGACCTGACGGGAAAGCTGGGACAGTGCGATCACGGGGATGTTCAGTTCCTTGGCGATGGCCTTGAGCCCTTGCGTGATCTCGCTCACCTCGTTCACGCGGCTGTCCTTGGCAGAAGCCGCGCGCAGAAGCTGCAAGTAGTCCACGATCAGCACGTCCAACCCCATCGTCCGCTTCAGCTTGCGGGCGCGGGCGGCCAACTGGTTGATCGGCAGCGCCGGCGTGTCGTCGATATACAGCGGGCAGTTCTGCAGCGCATGGGCCGCTTCCACGAAGCGGCGGAACTCCTCTTCGGAAAGCTCACCCCGCCGGATCATCTCGCTGGGCACTTCCGATGCCTCAGAGAGAATCCGCGCGGCAAGCTGTTCCGCCGACATTTCCAGCGAGAAGAATCCGACGATGCCGCCGTCCACGGTGCCCCGGCTGCCGTCGGGCAACTCGCCCATCCGGTGCGCCTTGGCGACGTTGAAGGCGATGTTGGTCGCAAGCGAGGTCTTTCCCATCGACGGCCGCCCGGCCAGGATCAGCAGGTCCGACTTGTTCAGGCCGCCCAGCTTGGCATCCAGATCGGACAGCCCGGTCGAGATCCCCGACAGTTTGCCACCGCGCTGATAGGCGGCGTTTGCGGTTTCCACTGCGCCGGTGACGGCCTGCAGGAAAGACTGGAACCCGCGTTCCGCCACGCCCTGCTCGCCCAGCTTGTAAAGCGTCTGCTCGGCGGTCTTGATCTGCTCCTCGGCGTCGTCATCGATGACGACGGTCGCGGCACGGGCCGAGATTTCCTGCCCCAGCGAAATCAGTTCGCGCCGCAGGGCGAACTCGCGGATCATCTTCGCATAATCGCGCGCGGCGTAGGAGGAGACCGCCGCCCCGGCCAGACGCGCGAGATAGGCGGGGCCGCCCAGTTCCTTCAGCCCCGCGTCATGTTCCATGAAGGCCTTGATCGTCACCGGGCTGGCCAGGGCGTTCCTGACGATGCGTTCCGAACACAGCTCGAAGATGCGGCGGTGGACGGGGTCGTAGAAATGCTCGGCCCGGATCAGGCGGGTGATCGAATCGAACACGTCGTTGTTGGTCAGCAGTGCGCCCAGAAGCTGCTGTTCGGCCTCGATCGAGAAGGGCACGGAGGGGGTATCGGACTCATCGGCACCCGCCACAGGGCGGGGCGTGAGCGCGCGAAGCTCGTTCATCTCATGTCCTCGACTCGGGTGCGCCCGACTATCTCATGACAGGGGGCGGGGGTCCACGATCACGCCCCGTATCGCGCGGGGCAGGCCGGGGGAAAGCTGTGGATAACCGGCGAAATTGTGGACAACTCAGTGGGTGAATCAGGAATGAGCTGCCTGCCAGCCGCGCGGGTCGGTCAGGAAAGCTTCGACTTCGGAAAGGGTTGCACTGTCGAAAGACCCCTGCGCCTTGGCTTCTTCCAGCACGTCCCACCAGGTGCACAGGTGATGCAGCCTTACACCATGATCGGCCAGACGCTGCGTCGTCTCGGGGAAAATGCCGTAGTAGAAGATCACCGCCGTATGGGCGCAGGTGGCCCCCGTCTCGCGGATGGCGTCCACGAAGGACAGCTTCGATCCGCCGTCGGTGGTCAGGTCCTCGACCAGCAGCACGCGCTGGCCTTCGCGCATCTCGCCCTCGATCCGGGCATTGCGGCCATAGCCCTTGGGCTTCTTGCGGACATAGGTCATGGGCAGGCCCAGCCGTTCCGCCACCAGCGCGGCAAAGGGGATGCCCGCGGTCTCGCCGCCTGCGATGTTGTCGAAAGCTTCGAAGCCCGCGTCGCGGCAGACGGTGGCCGCCATGAAATCCATCAGTGTGCCCCGGATGCGGGGGTAGGAGATCAGCTTGCGGCAGTCGATATAGGTCGGCCCCTTGAGCCCCGAGGCATAGGTGAAGGGCTCGGCCGAGAAATGCACGGCCCTGATCTCCAGCAGCATCCGGGCCGAGAGGCGGGCGATCTCCTCGCGGGTGGGGAAGCTCAGGGTCATGCGTCGGTCTCGATATGCCAGAACAAGGGGAAGCCGGGGTCGAAGACCGTTACGGTCTCGCCGCCCGCCTCGATACGGTCGGGGAAGACCGCGGGCTCGTCGCGGCGGACCAGGCGGATGTGGTCCTTGTTCGGGGGCAGGCGGTAGAAAGCCGGGCCGTTCAGGCTGGTGAAGGCTTCCAGCCGGTCGATTGCGCCGGCTTCCTCGAAGACATGGGCGCAGATGGACAGCCAGTTCGGGGCAGTGAAGCAGCCGGCGCAGCCGCAGGCGCTTTCCTTGGCGCGGTCGGGATGGGGGGCGCTGTCGGTGCCGCTGAAAAAGCGCGGATCGCCCGAGGTCGCGGCCTCGACCAGCGCCAGTCGGTGGGATTCGCGCTTGGCGACGGGCAGGCAGTAGTAATGCGGCCGGATGCCGCCCGCGAGGATGTGGTTGCGGTTGATGACGAGGTGATGCGTCGTGATCGTGGCCCCGATGTCGCCACCCGCGCGGACGTAATCCACGCCGTCCGAAGTCGTGACGTGTTCCATCACCACCCGCAGGCCCGGCGTCTCGCGCCGGACCGGGTCGAGAACGCGGTCGATGAACACCGCCTCGCGGTCGAAAATGTCCACGGCGGGGTCCGTCACCTCGCCATGGACGCAAAGGGGGACGCCCGCCTCTGCCATGGCCTCGAAAACGGGCCGCACCCGGTCGAAATCACGCACGCCGCTGGCCGAGTTGGTGGTCGCGCCCGCCGGGTAAAGCTTGACCGCCGAGATGATTCCCTGGGCGTGGGCGCCTACCACATCAGCCGGATCGGTGGCTTCGGTCAGGTAAAGCGTCATCAACGGACGCAACGTCGCGTTTTCGGGCAGCGCGGCCGTGATCCGGTCGCGATAGGCCGCCGCCTCGGACCCCGTAACTACCGGAGGAACAAGGTTCGGCATGATGATCGCGCGCCCCAGATCGGCCGACCAGGGGGCCACGGCGGCCAGCATTTGCTGGTCCCGCAGGTGCAGATGCCAATCGTCAGGCCGGCGAAGTCGCAAGAAGTTGTTCATGACCTGCATCTATAACGAACCATATCGCGTTAGCCAGCGGTCGGACTGCGCCCGTCCGGTGTCCTGTCCAAAAGGCTGAGTGGCGTGTTTGACCATCGTCCCTCAGCTTCGGCAGCAATGACGCAGATCAATTCGAAAGGATGTCTTTGATGAACATGATGATTGGCGCGCTTATGCCTTCGGCGAAACTCTGGGGCGACATGATGCGGATGGGGATCGAGGCCCAGTTCGTCATGACCCTGCGGACTGCGGGGATGCTGGGACTGCTGCCGCATGGCAAGAACGAGAACACGCTGATGGTATCGGAAAAGACCGACGCGGTGCGCGAATCCTTCGGCGCGGCCTTCCGCTCGGCGGCGCGCGGGGCGCGGGCCGACCAGATCCTCGCAGCGGCACTGAAGCCTTACGGGCGGCGGACGCGGGCCAATGCCAGACGGCTCGGCACCCGGCTCTGAGGCGGCGGAAAGCGAAAAGGCCCGGCAATCGCCGGGCCTTTGTCATTCATGGGGCAGGGATTCAGATCAGCTTGCCCATGGCGACCGCGGTGTCGGACATGCGGTTCGAGAAGCCCCATTCGTTGTCGTACCAGGACAGGATGCGGACCAGCTTGCCTTCCAGCACCTTGGTCTGGTCCATGTGGAAGACCGAGGAATGGGGATCGTGGTTGAAGTCGATCGAAACCAGCGACTCCTCGGTGTAGCCCAGCACGCCCTTGAGCCTGCCGTCCGCGGCCGACTTGATCGCCGCGTTGATCTCCTCGACCGAGGTGTCGCGGGCGGCCTCGAAGGTCAGGTCCACGACCGAGACGTTGGGTGTCGGCACCCGGATCGCCACGCCGTCGAGCTTGCCCTTGAGGTCGGGCAGCACCAGGCCCACGGCCTTGGCCGCGCCCGTCGAGGTCGGGATCATCGACAGCGCCGCGGCGCGGGCGCGGTAAAGATCCTTGTGCATCGTGTCCAGCGTCGGCTGGTCGCCGGTATAGCTGTGGATCGTGGTCATGAAGCCGCGGGTGATGCCCACCGCCTCGTTCAGGACATAGGCCACGGGCGACAGGCAGTTCGTCGTGCAGGAGGCGTTCGAGACGACGTGGTCTTCCGATTCCAGCGTGTCGTGGTTCACGCCATAGACGATGGTCTTCAGCGCGCGGTCGGTGGACCATTCGCCCGAGACGGGGGCCGAGACCAGCACGCGCTTCGAGCCGTTCTGCAGATGGATCGCGGCCTTCTGGCCGTCGGTGAAGATGCCGGTGCATTCCAGCGCCACGTCCACGTCCTGCCACGGCAGCTTGGCCGGGTCACGCTCGGCGGTGACGCGGATCGGGCCGCGGCCCACGTCGATGCTGTCCGCGGTGGTCTTCACCTCGGCCGGGAAGCGGCCATGGACGGAATCGTAGCGCAGCAGATGCGCGTTCGTCTCGACGGGGCCGAGATCGTTGATGGCCACGACCTCGATATCGGTGCGGCCCGACTCGATGATTGCCCGCAACACGTTCCGACCGATCCGGCCGAAGCCGTTGATCGCTACCTTGACTGCCATGAATACCTCCAACCGCTGACTGCGCGGGGACGCAATGCCCAAGATTGCAGGGAAATGCAATCAGTCGAAGGGGTCGGCAGCCCGGATCGCCGGGGAAAGGGGCAGGTCAGCGCCAGAAGCTGACCCATTCGATCAGCGACAGCATCTGCCGCCCGACCAGCAGCGGCAGGTTCCAGTGCAGCACCGCCGCGTCGAGAACGAAGAACCCGACAACGATCAGCGCCAGCGCCAGCGCGATGCTGTTGGTCATGGCTCTGCCCCCGAATAAGTCCTGCGCGCGTCATAATCGGGCCGCCCGCCCCGCTGCAAGCCGACGGCTCGTCCGCGCACCCCCCTTCCGCAGCGTGCGCGGTGCCGTCATCCGCCGGTGCCCTCGTCCTCCTCGACGATCAGGAACAGCTCTCCGGCCTGTTCCATCCGCCGGATCGCGGCGACAACGGCACTCATCGCCTCTTCAGCGTCGCGGGCCGTGACCTTGCCTGCGCCTTCCATCTCTTCCCGCATGCTGTCGGCCAGGCGGGTGCTGAGGCCGGACAACAGGAACTCCACCGTTGCGGCATTCTCGCCCGTTGCGCCGGCAAGGGCCTTGGTGATGGTGGCGGCATCGACCTCGCGAATGACGCGGGGGATGTCGCGGGGGTCGATGCGGCGGGGGATGGTGGCCCAGGTGAAGATGGTCCTGCGGACGCGGCCGGCGAAATCGGCATCGTCCTGATCCAGCCCCGCCAGGACCGTGTCGCGCGTCAGCGCCGGGGCGAAGTTGAGGATCGCGCCGACCTTTTCGACCGGCTGACCTTCGATGGCGGGCCGGGGCAGGGCGTCCACGGCGCGCATCAGCGCCAGCCCGATGCGCCGCAGGGCAGGCGCCTCGATCCCGGCTGTCAGCGACATCGCATAGGCGATCTGGCGGGCAAGCGCGGGGTCGAGCAGCCCGAAGACCTCTGACGCACGGGCGACGGGCAGGCGGGTGAACATCACCGCCGCGACTTCGATGGCCTCGGTCCGCGCCAGTTCCGCCAGTTGCGCGGGGGGCAGCGCGGCGATGCGGTCCCAAGGGTCTGCCGAGCCGTTCAGCGCTGCGATCCGCCGCAGCCGGCTGTTGGTGTCGGCGGAAAGATGCGCGCCGATGATGTCGAGCGTCCCGTCGATCGATCCGGGGAAGGTGACGCCCACCGCTTCCAACTGGCCGCAGAACTCGGCGATCACCCGGTCGCAGGTGTCGCGGTCGACAAGTTCCATCCCCGCCATTTCCTGCGCCAGAAGCGCCTGCAACTCGGGCGGCAGTCGGGACAGGTCGAGATCCGCCCCGTCCGCGAGCATCACCCGGACCACCACCGCCGCCTTCTGCCGGGGGGACAACCCCGGCACTACCCTCAGCATGTCCGCCCCCGTGAATCAGACCTGGGGGGCAGTCTCGCAGACGGGCCTTAACCTCAGGTTAACGGCTTCACGCCGCCCCGAAGACCCGGCGGAAGATCGTGTCCACATGCTTGGTGTGATAGCCGAGGTCGAACTTTTCCTCGATCTCGGCAGGCGAGAGCGCCGCCGTCACTTCGGGATCGGCCAGCAGTTCCTCGCGGAAGTCGGCGCCCTGTTCCCAGACCTTCATGGCATTGCACTGGACCAAGCGGTAAGCGTCCTCGCGGCTGACACCGGCTTGGGTCAGCGCCAGCAACACGCGCTGGGACATGACCAGCCCTTTGAACTTGTTCATATTCCTCAGCATGTTCTCGGGGTAGATCACCAGCTTCTCGATCACGCCCGCCAGACGGTTCAGGGCGAAGTCCAGCGTGACCGTGGCATCCGGCCCGATGGCGCGTTCGACCGAGGAATGGCTGATGTCGCGTTCGTGCCAGAGCGCCACGTTCTCCATCGCCGGCACCACGGCCATGCGGACGAGGCGCGCAAGGCCCGTCAGGTTTTCCGTCAGAACCGGGTTGCGCTTGTGGGGCATCGCGGACGAGCCCTTCTGGCCGGGCGAAAAATACTCCTCCGCCTCCAGCACCTCGGTGCGCTGCATGTGGCGGAATTCGATGGCGATGTTCTCGATGGACGACGCGATGACGCCCAGCGTGGCGAAGAACATCGCGTGGCGGTCGCGGGGGATGACCTGCGTGCTGATCGGCTCGGGGCGCAGGCCCATCATGCGGCAGACGTGTTCCTCGACGGCCGGGTCGATGTTGGCGAAGGTGCCGACGGCGCCCGAGACCGCGCCGGTCGCGACCTCCTCGCGGGCACGTTCCAGCCGTTCGCGGCCGCGGGCCATTTCCGCGTAGAAGCGGGCGAAGGTCAGGCCCATCGTCGTGGGCTCGGCATGAATGCCGTGGCTGCGGCCGATCCGCACCGTATCCTTGTGCTCGAAGGCGCGGGTCTTCAGCGCGGCGAGCACCCGGTCCATGTCGTCCAGCAGGATGTCGGCGGCGCGCACCAACTGGACGTTCAGCGTGGTGTCGAGCACGTCTGACGAGGTCATGCCCTGGTGGACGAAGCGGGCTTCATCCGCGCCGATATGCTCGGCCAGATGCGTGAGGAAGGCGATGACGTCATGCTTGGTGACGGCCTCGATCTCGTCGATGCGGGCGACGTCGAACTGGACGTCTTTCGCCTTCCACACGGCCTCGGCGTTCTCGCGCGGGATCACTCCAAGGTCGGCCTGGGCATCGCAGGCATGGGCCTCGATCTCGTACCAGATGCGGAACTTGGTTTCCGGCGACCAGATGGCCACCATCTCGGGGCGGGAATAGCGGGGGATCATGGCGGGGCCTTCCGTCGCGGGAGCGTTCGCCTGCCTCTTAGAACCCCCCACGCCGGCAGTGCAACCGAATCGGGCCGGGCAGCTTAGCCCGGCCTTGGTCAGGCGTCCGTCAGGGCGTCATCACGCATTTGATGTATTCCGAGCGCTTGTCACGGAAATTCTCGTAGAAGCCCGGCCCGTCCTCCAGCGTGCCGCGGTGGGTTATGATGGTGCTGGGGTCGATCTCGCCCGCCTCGACGCGCTTGAGCAGGCGCTCCATATAGGCGCGGGTGTGGGTCTGGCCGCCGCGCATCATCAGCCCCTTGCCGAAGGCCGCGCCGATGGGGAACTTGTCGGCCACGCCCGCATAGACGCCGGGGATCGACACCGCGCCGCCCTTGCGGCAGCACATGATCGCATCGCGCAGTGCGTTCGGCCGGTCGGTTTCCAGCATCATGGCTGCCTTGGCCTTGTCGTAGATGTTGCCGATGACGGATGCGCCATGCGCTTCCAGCCCCACGGCGTCGATGCAGCGGTTGGGCAGCTTGCCCCCGGTCAGGTCCAGCAGCCGCTCGTAGCTGTCCTCTTTCGACAGGTTGATCGTCTCGGCCCCCGCCTTGCGGGCCATGTCGAGCCGCCCTTCCTCGAAATCCAGCGCGAAGACCCGCTCGGCCCCCAGCATGAAGGCCGAGCGGATGGCGAACTGCCCCACGGGGCCCGCGCCCCAGATCGCGACCAGATCGCCGGGGCCGGTGCCGACCTGCTCGACCGCCTGATAGCCGGTCGGGAAGATGTCGGTCAGGAACAGCACCTTTTCGTCGGGCAGGCTTTCGGGAACGGCGACCAGTCCCACGTCGGCATGGGGGACGCGCACGTATTCCGCCTGTCCACCAGCATAACCGCCGAAGAGATGCGAATAGCCGAACATCCCGCCGGGAGACTGGCCATAGAGCGCGTCCACCTTCTCGTGGTCGGGGTTGGTGTTGTCGCACAGCGCAAAGGCATCGACGCGGCAGAAGTCGCACTGCCCGCAGGCGATGTTGAAGGGCACCAGCACCCGGTCCCCCTGCTTGAACCTGGTCACGCCCGAGCCGACAGCGACGATCTCGCCCATGAACTCGTGACCGAGGATGTCGCCTTTCCGCATCTCGGGGATGAAGCCGTCGTAAAGATGCAGGTCCGAGCCGCAGATGGCGGTGCTGGTGACCTTCAGGACGACATCGCCCTGATCCTCGATAGTGGGGTCGTCGACGTTGTCCACCTGGACCTTGCCGGTGCCCTGAAAGGTGATCGCGCGCATTCATGCCTCCAACTGTTGTGCCAGCCGAACGGCGGCGACGGCGGAGGTGTTCCGCTGAACTTTGTTGTGACGGGCGCGACAGAAAAGGGCGCCCGCATGGGGCGCCCTTCCGCATCATCCTGCCGCTGGGATCAGCAGCTGTAATACATCGCGTATTCGATGGGATGGGGAGTATGCTCGAAGGCATAGACCTCTTCCCACTTGAGCCGGATGTAGCTTTCCAGCTGGTCGCGGGTGAAGACGTCGCCCTGCAGCAGGAAGTCCATGTCCTTCTCCAGCTCCTCCAGCGCCTCGCGCAAGGACCCGCAGACGGTTGGGATCTCGGCCAGTTCCTCGGGCGGCAGGTCATAGAGATCCTTGTCCGAGGCCGGGCCGGGGTCGATCTTGCCCCGTATTCCGTCCAGCCCCGCCATCAGCAGCGCCGCGAAGGCGAGATAGGGGTTGGCGGAGGGATCGGGAAAGCGGGCCTCGACGCGCTTGGCCTTCGGCGACTCGGTCCACGGGATGCGGACCGCCCCCGAGCGGTTGCGGGCGGAATAGGCGCGCAGCACCGGGGCCTCGAAGCCCGGAATCAGCCGCTTGTAGCTGTTGGTCGAGGGGTTGGTGATCGCGTTCAGCGCCTTCGCGTGCTTCAGGATGCCACCGATGAACCACAGGGCTTCCTGCGACAGATCGGCATAGCGGTCGCCGGCAAACAGCGGGCGGCCGTCCTTCCAGATCGACATGTTGACGTGCATGCCCGAGCCGTTGTCGCCCTTCATCGGCTTCGGCATGAAGGTCACGCTCTTGCCATAGGCGTGGGCCACGTTGTGGATCACGTATTTGTATTTCTGGATGTTGTCGGCCTGTTCCACCAGCCCGCCGAAGATCATCCCCAGCTCGTGCTGGCAGGTGGCGACCTCGTGGTGGTGCTTGTCTACCTTGATGCCCATGCGCTTCATGGTGGACAGCATCTCGGACCGGATGTCCTGCCCCTCGTCGATCGGATTCACGGGGAAATACCCGCCCTTGAAGCCCGCGCGATGCGCCTGGTTGCCGCTGTCGTATTCAGCGTCGGTGTTCCAAGCGGCGGCATGGGCGTCGATCTGGAAGCTGACCTTCTGCGGCGTCACCGAATAGCGCACGTCGTCGAAGATGAAGAACTCGGCCTCGGGACCGCAGTAGAAGGCATCGCCGATGCCGGTCGATTTCAGATAGGCCTCGGCCTTGACGGCGGTGCTACGCGGGTCGCGGTCATAAGGCTCGCCCGTGTCGGGCTCGGCCACGTTGCAATGCAGGCACAGCGTCTTTTCGGCGTAGAAAGGGTCGATATAGGCCGAGGAAGGATCGGCCATCAGCTTCATGTCCGACTGGTCGATCGACTTCCACCCGGCGATGGAGGAGCCGTCGAACATGAAGCCTTCCTCGAACCAGTCCTCGTCGATCAGGTCCACGTCCAGCGTGACATGCTGCAGCTTGCCCTTGGGGTCGGTGAAGCGGACGTCCACATAGGCGACCTCTTCCGACTTGATGAGGTCGAGAACCTCTGCGACCGTTTTTGTGGCCATAAACTTCTCCTTGCCGCGTGGTTGCGGGTTCGTGGGTAGGATTTCGGCTCAGACGGCGTCGTCGCCGGTTTCCCCGGTGCGGATGCGGATCGCCTGCTCGACGGGGGAAACGAAGATCTTGCCGTCACCGATCTTGTCGGTGCGGGCGGCGCCGATGATCGCCTCGATGGCGGCATCGACCAGGTCGTCGGGCAGCACCATCTCGATCTTCACCTTGGGCAGGAAATCGACGACATATTCGGCGCCGCGGTAAAGCTCGGTATGGCCCTTCTGGCGGCCGAAGCCCTTGACCTCGGTGACGGACAGGCCCTGGACGCCCGCGTCCTGCAGCGCCTCCTTCACGTCGTCCAGCTTGAACGGCTTGATGATGGCTTCGACCTTCTTCATCGCGCTTTGCTCCTGTCCGGCTTGCCTTGAAGGTGTGGTGGCGGGTTTGATGGACGGGGTAAATGCCGGTGCGCCGGGCGACTGCCCTGGTTTCCGGCATTCGGCAGCAGGTGCCCAAATCTTGGGCAGGGTGGTGAGATGTTGATCGAACTTGGAACGAACCCGGAAGCTGGGACCGAACTTGTGCCCTGCCGCACCATCCGCGCCTTTGAACAGGAGGTCTTCGCCAGCGGCGCGGCGACCAGTGCCGGGCTGATGGAGATCGCGGGCGCTGCCGTGGTCGCCGCCATCGAGCAGGCATGGCCCGAGCTTGCGCCGGGGGGCGGGCGGTTTCCCGGCTCGGCCGTGGTCCTCTGCGGGCCGGGGCTGAACGGCGGCGACGGCTATATCGTCGCCCGGCTGCTGCACGAGAAGGGCTGGTCCGTGGACGTGATCGGCCTGGGCGATCCCGCGCGCCAGCCCCCCGAGGCCGCCGCCGCCCGCCAGAGGCTGATCGAGGCCGGGGGCAAGGTGGACGATGCGCCCGACCCGGAAGGCGAGTTCCCCGGCCATATGATCGGAACCTCCTACGATGTCGCGGTTGATGCGATCCTCGGCTCGGGCGCGCGCCATCCGATGCCGCAGGGCTGGTATGGCAACCTCTACGATTTCGCCGAGAACTCGGATCATCTGGTCTGCGTCGATGGCCACAGCGCGCTCGACCTCGACAGCGGCGCGGCCGATTCCGCCGAGCCGGCGGCGGAACTGACGGTCACGTTCCATCGCGCCCGTCCCGGCCATGTGCTGGGGCAAGGGCCGCTGCTGTCGGGCCGGGTGATGGTTGCCGATCTTGGGCTGCACAACGAATGGATGCGCTTCTCCGGTCCCGGCTCGCGCAGGTTCAACCAGTATCCCCTCTTGTGGACCCGCCATCTGCCGCCCTCTGCGCCCGCGCTCGCCAAGGACGCGGGGCAGCACAAATACGACCACGGCCATGCGCTGGTGCTGTCGGGCGGCGCCAGCCACGCCGGCGCGGCGCGGCTGGCCGCGCGGGCCGCTCTGCGCGTCGGCGCGGGGCTGGTGACGCTGGGGTTGCCGGAGGGCGGCGTGACTCCGGCCCTGCCCGACGCGCTGATGCGCCGGGTCATAGCGGGACCGGACGACTTGACCGCCGCGCTGGAGGATGAACGCATCCGCGCCCTCTGCCTCGGCCCGGGCCTTGGGCTGAAGCGTGCCCGCGCTCTGGTCGAGGCGGCGCTGCACCATCCCCGCGCGCGCCATGGGCTGAGGCTCGTGCTGGATGCCGACGCGCTCACCGCCTTTGCCGACGATCCACAGGCGCTGTTCGATCTGACCCGGCACCGCGAGGTCGTCTTGACCCCCCATGGCGGCGAGTTTGCCCGCCTGCTTCCCAAGAGCGTCGACGCAAGCCGCAGCCTCATCGGGACGATACAGGAGGCCGCGCGCGGGGTCGGATGCGTGCTCCTGCACAAGGGCGCGGCGACGGTCGTGGCGGACGGGTCCGGGCCGCCGCGCGTCATTGGCGCCTGGGACGTGCCTTGGCTTGCCACTGCGGGGACAGGCGACGTGCTTGCGGGCATCATCACCGGGCTGCTCGCCCGCGGCTTCCCGCCGATTGAGGCCGCGGCGACCGGCGCCTGGCTGCACGCCGCCGCCGCCCGCCGCTTCGGCCCCGGCCTGATCGCCGACGACCTGCCCGACCAGTTGCCGGGCGTGTTCCGCGATCTCGGGCTGTGATTTCCTCTCGCGCGCGCCCGGCGGCTTTGCTACAAGGCCCCGACCGGCGCGCTGCGCCGGGGATGCGGGTGTGGCGGAACTGGTAGACGCACCAGATTTAGGTTCTGGCGCCGTAAGGCGTGGGGGTTCGAGTCCCTTTACCCGCACCATGCCACCCTTGAAGCATCCGCCGCGCCGTCATGCCCGGCATGTGGCCGGGAAATGCCGCATCAGCCAGCCCTTTCAAGCGCGCCGGTCAGTCCGGCCACCATCATGCCCGCTTCGGTCAGAAACGGGAAATACCTGTCCCGCACGGCCCCGATCTCGGATGGACTCATCTCGGTCATGCCGCGGCGCTTTTTCCGGGTCTCGTTCGGCGCGCCGGTGTCGTTGCTGCCGTCATGCGTCACAAGCGCCATCCCGCGCGGCAATGTCAGATGCGGAAACCTTTGCGGCAGCGCGTAATGCCCAAAGCGGAAGATGCTGCGCCGGGGATGGCGCATGGCGGCGCCGGCGCTGAAGAACGCCACCGGCCAGTCATGGATCACCGGCCTTTGCCCGTTCAGGACCGAGAACATCACCCCTGTCAGGCTTGCGGCGAAGACCTCAGGGCCGTCCATCAGGGGCGCCGCGTGCCGTCGCATCACCTCGACGTAATCGGCGCAAAGGCAGTCGTCGTCATCCAGCCGGAACTGCAGGGTGTCGCGATACGGAATGCCGAGTTCCCGGAAGGTCGCGTCTTGGGCCGCCTCGGCACTGGTCACGGGGAAATAGCGCAGCACGACCTGGGGCACCTGCGCGCAGACCGCTTCCAGCCGGTCCTGGTAGAACTCGGGCATCAGGCTTGATGCAAGCACGACAAAGGTGAAGTCGGGGTCCGTCTGCCCCTTCAGCGAGGCAAGGGTGAGATGCTCGAAGGTGGCAAGCCGCGCTTCCAGCCGGCGGGGGGCGAAGAGCATCGCGGCGCGTTCCGAGGCGATTGCCCCGAACTCCTCCGCCCTCATCTTCCGGGTGGCCCGCCAGTCGCCCCGTCCGACCAGCGAAAAGCGGCACAGACCAACGATCCTCATCACGCCATCCCTGGTTTGGGCAGTCCGCGATGGATCAGCCGGGTTGCAAGCACAAGGCACGAACCGGTGAAGTCCGCCCTGCGACAGCATGGCGCCGCTGCTTGCGCGCGCGGCCGGGGGTCCCTAGAAGGGCGCACAAACTGCACGGCCGCTGCTGTCGCGGCCCCTTCGACATGACAAAAGGAATGCCCATGCAGGTCAAGGAAACCCTGAACGAAGGTCTCAAGCGCGGCTACCAGTTCACGCTGCCCGCCGCCGATCTGGCCGCCGAGGTCGATCGCCAGTTGGCCGAGGCGCAGCCCCAGATCGAGATGAAGGGCTTCCGCAAGGGCAAGGTGCCGATGGCGCTGCTGAAGAAGAACTACGGCCCGCGTGTCATGGGCGATGCGATGCAGAAATCCATCGACGACGCGATCAGCGCGCATATGCAGGAAAACAGCGTCCGCCCCGCCATGCAGCCGAAGATCGAGATGCAGAACGGCGAAGGCTGGAAGGACGGCGACGACGTGGTCGTCAACGTCTCCTACGAGCTGCTGCCCGAGATCCCGGAAGTGGACCTGTCGGCGGTCGAGCTTGAACGGCTGACGGTCGAGCCCGAGGAAGCGGCCGTGACCGAGGCGCTGGAGAACCTGGCAAAGAACGCCCAAGACTTCGAGGACCGCGCCGAGGGCGAGGCCGCGCAGCCGGGCGACCAGGTCACCATCGACTTCAAGGGCATGGTCGATGGTGAGGCATTCGAGGGCGGCAGCGCCGAGGGCTATCCGCTGGTGCTGGGCTCGGGGTCCTTCATCCCCGGCTTCGAGGACCAGTTGGCTGGCGTCAAGGCAGGCGACAGCGTGAACGTCAACGTCACCTTTCCCGAGGATTACGGCGCCCCGAATCTCAAGGGCAAGGACGCGGTCTTCGAGACCACCATCCACGCCGTCAAGTCGCCGAAGGCGGCCGAGATCGACGACGAACTGGCCAAGCGCTTCGGCGCGGAAAGCCTGGACGCGCTGAAGACCCAGATCCGCGAGCGTCTGTCGGCCGAATACCAGGGCGCAAGCCGTGCGCTGGTCAAGCGCGCCCTGCTGGACCGCATGGACGAGCTGGTCAGCTTCGAGTTGCCCGAATCGCTGGTCGAGGCCGAGGCCGCGCAGATCGCCCACCAGCTCTGGCACGAGGAACACCCGGAAGAGCAGGGCCACAACCACGGCTCCATCGAGCCGACGGACGAGCACAAGAAGCTGGCCGAGCGCCGCGTGCGTCTGGGCCTGCTGCTGGCCGATGTGGGGCAGAAGGCCGAGATCAACGTCTCGGACCAGGAAATGACCCAAGCGGTCATGCGCCAGGCCCGGAACTTCCCCGGACAGGAACGCGCCTTCTTCGAGTTCATCCAGCAGAACGAGGGCGCCCGCCAGCAGCTTCGCGCCCCGATCTTCGAAGACAAGGTGGTGGATCACATCATCGCCGGCGCCAAGGTGACGGACCGTTCCGTTTCCAAGGAGGAACTGGAAAAGGCGCTCGAGGCGCTGGACGAGATCTGATCGTCCCGGCTTGAACGACAGGGCCGCCCCTTGGGGCGGCCTTTTTCATCTGCGGTCCATGTCGTCCTCGTCCTTGGGCTCGACTCCGTTCTCGATCTTGATCTGCCGCTCGACCTCGGAATTCACCTCGGCCCCGGTGAGGACCACGATGGCGGCGATCCACAGCCACATCATCATCGCGACCGCCGCCCCCAGCGAGCCGTAAGTCTCGTTGTAGTTGGCGAAATTCGCCGTGTACCAGGAAAACAGGATCGAGGCGATCAGCAGCCCCAGCGCCGCCACGGCCGCGCCGGGGGAAATCCATTGCCACTGGGGGTCTTCCTTGCTGGGGCCGAAGCGGTAGATCACCGCCAGCCCCAGGATCAGCATCCCGGCAAGGATCGGCCAGCGCAGCCAGTTCAGCCATGTCTCGACGCCGCTGCCGGCAAGGACGGTGTTCAGCAGCACCGGCAGCACCGCGACCAGTGCGATCATCAGGATGACGCCCACGATCGCGCTGAGGGTCAGCGCCAGCGACACCAGGTTCAGCTTGATGAAGCCGCGCTTCTCGGTCTCGAACCAAGCGATGTTCAGCGCCTCGATCAGCGCCTTCATGCCGCCATTGGCGGACCACAGGGCAATCAGGATCGCGATGATCCCGGCGATGGACAGCGATGTAGTGGGGGCCGACGCGATGGCGATCACCTGTCCCGAGATCAGTTCCAGCGCGCTTTCCGGCAGGATGCGATCCAGCATCGACAGGTTGTCGGCGATGGTCGCCGGATCGGCGAGCATCCCGTAGATCGACACCAGCGCCGTGATCGCGGGAAACAGCGCCAGCAGCGCAAAGAAGGTGACGCCGCCCGCGACCGAGGTGACGCGGTCGGCGGTGAATTCAGTGACGACGCGCTTGCCGATCTTGACCCAGCTTTGCCGGCTCAACTGCCAGGGCGATTCCGGGGCGCCGGGACGCCGGGGCGGCGGCGCCTCGTTTGCCTTTTCGGTCTTGGCAGCCGCGGCTGCGGACTCCTTCCCGTGGCCCGGCTTTTCCGGCCTGTCCTGCTTCGACCCTCCGGGTTCGGGCGGCAACCCCTTGCGTTCGCGCCAGCCTTCGGGAAGCGGGTCGAACAAGGCTGCGAAGACATCGGGTTTCGGATCGGTCATGGGTGCCTCGGGTGGGGAAAGGCCGCGCCGGAAAGGCGCGGCCGGATCGGGGATGCCGGACGACCGGGCTTACAGGCGGTGGGTCCGGGCGGGATCGCCCTCGCCCTGCGCGGGTTCGCCCGTGTCGCGCAGGTCGACCACGTCGCGGCGCGCGGGGCGGCGGTAAGGGTCGCGGCGCGGCGCGGGGTTCGTTCCGGTGCCGCGCCCGGTATCCAGAAAGCCGCGCACCTGATCGGCTGCGCCATGGAAGTCGCGCATCACGCCTTCGGCTTGGGCTGCGACCGACCGGAAGGCCGCGACCGCCGCGCCGATGCCGTTCACCACGTCGTTGACGGTGCACGTCAGCCGCTGGGCGGTATGTTCGACATCGTCCAGAAAGCCCATGGGCTGAACCCCCTGGCGCGGAGGGGCAGGCTTGCGGTCGCCCCCGTGCTTGCGCCGGGCTTCCGCGCGCATCCGGCTGCGCTGGGCGTCATCCTCGCGCATCCGGCTGCGGGCACGGGCGCGCACGGCCTCGCGCTCGCGTTCGGGCAGGGCGGCCATGCGAGGCGCGGTGTAGCGGCCATGGGCCTCGTCATAGACCTTGACCCGTGCCCGTTCGGCGGCGTCCTCGGCCTCGCGGTTAAGCCTGTCGTCGCCGGTCACCATGTCGGCCACCTTCCGCGCGGCCAGCACCACGCCGGCGGTCGCGGCGGCGGCGGCGATTGCCGCGCCGCCATAGACCAGCACGCGCGAGGTCATCGACGGCTGCGGCCAGATCCGTTCCCCGTCAGGCGACACGTCGCCATGCGGCGGGATCGGGCGGGCGCTGTGCCCCGAGGGCTGGTAGCGTTCCTGCCGGCGGTCCACCGGCCGGCCAAGGCCCCCGCCTTGGGGAATATAGCTGTTGGACGGCAGGTTGTCGGTATCGGACATGAGGTTTTCCTTGCTGCTGCCGCGTCTGCGGCGATGCGGTCCCTTTGGTCCTCCAACACATCGGCTCGGCCGATCGTTCCCGCAGCCGCGCGCCCTGTCACTCCGACTGCTTGCGCCCCGAGCCGGCATCCGGCTGCCGCTCGGCATCGGGCAGGTCCGAGGGCGGGATCGCCAGATCGCGGGCGACATCCGTCGTGTCGCTGTCGATGCCGGTGGGTGTGCCGAGGTCGCGCTCGACATCCAGCGAGGTCTTGTCGTCCTTTTCCCCCTCGTTCTTGACCATGTCGCCGAGGATGGTGGGATGCGTGCTCATGACTGCCTCCTTGCAGGTCCGGCAAACCAACTTGCAGCGGGGCAGGGGCGTTCCGGTGAGGTTCGCGCAAAAGAAAACCGCGCCGGGATGCGGCGCGGTTCAAAGTTTTCAAGAAGGCCGGAATCAGCCGCGGGGGGCGTCGTCCTCGTCGCGGCCGGCCGAGCCGATGTCGTCGAACAGTTCGGCGATCTCGAATTCGGCGGCGGCGTCTTCCTCGGCGGCCAAATCCTGGATCGAGCGGCCCGTCGCCTGCAGCTCGGCCTCTTCGGGCGAGCGGGCGACGTTCAGCGTGATCTTCGCCTCGACCTCGGGGTGCAGGTGGACCGTCACGTCGTGCAGGCCCAGATCCTTGATCGGCTCGGCCAGAACGATCTGGCGGCGCTCGACCTGGAAACCATCGGCGGCGGCTGCCTCGGCGATGTCACGCGGCGTGACCGAGCCATAGAGAGCGCCAGCGTCCGAGGCCGAACGGATGACGACAAAACTCGCCCCGTCCAGCTTTTCGGCGATGCGCTGCGCTTCCGCGCGGGTCTCGTCGTTGCGGCTGGCCAGTTCGGCCTTGCGGACTTCAAAGGCGGCGATGTTGGCGTCGGACGCGCGCATCGCCTTGCCCTGCGGCAGCAGATAATTGCGGGCGAAGCCTTCCTTGACCCGCACCACCTCGCCCATTTGGCCCAGCTTGGCCACGCGTTCCAGAAGAATGACTTGCATCGGTCAGATCCTCACTTCACGGCGTAAGGCAGCAGCGCAAGGAAGCGCGCGCGCTTGATCGCCTGCGCCAGCTTGCGCTGGTTCTTGGCCGAGACGGCGGTGATCCGCGACGGCACGATCTTGCCGCGTTCGCTGATGTAGCGCTGCAGCAGGCGGGTGTCCTTGTAGTCGATCGCGGGCGCGTTGTCGCTCCCGAACGGATCGACCTTGCGGCGGCGGAAAAACGGTTTGGTCGCCATGATGTCGCTCCTTTACGATCAGAAACGGTCGCCGCGGGGGGCGCGCTCGCGATCCCCACGATCCTCGCCGCGCGATTCGCGGCGCTCGCCACGGTCGCCGTCCCGGCGGTCCCCGTCACGGCGGTCGCCACGATCACTACGGTCCCCACGATCACCACGCTCGCGGTCGTCGCGGCGCTGCATCTGGACCGAGGGGCCTTCCGCATGCTCGTCCACGCGGACGGTCAGCACGCGCATCACGTCGTCATGCAGGCGGGCGAGACGCTCCATCTCCTGCACGGCGGCCGAGGGCGCGTCCGAACGCAGGAAGGCGTAATGGCCCTTGCGGTTCTTGTTGATCTTGTAGGCGAGCGTTCGCACGCCCCAGTATTCGCTTTCCTTGACCGTTCCGCCGTTGTCGGCCAGCACGGTCGAGAAATGTTCGATCAGCCCTTCGGCCTGCGCGTTCGACAGGTCCTGGCGGGCGATCAGCACATGCTCGTAAAGCGGCATGGCAATCCCTTCTCGTCTCGGGCGCGCTTCATAGGCGGGTAAGATCCTTTCCGCGCCCCGCCACGAGAGGCTGCGCCGGTTTCGCAAAACTGCGGAAAGGAATGGGGCCTTATAGGGGACGCGCCGTCCCAAGCAAGCGGATTCGGCGCAAACCGATGGAAGAAGACTGCTTCCGGAACAAGAATGGCGGTTCGATGTTCCTCACACTACCTATCCCTGCATAGCCACATCAACGACAGGAGCCTTCATGACCCGCACCCTCTCCTTCCTTGCCCTTTCCACCCTGCTGGCGGCCCCCGCCCTTGCGCAGACCGCCACCGACGCGCAGCAGGCCCCCGCCGCCCCCGAGCCTGCAGCCCAGGCCGTGGCAGCCGCGGCAGCCCCCGCCGAGAGCGGCGACATCAGCGGCGCCTATGTGATCGACCCGGGCCACAGCCAGATCGTGTTCTCGTATGATCACCTGGGTTTTTCCATCAGCCACGGCATGATCAACGGCGTCACCGGGACGATCACCCTGGACGCGGCGAATCCCGCGAACTCCAGCGTCGAGGCCAGCTTCCCCTTGTCGTCGATCAGCACCATCGACGCGGATCTCGACCAGCATATGTATGGCGACCAGATGCTGAACGGCGCCTCGCCCGACACGCAGGTGACCTTCCGCTCGACCTCGGTCGAGCTGGAGGATGACGACGAGGCCAAGGTCACGGGCGAGCTGACGCTGAACGGCGTGACCGCCCCGGTGACGCTGGATGTCGATCTTCGCAAGGCGGCCGCGCATCCGATGACCCAGAAGCCGGCCGTCGGCTTCGTGGCCGAGGGCGAGATCAAGCGCAGCGACTTCAACCTCGGGATGCTCGCGCCGGCGGTGTCGGACGAGATGGAGATCCAGATCTCGGTCGAGGCGATCAAGGGCTGATCCGGCCGAACCTGGCAGAAGAAAGGGGCCGCCCTTGGGCGGCCCTGATGCTTTTCAGCCGCGATCAGTTCGCCGCGGCATTTGCCCCGGGGGCTGCGTCGATCGGCGAGGGGGGCGGCGTTTTGTCGGTGCGGACGGGCAGGGTCGGGTGAACGACCTGCGGCTGCTCGCCGTCCAGCGTGATCAGGAAGGCGGTGATGTCCTCGGCCTGTTCCTCGGTCAGCTCGGTGCCGAGCTGGGCGGTCGCCATGATCTTCACCGCTTCCTCCAGGCTCCAGACCTTGCCGGAATGGAAATAGGGCGCGGTCAGGGCGACGTTGCGCAGCGGCGAGGCGCGGAAGACATACTGGTCCTCCTCGGTCTGGGTGACCTCATAGCGGCCGACGTCGCCCTCGGGGCGCACCTCGGCGTCGGGCGCCTCGACCAGGCCGAAGGGGAAGTATTCCTGTCCGCCGAAGTTCACGCCCGCATGGCAGGTCGTGCAGCCCGCCTCCATATAAGCCTGCAGGCCCCGCTTTTCCTGTTCGTTCATCGCCCCGTCCACGCCCATCAGCCACTGGTCGAAGCGCGAGTTCGGGGTGATGAGCGTGGTCTGGAACGCTTCAAGCGCCAAGGCGAAGTTGTCGAAGGTGATCGGGTCTTCCTCGCCGGGAAAGGCGGCCTCGAAGGCTTCGACATAGCCGGGCATCGAACTGATGGTCGCGATCAGGTTCTCGGGCGTGTTGTTCATCTCGACGCCCGCCTGCACCGGACCCTTGGCCTGCTCGGCCAGATCCTCGGCGCGGCCGTCCCAGAACTGGGCGGCATTGAAGACCGCGTTCAGCATGGTGGGCGAGTTGCGCGGACCCTGCTGCCAGCCATGCCCGACCGAGGCTTCAAGCTGGTCCGTCCCGCCCAGGCCGAGGTTGTGGCACGAGTGGCAGGAAAAGACGCCCGACAGCGACATCCGGGGATCGAAGAACAGCATCCGTCCCAGATCCGCCCGCGCGCGCGTGATCGGGCGGCCGCTGGGCAGTTCGGCGGCGCGGGGGATCGGCTCGAACCAGTCCGCGGCCTCGGCGCGCAGTTCGGCATCGGGCGATTCGACTGCGGCAGCCTCGGGCATGGCTTGGGGGTCTGACACGGCACCGCCCTCGGGCGGGGTCACGGCGGTTTCGGCGGCGATCTCCTCGGTCGACCCCTGGGCCAGGGCGGCGTCGCCCGCGGCGATCGCTTCCTGCGCCGGGTCGCCCGCCGCGGGGACCTGCACCCCCTGCGCCTGTTCGACAACGGCGGCGGGGGCGGTCGCCGGCTGTGCAAAGGCAACGGGCGCCACAAGGACAAGGGCCGTGGTAAGATACATAAGGGGACGGTAGGTCATCATGGCTCCATTCGCTTGATGCGGTTTCCGCGCGTCAACGGACTATCGCACCGGGGCGGTGACGGTTCCATGATGCAGATCAAAGCTTTCGCCTTTCATGCGCCCTTGCCGCCCCCGGTCATGGGGTCTAAGCGGCAGGGATGCTGCCCGCCGACCGCCTCGACCAGATCGTCAGCCGCTTCGAGTATCTCGAAGCGCGGCTGAACGCGGGACCGCAGGCCGACGAGATTGCGCGCGTCAGCCGCGAATATGCCGAGCTCGGGCCGGTGGTCGCCCAAGTCGCCGAATGGCGCGCGGCGCGGGCGGGTCTTGCCGAGGCGCAGGCGATGCTGGCCGATCCCGGCATGCGCGAACTGGCCGAGGACGAGATCGCCCGCCTGCGCGCGCTTCTGCCGGAACTGGAACAGGCGCTGCGGCTGGCGCTGCTGCCGAAGGACGCGGCGGATGCCCGGCCCGCGATCCTGGAAATCCGCCCCGGCACCGGGGGCGACGAGGCCGCGCTGTTCGCGGGCGACCTGCTGCGGATGTATCAGCGCCATGCGGAACAGCAGGGCTGGGACTTCCGCCTGCTGGAACTGGCCGAATCCGAACTGGGCGGGGTCAAGGAGGCCGTGGCCCATATCGCGGGCGAGGGGGTCTTCGCCCGGCTGAAATACGAATCCGGCGTCCACCGGGTCCAGCGGGTGCCGGAAACGGAATCGGGCGGGCGCATCCACACCTCGGCCGCGACCGTGGCGGTCCTGCCCGAGGCCGAGGACGTGGACATCGACGTCCCCGCCGCCGACATCCGCATCGACACCATGCGCTCGTCAGGGGCGGGGGGCCAGCACGTCAACACGACGGACTCAGCGGTGCGGATCACCCACCTGCCGACCGGGATCGTGGTGACAAGCTCGGAAAAGTCGCAGCACCAGAACCGCGCCAACGCGATGGCAGTGCTGCGGGCGCGGCTTTACGACATGGAACGGTCCCGCGCCGATGCCGAACGCGCCGCCGACCGCAGGTCACAGGTCGGCTCGGGCGACCGCAGCGAGCGCATCCGCACCTACAACTTCCCGCAGGGACGGGTGACGGACCACCGGATCAACCTGACGATCTATGCGCTGGACCGGGTGATGGGCGGCGACCTGACCGAGATCATCGACGCGCTGACCGCCCACGACCAGGCTGCCCGGCTGGCCGAGGCCGAAGGGTGAGGGACGGTCACGCGGCGCTGGCCGAGGCGAGTGCCCGGCTGGCCGCCGCCGGGATCGACACTGCGGCCGGCGACGCGCTGGTGCTGATGGGGCACGCGCTGGGCCTTCCCCGCCATGCCCTGCGTGATGCGCTGGCGCAGCCGATGCCGCCGGATGCGGTCCCACGCTTCGAGGAGGCCATCGCCGCGCGGCTGGAACGCCAGCCGGTCAGCCAGATCATCGGCTATCGCGACTTCTGGAAACACCGCTTCCGCGTCACCCGCGACACCCTCGATCCCCGCCCCGATACGGAAACGCTGGTGGCCGCCGCGCTGGAACTGCCATGGCGCTCGGTGCTGGATCTCGGCACCGGAACCGGGGCAATCCTTCTGTCGCTGCTGGCCGACCGTCCCGGCGCACGGGGCCTTGGGGTCGATCTGTCCGAAGCGGCGCTGGAGGTTGCGCGTGGCAATGCCGCCGCACTGGGCATTGCCGCTGATTTCCGGCGCTCGGACTGGTTCTCGGCGGCCGGAGGCCATTTCGACCTCATCGTTTCGAACCCTCCCTATATCGCCGCCGACGAGATGCCCGCCCTGTCGCCCGAGGTGCGCGAGTGGGAACCCCGCGTCGCCCTGACCGACGAGGGCGACGGGCTTTCCGCCTATTGCGCCATCGCCGCGGGGGCAGGGCCGCATCTGTCGCCCGGCGGCTGGCTTGCGGTCGAGATCGGGCCGACGCAGGCCGCGGCTGTCAGCGCGATTTTCGCGGCCTGCGGGTTGCAGCAGATCGGCCTCCGCCACGATCTTGACGGGCGCGACCGGGTGATTATGGCGCGCAATCCGGGCTGATCGGATGCATTTTTAGATAAACGACCCGTGTTTCAGGGCGATTTCACTTGCCATGGATCATCTTGCATGGTTAGCAGGCGGCGTGACAGGGGCATGATGCCCCGCACGGGTCATCCGCACACACCGTTGCCGGAGAGTTCCGCGAATTGCCGGGCCACTGTCCCGACCCATGCCGCAGCACCGTGACCCCAACCGCATCCAGGCGTTCCGCGCCGGACCAAGAACATTGGCACGATGAGATCTTCCAAGTCCCGCTCGCGCAACAAGTCCCGCAGCAATCCGCGGTCTTTGGGCAACGTCGTCAACCGCGTCTTCGACAGCTCCGGCCCCGAAGGGAAAGTCCGCGGCACTCCCCAGCAGATCATCGAGAAATACCTTGCGCTTGCCCGCGACGCGCAGTTGTCCCACGACCGCGTGGCCGAGCAGAGCTTCCTGCAGCATGCCGAGCATTACACGCGGATGCTGGGCGAGGCCCAGCGCGAGCAGGCCGAGCGTCAGGCCCAGTTCGGCGGCCAGCAGCCCGGCGTCGACGGGCGCGAGGAGCAGCGCAACGGCTACCCTTACCAGGGCAACCAGCCGCAGGGCGAGCGGCGCGATGATCGCGGCGACGGCCGCAACGAGCCGCGTGACACCCGCCGGGACGACCGCAGCGACAACCGCCAGCCTCGCCGCGATGATCGTAATGACCGGCGTGACGAGCGCGAGGACAACCGCCGCGACGAACGCCCGACCGTCGGACCCGTGACCGAGGCCCCCGCCGAAGCCGCCGCCGAGATCCTGCCGCTGGCCCCCGCCGTCGAGACGCCTGCCGCCGAGGCGCCCGCTGTCAAGGCGCAGGCGGACCCGGTGCCCAGCGAGGATGCCGCGCTGCCCGAGCTTTCGCAGCCCGACCTTCCCGGCCTGCCCGAAGCGCAGGGTGACGACAATGCGGTGCCGGTGGAAACGCCCGAAAGCCGCGACGAAGCTGCGGTCGATCTGCAGGCGGCACCTCCGCGCACCCGCAAGCCGCGCGCGACGACGCCGCGCCGTGCCCCCCAGCGTCGCCGCCGCACTGAGGACGGCGAGGCTGTGGTTGCCACCCCCGAAGCTGCCGGGGAAGAATAAGGCATCAGGACTGCAGGGGCGCGTAGGACGCGCCTCCTGCAATGCCGCCCGGAAAGTTCCGCGGTTTGGTGGTCCTGCGCTGCAGGCACGGATTCCAGCAGAAGCTCATGTCGTGCTGACGGTCTAATGCCTTGGGACTGCTGGCCCGCGAGGTTGTCTTGTACAATGTCCTTGTGCCTGTCTCCCCATCGTTCAGGCGGGAACTCGTCAAACAACGTCAACGGCTTTCCTGCATGGCTGCGTGCAGGATCGCCGCCGCAGCCGGGTCTTTGCAAGCTTTCCTGCCCGTGATCGTCCGGTGAGCGCCGGGGTCAGCCCGTGCTGCGCGCAGCCGCCAGCGCACGGGCAAGGATGCAGAAGCGTTCCAGGTCGATTTCTTCCGCACGGGCGGTCGGCGGGATGCCAGCCTCGGCCAGAAGCGTTTCGATCTGCGGATTCAGCCCGCGCAGCGAAGCGCGCAGCATCTTGCGGCGCTGGTTGAAGGCGGCGCGGGTGATCTCTTCCAGCACACGCGGATCGGCCGGAAAGCGCGGCGCGGGCAGGGCGGTCAGGTGGACGACCGCAGACTCGACCTTGGGCGCGGGCACGAAGGCCTGCGGCGGCAGGGTCAGGACGATCCGCGCCTCGCAGCGCCATTGGGCGAGGATCGCAAGGCGGCCATAGTCCTTGCCGCCCGGCTTCGCCACGATGCGCTGCGCGACCTCCTTCTGGAACATCAGCGTCAGTGATTGCCAGAAGGGCGGCCATTCGGGTGGGGTCAGCCAGCCGACCAGCAGTTCCGTCCCGATGTTGTAGGGCAGGTTCGCGGCGATGCGGACCGGGGGCGTGACATGGGCGAGCGGGTCGATCTCCAGCGCGTCGCCGTGGATCACCGTCAGCCGGCCGGGATAAGCGGCGGCGATTTCCTCCAGCGCGGGAATTGCGCGGGCGTCCTTTTCGATGGCCAGCACGTGGCGCGCGCCCTCGGCCAGAAGGCCGCGTGTCAGGCCACCGGGGCCGGGGCCGACCTCGATCACGTCGCATCGGGTGAGGTCGCCTGCCGCGCGGGCGATGCGGGCGGTCAGGTTGAGGTCCAGAAGGAAGTTCTGGCCAAGCTGCTTCTTCGCCCGCAGATCATGGCGGGCGATGACCTCGCGCAGGGGCGGCAGGCCGTCGATCGCGTTCAACGGGCGGCAAGCGGGGGCTTTGCCCCCCCGCACCCCCGCAGGATATTTGGGGCCGAAAGATCGGTCATGCCGCTGACCGCTTTTGCGCCATATCCCAGGCCATGCGCAGCGCGGCGATGGTGCTGGAGGGATCGGCCCGGCCCCGGCCCGCGATGTCGAAGGCGGTGCCGTGGTCGGGCGAGGTGCGGACAAAGGGCAGGCCAAGGGTGACGTTCACGCCCCCTGCGAAGTCCAGCGTCTTGATCGGGATCAGTCCCTGGTCGTGGTAGCAGGCGATCGCCGCGTCATAGCGGGCGCGAGCGGGGGCGTGGAACATCGTGTCGGCGGGCAGAGGGCCGGTGACCTGCATTCCCTCGGCCGCAAGGCGCTGGCAGAGGGGGGCAACCCAGTCGAGTTCCTGCCGGCCCATGGCGCCGCCCTCGCCAGCGTGGGGGTTGAGGCCGGCGACGGCGATGCGGGGGGCCGCGATACCGAAGTCGCGGATCAGGCCCGCATGGGTGATGCGGATGGTGCGCTCCATCAGCTCGGGCGTCAGGGCATGCGGGACCTGTTCGAGCGCGATATGGATCGTGGCGGGGACGACACGGCAGGGCGGATGCACCGTGGTCGAGGCGAGCATCATCGCCACCTCGGCCCCGCCAGAGAGGTGGGCGAGGTATTCGGTATGGCCGGGAAAGGCAAAGCCTGCGCCTTCCTTCAGGGCCTGCTTGCTGATGGGCAGGGTGCAGATGCCACCCGCTTTCCCTTCCATTGCCAGCGCCACGGCGCGGGCGATTACGTCGATGATGCCTTGCGCATTGGCTGGATCGGGGCTGCCGGGAGTCGCAGGGGCAGCGAAGTCGTGGCGCAAGACGGGCAGCGTGCCGGATGCGACGGGATCGCCGGGCGCCGTGACCCCGGCCCAGACCGTGCCCTCCGGCAGATGCCGGGGGTCGCCAAGCCAGACGAAGGGCACGCCCGCAGCCAGCGCCAGAGGGGCGAGTTCCGGACCGATGCCCGCGGGTTCGCCGCAGGTCAGGATCAGCGGCGGGGTCACGGGCGCTGGCTCACGGGCGGCGCATCAGCGCGTCGGCGCGCAACTCGGCCAGATAGGCGTCGGCCGCCGCGTTGACCTTGCGGTTGAAGATCACCGCCCGCACCTCCTCGCGCGTTCGCAGCGGCGGGTCGCCGGGCGTGGCGACGCCTGCCGCGGCGGCTGCATCGGCGGCGGCGTTCGCGGCATTGGGCGCTTCGGCGGCGCTGGGAGGGGGCGCCTCGCGCCGCGGGGGCACCGGCAGGCCGGGCAGGGTGGTGGGCTCGGCCGTGTCGGCGATCAGCGCGGGCGTGCGGCTGCAGAGCATCACCAGCCGCGCCCCCCCGCCATAGTCGATCACCGTGCCCTCGTTACGGTCCAGCGAGGCGATCCGCTGCGCCACGTCCAGCGGCACCGCCGACAGGGGCTGCGTCTGTCGCCGGATCACGTCGCCGGCGAAGCGGTTGGCCTCGACGAAGACCTGCTCGCAACTGTCGGCGACGGACAGGATGCGCGCGCCCTCGGCCGCCGAGGGCAGGGCAAGCTCGACGTAATCGACGGTCTGGGATTCGGCCCCCGCGCGCAGGCGGCCCTGCGTCTGGCGCAGGAAGAACAGAACCACCGCGCCCTGCACCGGAAGCGGCTGGCTGATCGAGCCTGAAGGCATCTGCAGGATGATGTCGCGCAGGCCCGGCGCAAGGTTCGCCAGCGGCGTCCAGGGAAGCTGTCCGCCCTGCGGCGCGGTCGGCACCGCCGAATACTGGCGCGCGGCGGCGGCGAACTGCCCCTCGGTCGTCACCGACCCCGACAGTTGCTGCGCCAGCGCCAGCGCGGATTGTTCCTGCCCGGGCGGGGCGGGGATCACCAGTTCCGACAGCAGGACCTGGGTGACGATGGGCGTCTCGATCTCGCGGGTCAGATCCTGCTCGACCTCGCGGTCGCTGACATCGATGGTGGGCACGATGCGCTGGCGGATGACCTCGCGCCAGGCGACGCCGGTGCGGACGAAATCGCGGTAAGCCTGCCGCTCGACCCCCTCGCGGCCAAGCGCGGCGGCGAATTCCTCGATGCCGAGCCCGGCGCGGCCTGCGAACTCGGCCAGCCCCGCTTCCAGCCCCTCGTCGGTGACGGCGATGCCGAGTTGCCTGGCGATGTCCATCTTCAGCCGGTCGTCGATCAGCGCCTGCAGCGCGCCCTCGCGGTCGGCGCCGGGGGCGCGCAGGATCTGCATGAAGCGGATGCGCTGGTCCAGCTCATACTGCGTCACGGCCGAGTTGTTGACATACACCACGGGCGACAGCGGCCCCGTCTGGGCCAACGCGGGCAGGGCCGTCGCCCCCAGAGCCACCGCCATGGTCGTCGCGTGAAGAATCCGCCGCATCGTCGCCCCGTCCTCAGGTCTTGCCGTTCTGTTCTTGCAGGCCAACCTAGCGCAGGCAGGACCGCCGCGCCACCGTCGCCACGCCATCGGCGCGCGAGCGCCCGAAGCCGCCCAGCCGCACCGACAGCCCTACGTCCGTGTCGGCCCGAACCGTGTCCGACGAGGTGAAGCGGCGCGACACCGACAGGTCCACCGTCACGCATTCGTTGCGGTATTCCAGCCCCAGTTCCGCCTTCTGCGCCCGGTCGGCGGCAAAGTCGTAGCGGGTCTCGGCCGTCGCGCGCCAGCCTTGGGCCACCTGCCAGCCGGTGGTGGCGGTCAGTTCGGACACGTCGCGCGGGCGGCCTTCCTCGGTCCGGGCGTCGATCCACAGATAGCCCGCGGAGAGTTCGAGGCCGGGGCGCAGCCAGCCCACGCGCAGCTCGTCGCGGTGGATCGACAGGTCGCTGTCGAACAGCGCCCGGTTGGCGACGGCAAGGCCGCTGGAATCGGAATAGGTCGCGGACAGCAGCCAGTCGGACTGGCGGCCGGACAGCACCTCGCCGCCGCGTTCAAAGGCGGGGTCCGGGTCGTTGCGCAGCACCCGGCCCGCCGTCACCCCCAAGGACCAGCCCGCCGGGTCGATCCGCGTCCATGTCAGCCCGAGGTTCGCCCGCAGACCCCCTTCCACCGCATCGCGGCCGGGCAGGCGGTCCAGAGAAAACAGGTTCCCCTCGTCGAACTCGATCAGGCGGGAATCCTCGTTCGGCACCTCGTCCTCGTTGTCCAGTTCCGGCGACCAGACGACCTGCAGCACGGGTTCCAGCAGGTTCGCGGCCCGGCCGCCCCGCGACAACAGCGGCCAGCGCAGCTCAATGGCGCCGACCGGGGTCGCGCGGGCCTCGGTCGCGTCGAAGCGGCTGTCGTCGCGGATGCGGTAAAGGTCCGCGTCCAGCCGCCCCTGCATCGCCGCGACGATCCCAAGGGGCAGGATCTCGTTGCGCTGCCAGTCCAGCCGGGCCGAGCCGCGGGCCATGTCGCGGCCCTCGATGTCCTCGCCCGAGCGGCGCCGATGGGCGTGGACGGACAGTTGCACCCCGCCCTCGCCGCCGATCAGCGCAGGGCGGAACCGCCGTTCCCACAGCGCGTCGGCGACAAGGTCGGGGAATGCCGCGTTGTCCTCCTCGTCGCGGAGGGCCTCGTAGCGGCCGACGCGGGCAGTCACCAGCCGGTCGCGGGCGACGCGGTCCAGCGTCACCCCGCTCCACAGCCGGTCGGCGTCGGTGATGTCGTAATCCAGCAGGTAGGCGCGGTCCGAGGCGGTCTGAAGCTGCAGCCCCAGCAGGTAATCGCGGGGAAGCCGGAAGGCGGCGTTCGCGAACAGATAACCGCGCGTCCCCGAGGCCAGGTCGTCGTCCGAGATCGCGCCGTTGATCTCGGCGGCGCCGTTCACGAAGGCCTGCCGGTAGCGCAGCCCCAGAGTCGCGGTGCGGCTGGCCGAGACATAGGGCGTCAACGTCAGGTCGGCGCTGTCGCCCAAGGTGATGAAATAGGGCAGCATCACCCCGAACCCCAGCCCCGAGGTCGTGCGGAAGCGGGGCGCGAGGAAGCCGGTCATCCGCTCGACCGTGGGATCGGGGGCGGACAGCACGGGCAGGGTCGCGACAGGCAGGCCGAAGGCGCGGAACTGCGGGCGGTCGAAATGGATGCGCCGGGTTTCGGCGTCATGGGTGATGCGGCGGGCGCGGATCTCCCACAAGGGCGTGGGGTCCGAAGCGCAGACCTGGCAGGAGGAAGCGACCACATGGGTCAGCGTGGTCATCCGGCCCTGGCCGGTGCGGCGGACCTCGGCTGCGGCGAACTGCAGTTCGCGCGCCAGCACCATCCGGGCGCCGGTCAGCAGCCCGTCCTGCAGGTCCTCGTCCAGTTGCGCGGCGTCGGCGATCAGGATGACTTCCGATTGGGTGCTCTCGCTGCCCGGCTCGGTCAGGTGGATCGGCCCCTCGATCGCCAGCGTGCCCGCATTGCCGTCATAGATCACCCGCTCGGCGATCAGCCGCGCGCCGCGGAACCAGATCACGACCCCGCCCGATGCGGTCAGCACCCGGTCGCCCGACAGATCGACGTGATCGGCAAGAAGCGTGGCCGCGTCATCCGGCTCGGGCGGCGTTTCGACCCGCGCGGGCGGCCGCCGGGGCGCGATCACCACAGGCAGCGCGGTGAAGCTGGTTCCGTCGGCCAGCCGGTCGCCGCGCCGGTTCGATTCCGTCGGCGCAAGTGCCGGCCCGCCTCTGCCCACGAAAGGAACCGAGGGCGCGGTCAGGTCAGTCTGCGCCGAGGCGGCGGTCGCCAGCGCAAGGCCGATGGCCAGGGCGGCCGTGCCGCGGCGGAGGATGCGGGCAGGCGCGGTCATCATTCCTCCAGCCGCAGAAGGGCGGTCAGTGCCAGCAGCGCCGCGATCAGCGGGGGCGCGAAGGCGGCGAAGGCGGGCGGCACCTCGCCGGCCTCTCCCAGAACCTGCGTCAGGTTGCGCAGGAAGAACAGCCCCACGCCGGTGATGAAGGCGGTCAGCACCAGCATCCCGCTGCGCCGCCCTCGCATCGGCCGCATGGTGAAGACGGCCGCGACCATCACCATCGCCCCCATCAGGAAGGGCCGGGCGATTTCCATCATCAGCCAGACCTTGTGGCGCAGGGCGGAAAAGCCCGCGCGTTCCAGCCCTTCGATGAAATCGGGCAACTGCCAGAAGGGGATCGCCTCGGGTGCGCCGAAGCCGTCGCGGATGCGCGCGGCGGTCAGTTCCGTGGGCAGCGTCATGCCGGGCAGGGCCAGCGCCGCGCTTTCGGGATTGGCGCTGCCGAGCCGCCATTCCTTCACCCCGGTCAGCGCCCAGGCGCCGTTGATGAGCCGCGCCGACTGCGCGACGATGCGGCGGACCGGGCCTTGGGTCGCGTCGAAGACCAGAAAGGTCGCGTTGTAAAGCGTGGTCGCGTCGGCGCTGGCGCGGCTCGCGCGGATCACGATCTGGCCGCCCTCGGGCCCGGTCCCGGCCGAGCCCGCCGGCACACCCTGCCGCAGCCAGACCGCGCCCCGTCCCAGCGAGACGGCCTGCGGCACCTCTCCGTTCGCCCGCGCGGCGGCCTCGTCGTAGCGCTTGGTGGTGGCTGCCACCATCGGGTTCATCACGCTGACGAGAATGGCGCCCAGGACGACCGCCGTGATGACGGGCGCGGCCACGATGCGCAGCCCGGACCGCCCGGCGGCGCGGATCGCCACCATTTCCGAACTGCGCGACAGCCCCAGAAACAGCGCGATGCCCGCAAGCAGGGCGATCAGCGGCAGGATCGCATAAACGCCTTCGGTGATGTTCAGCGCCGACAGGCCAGCCGCCCCCGCAAGGCCGATGTCGTCGCCGCCGAAGCGGCGGATCTGCTCGACGATGTCGATGAGGAAGAGGATCGCCACGAAGACTGCCGTCACCAGCAGAAATTGCCGCAGGAAGCGTTGGGCGACATAGCGTTGCAGGATCATGGCCCGACCTCGGCTTGGTCCGCCCCGCGCAGCCGCCGCGGCCGGGCCGCCACCCACAGCGCCGCCATGACCATAGCCGCGCCCGCAATCGCGGGCACATAGAGCAGCGGCCAGCTTTCCGGCGCCTTCGCCGCGCGGCTGGCGGCGGCAGTGGACAGGAAATGCACGAAGAGCAGCGCCACCACCGCCCAGATCACCTGCCGCCAGACGCCAAAACGCGAGAAGCCGCCCAGAAGCAGCATGGAAAAGCCCAGCAGCGCCCCCACCGGGGCGAGCAGAGGCTGCGCCAGCCGCTCGTGCCCTTCCGCCCGCGCGCGCTCGGCCGAGGCGCCGGTCGCGGACAGGATCTCGGGGTCTGGATTCAGCAGCCGGGGCGTCGAATAGTCGCGCAGGTCGCGCCCGCGCCGCGCCGTGACGGAAAACAGCGCGCCGATGTCATAGGTCAGGTCGGCAAAGCGCGTGGTGGACAGGCGCGGCTCGGCCCCCGGCGCGCTGCGCAGCGTCTGGACCATGCCCCGCGCCATCACCAGCCGGGGGCCGGTCTCGCCGCGCAGGACCAGCGCCTCCTCGGCGGTGTAGATGGTCTGGCTGCCTGGGTTGCGCGCGTCTTCCAGGAACAGGTCGATCAGGCGGCCGTCGGGCGCGATCTCGCCGATGAACAGGGTCACGCCGTCGCCGGGATGCTGGAAGGCGCCTGCGCGCAGGAAGCGGGCGGAAACGTTTTCTGCGATGTCGGCCTGCCGCTCGGCCAGCCGGGCGCGGGCCATGGGCACCAGCCCATGGGCGAGGATCGCGACCATCAGCCCGACCAGAAGCCCGAAGACCAGCGCCGGGCGCGCCAGCCGCCAGGGCGACAGCCCTGCCGCCTGCATCACCGTCAGCTCGGATTCCGACGCCAGCCGGTTGGTTCCGTAGGCCGTGGCCGCAAAGGCCGCCACCGGCAGCACCAGCGCGATCACGACGGGCAGGGTCAGGGCCGTGAATTCCAGCACCACCAGCGCGGTCTGGCCATCCTGGATCAGTTGCTCGAACAGCCGCACGGCGCGGTTGATCCAGTAGACCGACACCAGCACCAGCGCGAAGAACCCGAACTGGGTCAGGAATTGCGACAGCATGTATCGGTCGATCCGGGTCATGTCCCATCCTGGCTGCGGGCCCGTCCTGATTAGCCGGGCGAGGGGTCCGGCGAAAGCCCTTCGGGCCGCTGCCTGGCCGGTCTGGTCAAGGCGGCGGGTGGGGCTTAGGCTCTGCCACGCTCGCGCAACCGAAGGCTTCCCGATGACCCATCCCGTCGAAATCCGTTTCATGCCCGCCGCCGACGCCGATCTTTCGGAACGCGAGGGGCGGCTTGCCCTGATCGTCGGCGAGCGCGACCAGTTGCCCAAGGGGCTGCCGGGCCCTGTCCGCAAGAGCCTGTCCCGCGCGCTGGGGTCGAAGGCATGGGCCGAGGTCAAGCCGGGCGGCGCAATGGAGATCGCCTTTCCGGCGGGCCTTGCCGCCGATGCGGTGCAGCTTGTCCGCCTGCCCCGCCGCGCCGATGCGGCGCTGGCGCGCAAGGCCGGGGCCGCCATCGGCGCCCGCATGGGCAAGGGCGAGGTCACGGTGGTCTGCGATCCGCGCACGCCGGTGGCCGACCTGACGCTGGGGATCGCGCTGCGCGGCTATGACTTTCCGGCCTACAAGTCCGCGCCGCAGGCCGAGGCCGGGGCCGAGGAGACCGCCGGCGACCTGCCCGCCGCCGCGCCGCAAAGCACCACCCACGGTGCCGCGCCCGACGCGCGGCTGAATGACGCCGCGGGTGCCGAACCCGAGCCGGGCACGACCGGAAAAACCGCCGAGCCGCCGCAGCCGGAAAAGGCCCGCGTCACCGTCCTCTGCGCCGACCCCGAGGCGGCGGCGCGCGAGGCACAGGCGGGGGCGGCGCTGGCCGAGGGCGTGTTCTTCACCCGCGATCTGGTGAACGAGCCCGCGAACGTCCTGACCACCACCGATTTCGCTGACCGCCTGCTGGCGATGCGCGAGCTTGGCCTTGAGGTCGAGGTGCTGGACGAGGACGAACTCGCGCGCCTCGGCATGCGGGCGCTGCTGGCGGTGGGGCAGGGGTCGGAAAGCCCCACCAAGGTCGTCGTCATGCGCTGGCAGGGCGGCGGGGAGGAAGCTCCCTTCGCGATCGTCGGCAAGGGCGTGGTCTTCGACACCGGCGGCATCTCCATCAAGCCCGCTCAGGGGATGGAGGAGATGACCATGGACATGGGCGGCGCGGGCGTCGTCGCAGGCGTCATGCGGACGCTGGCGCTGCGCCGGGCGAAAGCCAACGTCGTGGGCTTGGTCGGGCTGGTCGAGAACATGCCCGACGGCCGCGCTCAGCGGCCGGGCGACATCGTGCGCTCGATGAAGGGCAACAGCATCGAGGTCGTGAACACCGACGCCGAGGGGCGGATGGTGCTGGCCGATGTCCTCTGGTACGCGCAGGACCGCTTCCAGCCTGCGGCGGTGGTGAACCTCGCCACCCTGACGGGCGCGATCATCGTGGCGCTGGGGCATGAGAAGGCCGGACTGTTTTCCAACGACGACGCGCTGGCGGGGGATCTGCTGAGGGCGGCGGATGCCACGGGCGAGGGGCTGTGGCGGATGCCGCTGGGGCCGGCTTACGACGATCTCATCAAGTCGCGGCTGGCGGACATGAAGAACTCGGGCGGGCGGCCCGCGGGGTCCATCACCGCGGCGCAGTTCCTGCAGCGCTTCATCCGCAAGGGCACCCCTTGGGCGCATCTGGACATCGCGGGGGTGGCGCTGCCGCCGGGGGAAACCACGCTGGCGCCCAAGGGACCGACGGGCTGGGGGGTGATGACGCTCGACCGGCTGATCCGCGACCGGTTCGAGGCGGAATAAGGCCGATTCTTGGGCAACGCGCTGTTCTATCACCTGACCCGCTCGACGGCCGAGGCGCTGGTGCCGTCGCTGGCGGCCAAGTCGCGGCAGGCCGGCTGGCGGGTGGAACTGCGCGGCACCGAATCCGCCCGCATGGCGCGGCTGGACGAGCTTCTGTGGCAGGGCGACGGCTTCCTGCCCCACGGCCTTGCGGGCGGGCCGCATGACGCGTTGCAGCCGGTGCTGCTGACCGTGGCCGGGCAGGACGAGCCGCCGGGCGCCGATTGCCTGATCGCAATCGACGGCGCGGCCATCGACCCGGCCGAATGTATTCGGGCACAACGGGTCTGCGTGGTCTTCGACGGCAACGACCCCGCGGCAGTAGAGCGCGCGCGGGATCAGTGGCGAAACCTGACGGGCGCAAGGGTTGCCGCGGAATACTGGTCCGAGGCCGCTGGGCGGTGGGAGAAGAAGCGGTGACAGGACGCCGGACCGGGATGCCGCGCCTCCGGCTGGATCCTCGGACCGGGGCTCTGCCCCGGACCCCGGGATATTTGGGCAAAGAAGAATGCGCCTGAAGCAGGCGAGCAGCCTTTTTTCTTCGGCAAGATATCCGGGATGGTCGTATACGATGATGGGGTTGGCCCCCGGGTGGACCTCGGTCGCACAAGCGACGGTGCCTTGAGGCGGCCTCAGCGTTCCAGCACCAGCGTGCCGCCCTCGAAGCCCACGCGGGCGAATCTGCCGAGGTAGTCCATCCCCAGAAGCGAGCGATCCACCTCGCCCCGGATCACGATGGCGGGGACGTTCTGGTCCACGATGTCGCCGATGGCCACGCTGTCCAGCCGCACCGTGGCGGTCGGCACCAGCCCGTTCGCGGTGCGCGCCTGACCGGCGAAGGCCAGCCGGTCAAGGTCGATGCCCACCCGTTCCGCATCGCGCGGGCTGAGCGCCATGGACGACGCTCCGGTATCCACGACAAAGCGCACGGGCACGCCGTTCAGCTCGGCCGTCAGGTGGAAATGGCCGTCCGGCCCGATGGGCACCTCGATCCGGGTCGGGCTGACCATCGCCTGGCGGGGCAGGACCTGCCGGCGGATGTCCTCCCACAGGCCGGCCGCCGCGATCACTGCGACGAAGATCAGCGTCCAGGCCATCACCGCGCGCGAGGTCGAGCCGGCGTTGCGGCGGAACTCGACCACCACGAACCCACCCAGCGCGAAGACCAGCAGCAGCAGGAACATCAGTCGGGCGGGATCGACGCTCATGCGGCGGGCTCCTTGTCGGGCGGATGGCGCCGATCTGGGGTCGGCAGCGGCAAAGCGCCAGCCTCGGGCCGGATTCCGGGGGAAAGAAAGGGGCCTGCGACGCTCTGACCTGTGACCGCAAAGGGTCTTTCGGCCCGGCCCCCATGTCCTTATATGCAGTGAAACGGCCGCTCATGCCCGAGCGTCCGCGCCGGGCCCCGCGGCCCGACAACGGAGAGAGACGATGCACGCACCTTCACCCATGGCGCTTCTGCTGATCGCCATCGTCGTCCTGGTCCTGTTCGGCCGGGGCAAGGTCTCGTCCCTGATGGGCGAGGTCGGCAAGGGGATCACCGCCTTCAAGCGCGGCGTGCGCGACGGCAGCGAGGAAATCGAGCGCACCGCCGACGCCACGACCGAGCGCGCCGTTACCGCTGAACGCACCGCCGACGATCTGGAACGCGCCGCCGCCAAGGCCCGCGCCGAGGCCGAGCGCATCCAGGCCGAAGCCGATGCTGCCCGCGCCAGCCGCACCGAGGCGCTGCGCGACGTGACCCCGCGCGACACCGACCGCCTGTAAGTCGAACGAGCACACGGGAAAGTCATGCTGGATGTCGGCTGGACCGAGCTTCTGCTGATCGGGGTGGTGGCGCTTATCGTCATCGGCCCCAAGGATCTGCCGGTGATGTTTCACACGCTTGGCCGCATCCTGTCGCGTGCCCGTGGCATGGCGCGCGAATTCTCCTCGGCGATGGAGGACGCGGCAAGAGCCTCGGGCGTGCAGGAGGCCACCAAGGAATTGCGCGACCTGCAGAAGCTGACCAGCACCAAGTCGATGGGCCTGGACGCGCTGGGCCGCGCCGCCGACAAGTTCGAGAAATGGGACCCGCTGCAGCCGGTGCGCGAGGGGAAGGAGGGCAAGTCCGCCATACCCGATCCTTCCGCGCCGAAGCCCCCGAAGCCTGAGGCCAAGGCGGACCCCGCCCCCGCAGCTTCCGCCCCCGGGGGGGAGGAGAAGGTCGTGGCCCCCGCCGCGCCGCCCGCCACCGGCGCACCCTCGGCCGAGGCGCCACAACCCGGCGCCCGCCGGCTGCACGCCGTCCGCCGCACCGACCGGAGCTGAGGCTTGGCCCAACGTCCTGACGACATCGACGACAGTTCCGCCCCGCTGATCGAGCATCTGGCCGAGCTTCGCACCCGCCTGATCTGGTCGGTGATGGCTTTTGTCGGTGCCGCCATCCTGTGCTATTTCGTCTGGAAGCCGATCTTCGACTTCCTGACCCATCCGATCTGCGGGGCGCTGGCCAAGCGCGGGCAGGAATGCGGGCTGATCATGCTGAAGGTGCAGGAAGGCTTCTTCCTGGCCATGCAGATCGCCATGTTCGGTGGCTTCATTCTCGCCTTCCCGGTGATCGCCTATCAACTGTGGCGCTTCATCGCGCCGGGGCTTTATCGTTCGGAAAAGAACGCCTTCCTGCCCTTCCTGGTCGCCTCGCCGGTGATGTTCATGATCGGCGGCGCCTTCGCCTATTACATCATCCTGCCTTGGGCCTTCGATTTCTTCCTGGGCTTCCAGAGCGGCCCGCTGGACCTGCCCGACGATCCAACCGTCCCGGTCGCCACCGACGACCGGATGGCGGGCATCGTCTTCCAAGGCTCGATCAGCGAATACCTGTCGCTGACGACCAAGTTCGTGCTGGCTTTCGGCCTGTCGTTCCAACTGCCGGTGGCGCTGACGCTGATGGGCAAGGCGGGGCTGGTGTCGGCAGCGGGGCTTGCCTCCATGCGGCGCTATGCGGTGGTGCTGATCCTCATACTGGCCGCCATGGTCACGCCGCCGGATGTCATCAGCCAGCTTGTGCTGTTCACGGTGATCTACGCGCTTTACGAGGTCGCTATCCAGCTTGTGAAACGCATCGAAGCGAAACGAGAGGCGCAGTTGCGCGCGGAAGGGCTGTGGGTCGATGTTGATGACGACTGATCCCGCGCTGACGCGGATCGCCGATGCGCTGGACCGCCTGTCGCCGCCGCCTGCACCGTCCCCCAGCTTCACCGAGGCCGAGGCCTATGTCTGGCACACCGGCCCTGACCGGCTTGACCCCGTTCGCCGCGTGAACCGGGTGCCGCTGGATCAACTGGTCGGCATTGACCGCGCCCGCGACACCCTTCTGGCCAACACGCTGCAATTCGCCCGCGGCCATGCGGCGAACAACGCGCTTCTGTGGGGTGCGCGGGGGATGGGAAAATCCTCGCTGGTCAAGGCCGTCCATGCCGAGGCGGTGGCGCAGGGCCTGCCGCTGGTGCTGGTGGAAATCGCCCGCGACGACCTCGATTCGGTCGGGCGGCTGCTGGCGATCCTGGCCGACAGCGACCGGCGTTTCGTCCTGTTTGCGGATGACCTGTCGTTTTCCGGCGACGACGCGCAATACAAGTCCCTGAAGGCGGTGCTGGATGGCGGCCTTGCCGGGCGCCCGCCGAACGTGGTGCTTTATGCGACCTCGAACCGGCGTCACCTGATGCCGCGCGACATGATCGACAATGAACGCGCGACCGCCATCCACCCCGGCGAGGCGGTCGAGGAAAAAGTCTCGCTGTCCGACCGCTTCGGCCTGTGGCTTGGGTTCCACACCTGCGGGCAGGACGAATACCTGGCGATGATCCAGGGCTATTGCGCCGCCTACGGGCTCAAGGTCGATCCCGCCACCCTGCGGGCGGAGGCCATCGAGTGGCAGGCCACGCGCGGGGCGCGCTCTGGCCGGGTTGCCTGGCAATTCTTCACCGATCTGGCGGGGCGCAGGGGGCTGTCGCTCTAAGCCGGGGGCTTTGCCTGTCTTTCCGGTGCAAGCCGATTTTTAGGTTCTGACGGGGCGACGCTAACCTGCCGGAAAGGATTTTCCGCCAGATTCGCCGCAGGACATTGGCGATTCGGGCAGGCGATGCAGGCCGCGGCAGAAAACGGGAAAGCGCCGGCGGGCGGATCGGCTCTGCGCCGCCATGTTGCGGCCGCGGGGGCGCGCCGGGCCGCTGCAGGTGCCGCATCCGAAGCGGCCGCCCTGCCAATTTCCACGGGACGCGGGCTGGACCGGATCGTCGCCGGGGCGATCGGTCGGGCGGCGGATCGGGTCCACGGACTGCGCCTGTTCTTCGATCGGCTGGACTATGACCGGGCCGCCCTGGCCGAACTGGCCGAGCTTTTCCCCGAACGGGCGCTGATTTCTGTCGTCGAGGGGCCGGGCGAAGCCCTGGGGGTCGTCGCAATCTGCCCCGGCCTTCTCGGCGCGGTGATCGAGATGCAGGCCACAGGCCGCATCTCGGCCCGTGCGCCCTCGGTGCGGCGGCCGACACGGGCCGATGGCCTGATCTGCGCCGATCTCATCAACGCCTGTCTTTCCGAACTGGGCGAGGAACTTGTCCTGCCGCCCGATGGAGAGGGACTGCGCGGTTTCCGCTACGCGAGCTTCCTTGAGGACCCCCGCCCGCTTGAGTTGATGCTGGAGGACGGCAGCTTCCATCTTGTGCAGGCCCGGCTTCGCGCCGGCGAGACCGGCCAGCGCGACGGCCGCATCCTCATCGCGCTGCCGGCGCGGCCAGAACCCGCCGCGCGTCCCGCGACTGCCATGGCAGTGGACAAACCCGCACTGGCCCCCGCAGGAGCTTCCGCCGCGGCGACCTTGTCCGAGGCGGTCCGCGCGGCTCCGATCGACCTTGCGGGGATTCTCTGCCGCCGCATGATCTCGCTGGGGGAACTGCGAGGGCTGATGCCGGGCGACATGATCGCCCTGCCGCCGCATGTGCTGGCGAATGCCAGTCTTGAGACGGCAACGGGCCAGGTGCTGTTCCGCGGCAAGCTGGGCGAGCTTGCAGGCCGACACGCCCTGCGCCTGACACGCGAGGCAGAGAAACCGGCCGTCCCCGAACCAGCCGCCAGGGATCAGGGTGCCGGCGCATTGACCGGGCCGATCCACCGGGATGCTGGTGAGCCGCCGATCGCCGACCTGGACGCGCCCGACGAGTTCCGGCACGGCGACATGGCATCGCTGCCCCTGAAAGCCGGCTGATCCGTCCCACGCTGTCGGCGCACGGGTCTGGCGCCACCGCGTTCCCCGGTGCACTTGGGTCAGCAGGAGTAATCAGGAGCGTTCGCACGCTCCTGCTTCAGGTGCTTTCATGCTGGGGGGAATGCGAGAATTCAAATGTCTTCAGGTTTGGCAGAATGCCGGAAACATCCTGTCGTTGCTGCCGGCCGGGATCATGGGATCGGGGGATTGCGACCGCTGCGGCGGACTTGCTGCTTCTCCTTTTCGGTTTTTTCAAGGATCGCCGAACAGTCCTTGTCTGACCGGAAAACCATCCGGGCCGATCTCGCCCGACCATTGTTCGGGCCGCGTGCGCGTTCTCTTCATCCGGCGCTGTTCATTCGCACCCACCCGAGATAACCGACTTGGACACCCGGCCCGAAGACCCGTCGCGGGACACAGAATGTCGGGACAGGCTCACTACCGAGACCGCGCATGAAGGCTGCCCTGAGTCCCACAGGCGGGAGTGAATTGCGCCACTATTCACCGAAGCGGTATTCATCCGTGCCGTGCCGTGCCGTGCCGGGCGGTTGTCAGACTGCGCGGGTGACAGGATTCATGGCCGGCTTCCGTCAACAGACTTACGTCGCCAGCGCGATGCGGCCACCGGGCAGGCGGATGACGCGGCCCTCCAGTTCCAGGTCGAGGATCGTGGGGGCGAGATGCGCCGGCGAAACGCCGATGTCCCGGATGACGCTGTCCTCGTCGGATGGAGAAGGGCCGAGAAGGGTCAGCAGCCGATGGCGCAGGTCCGATGACCGATCAGCATCGCTGGACGCCATCCCGGATGGACCTTGCACCACATCCGAGTCGTTACCTTCCGGCTTCCGCAGAGATTTGGCACGAGGCGGAATGTCGCCGCTGTCGGACGTGACATTCGCCCTGCCACCCTGGTCAGGCCCGTCACGGACCACTGCCTGATCAGGGCTGCCGCTCTCACCCGCCATCCGGCGCGCTTGCCCTTCGGACCCCGCGCGACCTTTCCGACGCACAGGGCCATCTGCATCTTCCGGCTTACCGCAGGAAAGCCCCGCCAGCCCGCCCGCGCCCGCCAGGGCCGCGAGCACGTCGTCGGAATTGCGCACCAGTGTCGCGCCGTCGCGGATCAGGGCGTTGCAACCCGCCGCGCGGGCGTCGAGCGGATGGCCCGGAACGGCCATGATCTCGCGCCCCTGCTCGGCCCCGCAGCGGGCGGTGATGAGGCTGCCAGACCGATGCGCGGCCTCGATCACCACCACGCCCGCCGACAGGCCCGAGACGATGCGGTTGCGGGCCGGGAAATGGCGGGCGACCGGCTCGACCCCCGGCGGCTGCTCGGTCAGCAGGCAGCCGTTCTCGCGGATGCGGTCGGCAAGGGCGCGATTCTCGGCCGGGTAGATGACGTCGATGCCGCCCGCCATGACGGCCAGGGTGCCGGCCTCGCAGCTTGCCTCATGGGCGGCGGTGTCGATGCCCCGGGCCAGGCCGGCGGCCACTGTCAGTCCCGCCTCGGCCAGCCCGCGCGCAAGTCCGCGCGCCATCCGCAGGCCCAGCGACGAGGCGTTGCGGGCGCCGATGACGGCGATGGAGGCGCGATCCAGCGCCTCGGTACGGCCCTTCAGCCACAGGACGGGCGGCGCATCGGGAATCGTGGCAAGAAGTGCGGGATAAAGCGGATCGTCGAAGCGGATCAGCCGTGCGCCCGCGCGGGCACCCGCCACAAGCTCGCCATGGGCCACGCCCGCGGGGCAGATCTCGTAGCCCTCGATCCCGGCCTCGGCAGCGATCCGGGGCAGGGCGTCAAGCGCCGCGGCGGCGCTGCCGTGTTCGGCCAGAAGCCGGTGGAATGTCGCCGGTCCGACGCGGCGGGAACGGATGAGGCGAAGAACCGTCAGGTCATCGTCCCGAGCGGCGCGCGGAGAAAAGGAGTTGCTGAAAGAAAGCGATTGCGCCTGCAATACCGGTCCCTGCCTCATCCGCAGGGAACTCATCGCATGGGGGTGTTAAGAAAGCGTTAACGTCAGGCGGCCGAGCCGCCGACCGTCAGCCCGCCGATCAGCAGCGTGGGCTGGCCCACGCCCACCGGCACCCACTGGCCCTGCTTGCCGCAGTTGCCGACGCCGGGATCAAGCGCGAGATCGTTGCCGACCGCCCGGATCTGGCGCAGGGCGGTCGCCCCGTCGCCGATCAGGGTGGCGCCGCGGATGGGTTCGCCCACCTCGCCGTTCCTGACGCGATAGGCCTCGGTGCAGGAAAAGACGAACTTGCCGTTGGTGATGTCCACCTGCCCGCCGCCGAAGCCCACGGCATGGATGCCGTCCTTCAGGCCCGACAGGATCGTGGCAGGGTCATCGCTGCCAGGGTCCATCATGGTGTTGGTCATCCGCGGCATCGGCGCATGGGCATGGCTTTCCCGCCTGCCGTTGCCGGTCGGCGCGACGCCCATCAGCCGGGCGTTCTGCCGGTCCTGCAGGTAGCCCACGAGGATCCCGTCCTCGATCAGAACGTTGCGCTGGGGCGGGGTGCCCTCGTCATCCACGGTGATGGACCCGCGCCGGTCGGGCAGGGTGCCGTCGTCCACCACAGTCACGCCGGGCGCGGCGATCCGCTGGCCCATCAGTCCCGAAAAGGCCGAGGCCTTCTTGCGGTTGAAGTCGCCTTCCAGCCCATGGCCCACTGCCTCGTGCAGAAGGATTCCCGGCCAGCCCGGCCCCAGCACCACGTCCATGACGCCCGCAGGCGCGGGGACCGATCGCAGGTTGACCTGGGCGATCCGCAGCGCCTCGCGCACCAGCCCCTGCCAGTGGTCGGGCTGCATCAGCGCCGCCAGCCCGAATCGCCCGCCGCCGCCAGCCGTGCCGGTTTCCCGCCGGGCGTTCGATTCCACGATGACCGAGACGTTCAGCCGCGCCATCGGGCGCGTGTCGGTGACGATGCCGCCCTCGGGGCGCAGGATCACGACCTCCTGCAACGAGGTCGCCATCGAGGCCGTCACCTGCACCACCCGGGGGTCGAGGTCGCGGGCGAAGGCGTCGATGTCGCGCAGGGTGGCGATGCGGGCGGCGAACTCGATCCCGCCGACGGGATCGGCGTCGGTGTAAAGCCGCGGTCCGGGACCGGCGGGGGGCGGCGCCATTACGCCGCCGCCGTTGCCGACCGCAAGCCGCGCCATGGCGGCGGCGTCGCGCAGGGCGGGTTCGGTGATGTCGGTGGAATGGCCGTAACCCGTGACCTCGCCCCGGACCGCGCGCAGGCCGAAGCCCTGCGAGGCGTCATAGCCCGCGCTGCGCAGCCGCCCGTCGTCGAAGACGAGGCTCTCGCTGCGGGCGCGTTCCAGGAAAAGCTCGCCATCGTCGGCGCCCGAGACCGCCTCGCGCAGGATGGCAAGGGCGCGGTCGGGGTCGATCAGGGCGGCGAAAGGGTCGAAGCGATCGGTCATGACAGCCGGGAGATAGGGGTTTTTTAGGATGAAGTCGATAGCAATGGCTTGCCGGGTGGCGGTAGATGTGGTTGTGACAAGATGACGCGACGGGGCGGCAAGGGGTGCCGCCCGCGGTTGCATGAACCGGACCCCCACGGAAGACGCAGGGACCAAGACGGGAAACGACGAATGGCGAACTGGGCAAGGGGCCGCATGACGGCAGGGCTGATGGCGGCGGGTTTTGCCGCAACGAACCTGGTGGCAAGCGGTGCGGCGATGGCGCAGGACGTGCTGGGCGAACTGCCGGTGATCGGCAAGCCCGAGCCGGGCGGAATCGGCTTCCAGCCGGCCTCCAGCCCGCTGGCGGCCGATCAGCAATGGCTGGATCATTTCGTGCTGTGGATCATCGCGGTGATCACGGCCATCGTCTGCCTGCTGATTCTGTGGTGCATCGTCCGATTCAACCGGCGCGCGAACCCGGTGCCGGCGCGCTTCACCCACAACACCCCGGTCGAGGTGCTGTGGACCGTGATTCCGGTGCTGATTCTGCTGACCATCGGCATCTTCTCGCTTCCGGCGCTGTTCCGGTCGCAGGAAATGCCGGCGGACCCCGATGTGGTCATCAAGGCCGTCGGTCATCAGTGGTACTGGTCCTATGAATATCCGAACGACGGCATCGCCTTCGATTCGCTGATGCTGACGCGCGAGGAACTGGCGGATTACGGCTATTCCGAGGATGAATACCTGCTGGCCACCGATACCGCCGTGGTGGTCCCGGTCGGCGCCACGGTGCTGATGCAGGTGACGGCGACCGACGTGATCCATTCCTGGACCATCCCCGCCTTTGCCGTGAAGCAGGACGCCGTGCCCGGCCGCATCGCGCAACTGTGGTTCGAGGCGACGCAGGAAGGCGTCTATTTCGGCCAGTGCTCGGAACTCTGCGGCATCAACCACGCCTACATGCCCATCGTGGTCAAGGCGGTGAGCCAGGAAACCTATGACGCCTGGCTGGCCGAGGCGCAGACGACCTTTGCCGCCGATGCCTCTGACCACCTGCCTGCCGCGCCGGTGCGGCTGGCTTCGGCGAACTGATCGGCGTGACGGACATCCGTTCATACGAGGCCCATGGCCTGTCCGCAGGGGGCGAGGGCGAGTTCGGCGACTATGTCGCCCTGCTGAAGCCCCGCGTCATGTCGCTGGTGGTCTTCACCGCCTTTGTCGGGCTTTACGTGGCGCCGGTGTCGGTGAACCCGGTCGTGGCTTTCGCCTCGATCCTGTTCATCGCGCTGGGGGGCGGCGCGTCCGGCGCGCTGAACATGTGGTATGACGCCGACATCGACGCGGTGATGAACCGCACCCGCAAGCGCCCGGTCCCCGCGGGCCGCGTGACGGCGGGCGAGGCGTTGAGCCTCGGGCTGTTCCTGTCGGGCCTTGCGGTGCTGATGCTGGGGCTTGCGGCCAACTGGTTCGCGGCCGCCTTCCTGGCCTTCACGATCTTCTTCTATGCCGTGATCTACACGGTGTTCCTCAAGCGCTCGACGCCGCAGAACATCGTGATCGGCGGTGCGGCGGGGGCCTTCCCGCCGATGATCGGCTGGGCCTGCGCCACGGGCGGGATCGCGGTCGAATCGGTTCTGATGTTCGCGCTGATCTTCTTCTGGACACCGCCGCATTTCTGGGCGCTGGCGCTGTTCATGAAGGAGGACTACCACAAGGCCGGCGTGCCGATGCTGACAGTGACGCATGGCCGCGCGGCCACGCGCCGCCACATCTTCGGCTATACGCTGGTGCTGGCGCCCTTCGCCGTCGCGCTGGGGCTGACCTCCATCGGCGGGCCGGTCTACATGGCGGTGGCGCTGGTGCTGAACGCCCTGTTCATCCACGGCGGCTGGCAGATCCTGCGCCGGAGCGAGGAAAGGGCGCAGGCCGACGGCTATCGCGTCGAGAAGAGCTTCTTCCGGCTGTCGCTGTACTATCTTGCACTGCATTTCGCCGCGCTGGCGCTGCAGGCCACGGTGGGGACATGGTGATGGGAATTCGTGCGGAACATGAACTGCACCGCCGCCGCAGCGGGCGCAATCTTGGCCTTGGCATCGTGCTGGTGCTGTTCGTGACGCTGGTTTTTGCCCTGTCCATCGTCAAGGTGCAGCAGGGCGGCATGATCCAGGGCTTCGACCATCGCCCCGCTGCACCTGCGCCGACCTCGCTGCCCGGACCTGCCGCGAACCCCGTTGCCGTGCCCGGCACGCCGGGGGCGGACCTGCCTAACGCGCAACCCGCGCCGGTGCGGCCATGAGCACGCATCCCGACGCCAACAAGCGGGTGGTCTGGCGGCTGCTGGCGGTCGTCGTGACCATGGGTGCGCTGGCCTGGGTGGCGGTGCCGTTCTATTCCTGGTTCTGCCAGGTGACGGGCTTCGCCGGCACCACGCAGGTGGCCACGCAGGAATCCGACCGGGTGCTGGACCGCACCATCCGCGTGCGCTTCGACGCCAATGTCATGTCGGACCTCGGCTGGACCTTCCGCCCGATGCAGACCGAGATGACGGTGCGTCTGGGCGAGACGGCCATGGCCTATTACGAGGCCGTCAACACCTCGGACGAAACCGTCACGGGCAGCGCCACCTACAACGTCGCCCCCTCGGACGCCGGATACTACTTCGAGAAGATCGAATGCTTCTGCTTCACCGAGCAGACGCTCGCCCCCGGCGAGCGGATCGAGATGCCGCTGACCTTCTTCGTCAGCCCCGACATGCTGGACAACCGCGACGCGGCCCATATCCGCGACATCACGCTCAGCTACACCTTCTTCCGCCAGGACGCGCAGAAATCGGCCCGGGCCGAGACCGGCGCCATGGCGACCGCCCTGAACTGACCGCACATGACGACGCAGAGAGAGCCCGCCATCATGGCCCACGCCAAGAACCACGATTATCACATCCTGCCGCCATCCCTGTGGCCGTTCCTGTCCGCGGTCGGCGCGTTCATCATGCTGACCGGCGGCGTCTTCTGGATGAAGGGCATGGGCGTGCTGGGCCTGCCCGAATGGGCGGTCTTCGCCGTCGGCTTCCTGCTGGTGATCTACACCATGTACGGCTGGTGGGCGGACGTCACGCATGAGGGCAACACCGGCGACCATACCCCCGTCGTGCAGATCGGCCTGCGCTACGGCATCATCCTGTTCATCATCTCCGAGGTGATGTTCTTCGTCGCCTGGTTCTGGGCCTTCTTCAAGCACGCGCTTTACCCGATGGGCGAGATGAGCCCGATTGTGGACGGCGTCTGGCCGCCCGAAGGCATCCAGACCTTCGACCCCTGGCATCTGCCCTTCATCAACACGCTGATCCTGCTGCTGTCGGGCTGCGCCGTGACCTGGGCGCACCATGCGCTGGTCCATGACAACGACCGCAAGACGGTGATCCGAGGCCTGATCGTGGCGGTGATCCTGGGCGTCGCCTTCACCGCCCTGCAGGCCTATGAATACAGCCATGCGGCCTTCGGCCTGGCGGACACGGCCTATGGCGGCGTCTTCTACATGGCGACCGGCTTCCACGGCTTCCACGTCGTCATCGGGACGATCTTCCTCTTCGTCTGCCTGATCCGCTTCATCCGCGGCGACATGACCCAGCACCAGCATGTCGGCTTCGAGGCTGCCGCCTGGTACTGGCACTTCGTTGACGTGGTCTGGTTGTTCCTGTTCGCCGCCATCTACGTCTGGGGCCGCTGATCCCCATTCACAGCCAAGCAGGCGCGCGGGCAGGTCCCGCGCGCCTTTGCCGTTCAGGGGGCTGATGCCCCATCCGCTCAGGGCACCTTCGATGCTGCGCCGCCTGCTTCTGCTGCTGATTCCGGGGATCGCCCTGACCGCCGTGCTGGCCTCGCTGGGCGTCTGGCAGTTGCAGCGGATGGAATGGAAGGCCCAGCAGCTCGCCGCCATCCAGACCGGGATCGAGCAGCCGCCGGTTCCTTTGCCTGCCACCATTGACCCGTCGCTGCGCTACCTGCCGGTGGTGGTAGAGGGCCGCACCACTGGCGAGGAGATCCTCGTCCTTTCGCACACGAAAGAGCAAGGCGGGGGCTACAACATCGTCTCGGCCTTCGAGACCGCGGACGGCCGCCGGATCATGGTGGACCGTGGCTATGTTCCGCAGGACGACCGCCATGCCGCACGCCCGCCTGTGCCGTTGACGGTCGCAGGCAACCTGCACTGGCCGGACGAGAAAGGCGGATCGACTCCCGAACCCGACGTTGCCGCCAACATCTGGTTCGCCCGCGAAGTGCCGCGGATGGCCGCGCATCTGGGGACCGAGCCGGTGCTGGTCGTCGCCAGCGCCGTGCAGGGCGACGCGCAGGGAGTAATGCCGATCCCGCTCGACATCGGCGGCATCCCGAACAACCACCTCTCCTATGCGGTGCAGTGGTTTCTGTTCGCCCTGATCTGCTTCGGGATGACAATGGCGCTGGCCTGGCGTATCCGGCGACGGACCGACTGAAGGGAAGACGATGCGCTATATCTCGACCCGCGGGCAGGCGCCCGTGCTGCCCTTTGCCGAGGCGATGATGACCGGCCTCGCCCGTGACGGCGGGCTGTATGTCCCCGAGACCATCCCGCAGATGGACGCGGCGGAGATCGCGGCGCTGGAAGGCGTCAGCTACGAGGAAGCCGCCTTCCGCGTCATGCGGCCCTTCGTGGCGGAAAGCTTTTCCGAGGACGAGTTGCGCCAGGCCATTCGCCGCGCCTATCAGGGCTTTGGCCACGCCGCCCGCGCGCCGCTGGTCCAGCTTGCGCCGGGCCATCACCTGCTGGAACTGTTCCACGGGCCGACGCTGGCCTTCAAGGACTTCGCCATGCAGTTGATCGGGCAGTTGTTCCAGATCGCGCTGGCCCGCGAAGGCCGCCGCATCACCATCGTCGGCGCGACCTCCGGCGACACCGGCTCGGCCGCCATCGAGGCGTTCCGCGGGTTGCCGAACGTCGATGTCTTCATCCTCTACCCGCATGGCCGGGTCAGCGAGGTGCAGCGGCGTCAGATGACCACGCCCGACGAGGCCAATGTCCATGCGCTGGCCATCGACGGCACCTTCGACGACGCGCAGGCGCGGCTGAAGGACCTGTTCAACGACCACGACTTCCGCGACGGCGTGGGGCTGGCGGGCGTCAACTCGATCAACTGGGCGCGGGTGCTGGCGCAGGTGGTCTATTTCTTCACCAGCGCGGTCAGCCTGGGGGCGCCGCACCGCCCGGTCAGCTTCACCGTGCCGACCGGCAACTTCGGTGACATCTTCGCGGGCACCATCGCCAAGGAGATGGGCCTGCCGGTGGATCGCCTCGTGATCGCCACCAACCAGAACGACATCCTCGACCGCGCCATGCGCAGCGGCACCTACGAGGTGGGCCGGGTCGAGCCGTCCGTGTCGCCCTCGATGGACATCCAGGTCAGCTCCAACTTCGAACGCGCGCTGTTCTATGCGCTGAACGGCGATGGCGCGGCCGTTGCGCAACTGATGCAGGAACTGAAAGGGGGCAGCTTCAGCGTCCCGCAAGGCGCGCTGCAGCACCTGCGCGAGATCTACAACTCGGGCCGGGTGTCGGAACCCGAGACGCTCGCCACCATCGCCCGCGTCCGCGCCAAGACGGGCGAGGTCGTCTGCCCCCACACCGCCGTCGGCATCAGGGTCGCGGATGACCACCGCAAGCCCGGCGTCCCGATGATCACGCTGGCGACCGCCCATCCGGCCAAGTTCCCCGATGCCGTGGAACAGGCCGTCGGCATCCGGCCCCCGCTGCCGCCGCACATGGGCCGCCTCTTCGACCTGCCCGAGCGTGTCACTCGGGTTGAAAACGACAACGAGGCGCTTAAGTCCTTGATCCTAGAACGGAGAATGGCTTGAACGACGTCCAGATCACCACCCTTCCGAACGGCCTGCGGGTCGCCACCCGCCTGATGCCGGGCCTGCATTCCGCCAGCGTCGGCATCTGGGTCAATGCAGGCGGCCGCGACGAACGCGCCGAGCAGAACGGCATCGCGCATTTCCTGGAACACATGGCCTTCAAGGGCACCGCCCGCCGGTCGGCCCTGCAGATCGCCGAGGCCATTGAGGACGTGGGCGGCTATATCAACGCCTATACCTCGCGCGACGTGACTGCCTATTACGCCCGCGTGCTGTCGGGCGACGTGGGCTTGGCCTTGGACGTGATCGGCGACATCGTTCTGAACCCGACCTTCGACCCGCGCGAGATCGAGGTCGAGCGCGGCGTGATCCTGTCGGAAATCGGCCAAAGCCTCGATACGCCCGACGACGTGATCTTCGACTGGCTGCAGGAGGCGGCTTATCCCGGCCAGCCCATGGGCCGCACGATCCTCGGTCCTGCCGAGCGTGTCTCGGGCTTTTCCCGCGACGACCTCGCGGGCTTCGTGGCCGAGCATTACGGTCCCGGCCAGATGATCGTGGCCGCTGCCGGCGCGGTCGATCACGAGGCGCTGGTGCGGCAGGCCGAGGACATCTTCGGTCATCTCAAGCCGCTTGTCGGCGTCACCCGCGAAGGCGCTGTCTGGCAGGGCAGCGAGGCCCGCCGCGTCAAGAAGCTGGAACAGGCGCATTTCGCCCTGGCCTTCGAGGGGCCGGGCTTCCGGGACCCCGACTTCTACGCCGCGCAGATCTGGACCAATGCGCTGGGGGGCGGGATGTCCTCGCGCCTGTTCCAGAAGATCCGCGAGGAGCGGGGGCTGTGTTATTCCATCTTCGCGCAGTCGGGCTTCCACGACGACACCGGGATGGTGACGATCTATGCGGGCACCTCGGGCGATCAGGTGGCTGACCTTGCGCATCTGACGGTGGACGAGATCCGCCGCTCCGCCGGGGATCTGGGCGAAGCCGAGGTCGCGCGCGCCAAGGCGCAGCTCAAGGCCGGGCTGCTGATGGGTCTGGAAAGCCCCTCGGGGCAGGCGGAACGCATTGCCCGGGCACTGTCGATCTGGGGCCGGGTGCCCGATGCCGAGGAGGTCGCACGGCGCATCGACGCCGTGACCGCCGGTGACGTGCGCGACCACGCGCAGCGGATGATCGCGCGGGCGCAGCCGGCGCTGGCGCTGTATGGTCCCGTCCGCAAGGCCCCCGCGCGAGAGGCCTTGGCCCTTCGGCTCGCCGCCTGATGTTCTGGCGGCGCCATGCGCCCCGGCTGGAAACCGAGCGCATGGTGCTGCGCCTGCCCGGACATGGCGACTTCACCGCCTGGACCGGCCTCAGGGCCGAAAGCCGGGCCTTCCTGACCCCGTGGGAACCCGTCTGGCACGCCGACCACCTGTCGCGCCGCGCCTTCACCAACCGCGTCTACTGGGCCGCACGGGCGAGCCGCAGCGGCACCTCGCTGCCGCTGTTCCTGACCCGCCGCGATGACGGCGAGTTGCTGGGCGCGATCACGCTGGACGGCATCCGCCGCGGCCCGGCGCAGATGGGAACGCTGGGCTACTGGATCGGCGCGCCCTTTGCCCGGCAGGGCTACATGCGCGAGGCGATCGGGGCGGTCGTCGGCCATGCCTTCAGTTCGATGGACCTCAGCCGGATCGAGGCCGCCTGCCTGCCCGAGAACACCGCCAGCCGGGGCGTGCTGGAGCAATGCGGCTTCAAGTATGAAGGGGTCGCGCAGTCCTATCTGCAGATCAACGGGCGCTGGCGGAACCACGTCCTTTATTCCTATCTGCGCCCCGACCGGCGCGGGCGGACCGAGGCGGGATAGGGCGCATGGGGGCGCTGCCCCCGCCACTCTGCGAGTGTGAATGGGGCCCCACCCCCATTCACCCCCCGGGATATTTGGGCAAAGGAGAACTGCATGCTGAACCCCGCCGATGATCGCCTGGTCGCCGCCCTGCCGGCAGGCGTCGTCCGCCCGCTGGAGCCGCGGCATCTGGACGAGCCGCGCGGCTATTTCGCCGGGCAGGGCGGGCTGCTGGCGGCGCCGCGCACCGTCGAGGAGGTCGCGGCCATCGTCCGCGCCTGCGCGGAGGCACGGGTGGCGGTGCTGCCGCGCGGGGGCGGGACCGGGCTGGTCGCGGGTGCGGTGATGCCCGACGGGGTTCCACCGCTGGTTTTGTCGCTGGAACGCATGACCACGATCCGCGATGTCTGGCCGGACGAGGATGCGCTGGTGGCGGAGGCGGGCGTCACTCTGCAGCAGGTGCAGGAGGCCGCAGCGGCTGCGGGCCGTCAGTTCCCGCTGTCGCTGGCAAGCCAGGGCACGGCGCAGATCGGCGGCGTGTTGGCCGCGAACGCAGGCGGCACGGGTGTCCTGCGCTGGGGCAATGCGCGTGCGCTCTGCCTCGGGATCGAGGCGGTGATGCCGGACGGGTCCATCCTGCGCGACCTCAAGCGGCTGCGGAAGGACAACACCGGCTATTCCCTGCGGGATCTGCTGATCGGGGCCGAGGGCACGCTGGGGATCATCACGGCGGCGGCGCTGAAGCTCGCGCCGCGTCCGGCGGCGATGGCGACCGCGATGCTGGAAGTGCCCGACCCGCAGGCCGCGCTGCAACTGCTGTCGCTGGCGCAGGAGATGATGGCGGGCTGCGTGACCACCTTTGAACTGATCTCGGGTCAGGGCCTCGCCTTCGTGGCCGAGACGCTGCCCGAAATCCGCCAGCCCCTGCCCGGCGCCCCCTGGTCGGTGCTGCTGGAACTGTCGCTTCCCAAGGGAATGGACCCCGAGGCGGCGGTGGAAGACCTGCTGGGCCGGGCGATGGAGGAAGGCCTTGTCCTTGACGGCGCCATTGCCCAGTCCGGCCAGCAGGCCGCCGAGTTCTGGAACCTGCGCGAGCATTTGCCCGAGGCGAACCGCCGCATCGGCGCGATTTCCTCGCATGACATCAGCCTGCCCCTGTCGGAAATCCCGCGCTTCATCGCGGACGCGGGCGCGATGATCGCGGGGATGGGCGATCTCAGGATCAACTGCTTCGGGCACCTGGGCGACGGCAACCTGCATTACAACGTCTTCCCCGGTCCCGGCCGCACCCGCGCCGATTACGCCGACCTGCGCTTCCGGCTGCCCGAGGCGATCTACGGGATGGTCGTGGAACGCGGCGGCTCCTTCTCGGCGGAACACGGGGTCGGGCGGCTGAAGGTCGCGGATCTCGAACGCTGGGGCGACCCGGTGAAGCTGTCGTCCATGCGGGCGATCAAGGCCGCGCTGGACCCGCAGGGCATCATGAACCCCGGCGCGGTGCTGAGTTGATCCCCATCACCGCCCGGCCTATATCGGACGGCGAAGGACGACCTTCCCCATCATGGGCAGCGCTCGGGACGGCCCGCAAAGGAACCGATCCCCATGCGCACCACCGCCGACCGTATCCGCCACGCCATCCTGTTCGAAGTGATCGGCCTCATCTTTCTGATCGGAGGCGGCGCGCTGCTGACCGGCTTCGACGTCCAGGCCCTTGGCGTGATCGGCGTTGTCTCGTCGCTGGTGGCGACGGCTTGGGTCTTCGTCTACAACTGGATGTTCGACCGCGCGATGCTGCGGCTGCGCGGCAGCGTGGTGAAGACCCATCCGATCCGGGCGCTGCACGCGCTGCTGTTTGAACTGGGCCTGCTGGTCATCCTGCTGCCCTTCATCGCCTGGATGCTGGGGGGGACGCTGTGGCAGGCATTCCTGTTCGACATCGGGATCGTGATCTTCTACCTGATCTACGGCTACGCCTTCAACTGGGCCTATGACCGGATCTTCCCCTTGCCCGAGATGCGCGCGGCTCAGACCCCCTCGAACTCGCAAAGAGCGTGAACCTCGACGCCCATGGCCTCGATCACCTGCCGTCCGCCCAATTCGGGCAGGTCGATGACGAAGGCCGCACCCACGACCTCGGCCCCTAAGCGGCGGCACAGCTCGATGGCGGCGCTGGCGGTGCCGCCGGTGGCCAGCAGGTCGTCCACGATCAGCACCCGCTCGCCTGCACGCAGCGCGTCGTCGTGGATCTCCATCACCGCCTCGCCGTATTCCAGCGCATAGGCCTGGCTGATGACCGCGCCGGGCAGCTTGCCCTTTTTCCTGATCGGCACGAAGCCGGTGGTCAGTTGATGCGCCACCGCCCCGCCGAGGATGAAGCCGCGCGCCTCAAGCCCCACGACCTTGTCGATGGGGATGCCCGCGTAAGGGGACAGCAACTGGTCCACGCAGATGCGGAAGCCGCGGGCGTCGGCGAACAGCGTCGTCACGTCGCGGAACAGGATCCCCTCGTGCGGGAAATCCACGATGGTGCGGATGTAATCCTTGACGCTTTTCTGCCGGTTCATGCCGGACGCTCCATCTCGAACAACTCGGTGACGACCGCGTAATCGCGGTAGCCCATTCGCGAAAGCCAGCCCGAGCGGGTCAGGTCGAACCGCCCGTCCACCAGGCAGTCGTCGCGCAGGTGGATGCCGGTGACGACGCCCAGCACCATGTGGTTCGACTCGCCCGCCAGCCGGATGATCCGGGTCGCGCGGCATTCAAGGCTCGCCGCCGCTTCCGCCACGCGCGGGCACTCGATGGTCTCGCAGGGGACGGCGGTCAGGCCCGCCGCCTTGAACTCGCTTGTCCCGGCGGGCAGGTGGGCCGAACTCGCGTTCATCGCTTCTTTCAGCGGCGCGTCGGCGATGTTGACGCAGAAGACGCGGCTTTCGGCGATCTGCGCCACGCTGTCCTTGGTGCCGGGTCGGTCCCCCTTGGCGCCGGTCGAGGCGAACATCACCTGCGGCGGAACGTAGGCCGTGGCGTTGAAGAAGGAATAGGGCGCGAGGTTATCCCCCTGCCGCCCGCGGGTTGAAATCCAGCCGATGGGCCGCGGCGCGATGATGGCGTTGAAGGGGTTGTGCGGCAGGCCGTGGCCCGCCTCGGGTCGATAGAACATGGCCGGGCCCTTGCTGCTGTGGCGCGGCCATATGAACACGCCCGCCGCCATGGGCAACCGCTTGCACGGCTTTGTTTCTTTCACCCCCCGTGGGTCGATGCTAAGGCCGCGGCGACTGGCGGCGATGAGGTCCGATGTACACGCTGTGCCCCGAATCCGCCGCCGACACCCCCGAGGTCGAGACGCTGCTGGACCTGTGTTTTGGGCCCGGCCGCACGGCGCTGTCCTCCTACCGACTGCGCGACGGCGTGCCCCCGGTGCCCGAGCTTTGCCTGACCATGCGGGCAGGCGACCCGGACGAATCGATGGTCGCCGCCATCCGCTACTGGCCCGTCCGAGTAGGCGGCCGCCCCGTCCTGCTGCTCGGCCCGGTTGCCGTCCATCCGACCGCGCAGGGCGAGGGGCTCGGCGCCTTCCTGATGCGCGAAAGCCTGTCCCGCGCCGCCGCGATGGGCTGGGAACGCGTGATGCTGGTCGGCGACGCGCCCTATTACGGCCGCTTCGGTTTCCGCAAGCTCGACCACGTCGAGATGCCGCCCCCCACCAACCCCGACCGGGTGCTGGGGCTGGAACTTCGCCCCGGCGCATGGGTTGGTGTGCGGGGCGCGGTGACGCGCGAGACCCGGCCCGAGGTGCTGGCGGGGCTTGCCGAAATCGACGACCCCGATCTGCTCTCCTCCTGTTCCGAGGTTGAGGTTACGAAGGACGATTCCCATGCCCGCGACCAGCATCACCTCGCGCCAAGCCATTCTGCCGCCGATCGATGACCCTTTGGTCCATGTCCAGATCGACAAGCTCGCTCGCCGCTATGTCGAGGCGGGCGGGTTGGTCATGGAGATGCTCGCCTCGGTCGGGGGCAGCGCGCAGGGACTGATCGACCGGCTGCCGGGCTTTGTCCGCAAGCGGATGGACCGGATCACGCTGGCGGCGCTGAACCGCGCCTTTGACGCGGCCACGCAATCGCGCCGCTATGTCCGCGACCGGGGCGACTGGTTCAACCGGCTGGCCTCGACCGTCTCGGGGGCAGCGGGCGGCATGGCGGGCCTGCCGGGCGCGGTGGTCGAACTGCCGCTGACGGTGACGATGCTCTTGCGCGCGATCCTCGAGATCGCCGCCGAGCATGGCCTCGATCCCGACAGCGACGAGGTGCGAATGGAGGCGCTGCGTGTCTTCGCCGCCGCCGGTCCCATGTCCGAGGACGACGGCACCGACCTCGGCCTGCTGGCCGCCAAGCTCTCGATCACCGGCCAGACCGTGCAGGGCCTCATCGCCCGCATCGCGCCGCGCCTGTCGCTGGTGCTCGGCCAGAAGCTCGCGGCGCAGGCCACGCCCGTCTTCGGCGCAATGGCCGGCGCCTCGATCAACTTCGCCTTCGCCGGCTACTATCAGGAAGTGGCCCGCGTCCATTTCGGCGTCCTGCGTCTTGCGCAGGAAACCGGCCTGCCCCGCGAGGCGCTGACCGAGCGTTTGCGCGACCGCATCGAGCAGCTTCAGGCAGACCGGGGCGCCAAGACCCGCAAGGCCTGACGCCAATCCGCATCTTTCGGCCCTAAATATCCCCGCCGGAGGCTCCGGCGGTGCAACCCTTCACTCCGCCTCGGACTCTGGGGCCGCCAGTTCCAAAGGCGCCGCTTCGACCGTCAGATCATCCACCGACAGCCCCACCCTGGGACGCGCCAAGGCCGCCCGCGTGACCCAGAACAGCCGCTCCTGCGCCCGCGTGATCGCCACATAGGCCAGCCGCTTCCACAAGGGCAGTCCCGCCTCGATCCGGTTCGACCAGGCGGCGGCGGAGAGATCGGGGCCGAAGACCTGCACCTCGGGCCATTGCGACCCCTGCGCCTTGTGGATCGTCACCGCCGCGCCATGCAGGAAGGTCGCGCCCATGCGGGCGGCGAAGGGGATGAAGGGCTCCTCGACATCCGGCGTCTCGATCTTGACGATGCTGGCCGCCGAAAGCCGCGGCTCGGGCGTGCCGATGACGTGCAGGCGCGAAAAGCCGGGCTTCTTGCCCGGTCCCAGATAGATCACCTGCGCGCCCTTGATGAGGCCGCGCGCCTCAAGGTCGATGCGCTTCTTGCGGTGCTTCAGCGGCAGTTCAAGCCCGTCACAGACCAGGGGTTCCCCCGGCAGCAGCAGATCGCCGGGCGCAGCGTGGGCGGCGCGGAAGGCGGTGATCAGCCGCACCCGCGTCGCGTTGCGCCAGACCAGTGCCGGGCTGCGGGCCATCAGGTCGGCGTCCATCCGTTCCGCCCAGACCACGCGCGGATCGCTGGCGGCAGCCTCGCGCACCAGCCGCTCGAACGCCGGGAAATCGACAGCCGGATCGGATAGCGCGTGTGCCAGATCAAGGATCGGGCTGTCGTCCGCCTGCCGGTGGATGCGGTGCAGTTCCAGCTTCTGGGACGCGGCCAACCGGTCGAAGACCATCTCGCCCGACTGCCCCACCGGGGCCAACTGCGCTGGATCGCCGAACAGGACCAGCAGCGGAAATATCTCGCGCAGGTCGTCGAACTGGCGCTCGTCCAGCATGGACGCCTCGTCGATCAGCCCCACGTCCAGCGGGTCCTCGCGCCGCTTCCACTCTTGGATGAAATCCGACCCCCGCAGCCCCGCCGTCGCCAGAGCGCCGGGGATGGACCCGTGCTGCTGGAAGAACAGCAGCGCCCGGTCCAGCGCCTCGTCGGTCAGCCCCTCGATCCGGGGGCGCTCGCCGGTGCCGGTCAGCCACTCGGCCAGCCGCTCGTATTCCGGGTCATAGACGGGCGTGTAAAGGATGCGGTGGATCGTCGTCGCGGGCACCCCGCGCGTGCGCAGCACGAAGGCCGCCTTGTTCGTCGGCGCCAGCACTGCGACGGTGCGGGCGTCCTTCTTCCGCTTGCCCTCGTAATCCCCGCTGACGACCTGCACGCCCAGCGCCGCCAGCGCGCGGGTCAGCTCCGCCAGCAGCAGCGTCTTGCCCGATCCCGCCTTGCCCAGCACCGCCATCACCCGGCCCTTGCCCCCCTGAGCGGGCGCCAGTTCCTCGGACAGAAGGTCGATGCCCGCGCTCGTCAGCGCCCCGGACAGCGCATCCCATGCCTCAGCCTGATCAGGCGAGAAGGCGGGCAGGGTGGGGGAGGCCGGGGAAAGTTCCATGCCGCATCCTAGCGGCACCGGCGGCGCACCGCCACGCCCGGCGGCAATTTTCGCCGCGACGGACCCAGCGCCGGGTCAGGGCGTTGAGCGGCTGAAGACGCCCCGCGCGCCGCCACCAACAGGAAAGGATATTCCATGAGATACCGGCATCATCACCGCCCCGACCCGCTGCTGCCGCTGCTCGCGCTGGCGGGGATCGCCGCGCTGGCCGTCTCGTTCCTGCGCGACAACCGGCCGCGCAGGTCGTCGTCCAGGCGCGTCCCCGATGGCATGGCGGCCATCCACCCCAAGGTGGCGGAAGGCACCGACGAACTCTGCGCCCCCGGATTCGTCCGCGATGCGGGACCAGAGTCGATGCGCGACCGCCCGCGCCGCGGCTGGGACCGCGTGGACGAGCAGGCGGACGAATCCTTTCCCGCCAGCGACCCGCCCGGCAACTACTGATCGTGATACCGCGTGTCTGAACGATGCGGGACCGCCCGCGTTGTCCCGCCACACCACACAGGAGACCCCAGATGAGATTCACCCTCGGCCTTGCCGCAACGCTGATGACGACCGCCCCCGCCTTCGCACAGGACGCCGGCACCACCGCCGCGACCGAGATCGACCCGCAGGCCTATATCGGCACCTGGTACGAGATCGCCCGCACCCCCGCCCCCTTCCAGGAGATGTGCGCGGGCGGCGTGACCGCGACCTACGAGCTGATCGATGAGGCCACCGTCAAGGTCACGAACCGCTGTGATGCCGAGGGTGGCGAGACTCAGGGCATCACCGGCGAGGCCGAGGTGGTGAACAACAACTTCAACACCCTGAACGTCTCGTTCTCGGTCGGTGAGGAAAGCCAGGGCGTGAACTATGTCGTGGCCGCCGCCAGCGACATCGAGGACGGGCAATACCAATGGGCGGCCGTGCAGTCGCCCGAAGGCCCGATCGGCTGGATTCTCGCGCGCGAGCCGCAGATCGACGCCGAGACCCGCCAGCAGGCCGAGGCGGCGCTGGCTGAAACGGGCCTCGACGTGTCGCAACTGACCGACACCGCGCAGCCGCCGCAGAGCTACCAGCCCGGCCAGTAATCCTTCACGGGAGAAGGCTGCAATGCCCAAGATCGGCGCCAAGATTCGCTGGCGCCGATCCTTATCTTGCGGTTATCGGATCAGATGCTTTCGACCTTCCACTTGCGCGCGATATGCCTAGCCACGTCTTCTAGGTCAGGGAACATGGTCCGGTGGTTTATGGCAAACAGTTCTAGTTCGCGGCGAAGGTCCGGCTTGGCCTCCTTTGGGATGATGGCTTCGGCCCTTGGGAATGTCGAACTGCCGCCGACCCTTTGGTAGGAATTGAGCCCCGACGCGATGAACGCCCCGCTTTGTGCAATGATGCGGCGATTGCTCTGCTTGGCCCTGACCAAGTAATAGGTCGTCAGATCCTTTGGTTCGACGCGATCCTCAAACGCCGGCTTTTCATCGCGCACGAAATGAAGCAGCCGGCGCATGGACTTGTGACTGCGGAACTTCTCTACCTCCGCCGGATCGTCGCTTTTGACCTGACTACAGGCATTGCGCAGATCCTCTCGTTCCTTGCTGGTGAGACGGGCGATGTTGCAGATCAGCGCAACCGAGTCGCTGTCGGGATATTTGATCCTGTCCGGGGCGAAGCCGAACATATACAATTGGCCATCCGTCCGGTCGTCGGTCCCAAGGCTGAAATAGGCCCCGACAAGCGGATTCATGGTCACATCCAGCAATCGTGTCGGCAGCGCGTAATGCTGCGCCCGTACCAGTTTTTCGAACATGGTGCGGTCCGACAGGAACGCATCGCTTGAATACAGCAGCAGTTCGCTGATGATGTTCTGTTCCGCGTCAGCGCGCAGGCTGCGCTGGACGGACGGCAGCAGCGAAAATGCGGCGTCCTCATGGCCGCGATAGCAAACCTCCCCTGCCTTTTCAAACAGGGGACAGCCTTTCACGTCCTTGACCCAAGCGATAAGGTCGCCAACGCTGCTGATCTGCCGGCGCTTGGGGACCGTTTCGGAGTCAGCCATTTTCCCTTGCTTCCAGCGCGTCCTCGAAGGTCCGCAGGCCCGTGCGCGGGGCCTGCACCAGCACCGCCATGTTGCCCGGCTTGTGTTCGTTGCGCAGCATCTTCACATGCGCCTGCGGGATCTCGGCCCAGGGGAAGACCTCGGACATGCAGGGGTCGAGCCGGCGTTCCAGCATCAGCCGGTTGGCCGCCGCCGCCTGCTTCAGATGGGCGAAGTGCGATCCCTGCAGGCGCTTCTGGTGCATCCACATGTAGCGCACGTCGAAGGTGCAGTTGAAGCCGGTGGTGCCGGCGCAGATCACCACCATGCCGCCCTTCTTGCAGACAAAGACCGACACCGGGAAGGTCGATTCGCCGGGATGTTCAAAGACGATGTCGACGTTCTGGCCCTTGCCGGTGATGTCCCAGATGGCCTTGCCGAACTTGCGGACCTCGTTGAACCAGTCCTTGTATTCCTCGGACCCGACCTTGGGCAGCGCGCCCCAGCAGTTGAAGTCCTTGCGGTTCAGGACGCCCTTGGCCCCAAGGCCCATGACGAACTCGCGCTTGTCCTCGTCCGAGATCACGCCGATGGCATTCGCCCCCGCTGCGTTGATCAACTGGATCGCATAGGACCCGAGGCCGCCCGAAGCCCCCCAGACCAGCACGTTCATGCCGGGCTTCAACTCATGCGGCTCGTGCCCGAACAGCATCCGGTAGGCCGTGGCCAGCGTCAGGGTGTAGCAGGCCGATTCCTCCCAGGTCAGGTGCTTGGGGCGCGGCATCAGTTGCTGGGCCTGGACGCGGGTGAACTGGGCGAAGCTGCCGTCCGGCGTCTCGTAGCCCCAGATGCGCTGGGTGGGGGAATACATCGGGTCGCCGCCGTTGCATTCCTCGTCGTTGCCGTCGTCCTGGTTGCAATGGATGACGACCTCGTCGCCCACCTTCCAGTTGCGGACCTTGTCGCCGACCGCCCAGACGATCCCCGAGGCGTCGGACCCCGCGATGTGATAAGGCTGCTTGTGGACGTCGAACATGCTGATCGGAACGCCAAGACCAGCCCAGATGCCGTTGTAGTTGACGCCTGCCGCCATCACCAGGACCAGCACCTCGTTGCTGTCGATGGTGGGGGTGTCGACGACCTCAAGCTGCATGGCCTGGTCTGGTTCGCCCTGGCGTTCGCGACGGATCGCCCAGGCATACATCTGTTTCGGCGCATGGCCGAGGGGCGGCATCTCGCCGATTTCGTACAGGTCCTTGATCGGCGCGTCGTAGGGGGCGATCGCGGACGGGGCGTCCAGGGCCATCATGATCTCCTCGCGTTCATGCCGCAGCGCAGAAGCCGGGCTTGCGAGTCGAGTGCTATGCGCGGCCAAGCAACATTGCAATAGATGCAGCGGAAAGTGACGCAACAATATGTCTGGCAGGCGAAACAATCTTTCAGGGCCTGCGTTAGCCTTGTGCCGCACTGCGGCGAGTTGACGGCGCAGCATCCTGTCCCTTAACTCGCCCCAAGCGACAGATTCTTTCATAAGGGGCGCCGCATGGCCCAGAAGGACAAACCCTGGCTGTTCCGCACCTATGCCGGCCATTCCACCGCCGCCAAGTCGAACGAGCTATACCGCAACAACCTGTCCAAGGGGCAGACCGGCCTGTCGGTGGCCTTCGACCTGCCCACCCAGACGGGCTATGACAGCGACCACGTGCTGGCGCGGGGCGAGGTCGGCAAGGTCGGCGTCCCCGTCGGCCATCTGGGGGACATGCGGGCGCTGTTCGACGCCATTCCGCTGGAACAGATGAACACCTCGATGACGATCAACGCCACCGCCCCGTGGCTGCTGTCGCTCTATGTCGCGGTTGCCGAGGAACAGGGGGCGGACGTGTCCAAGCTTCAGGGGACCGTCCAGAACGACATCATCAAGGAATACCTGTCGCGCGGCACCTATATCTGCCCGCCCAAGCCGTCGCTGCGGATGATCACGGATGTTGCGGCCTATACGGCGCAGCACCTGCCCAAGTGGAACCCGATGAACGTCTGTTCCTATCACCTGCAGGAAGCCGGGGCGACGCCGGAACAGGAACTCGCCTATGCGCTGGCGACGGGGATCGCGGTGCTGGACGACCTCAAGGGCAAGGTCGCGCCCGCGGATTTCCCGGCGATGGTCGGCCGCATCAGCTTCTTCGTGAACGCGGGCATCCGCTTTGTCACCGAACTCTGCAAGATGCGCGCCTTCACCGAGCTTTGGGACGAGATCTGCCGCGACCGCTACGGCATCGAGGAGGAGAAATACCGCCGCTTCCGCTATGGCGTGCAGGTGAATAGCCTCGGCCTGACGGAACAGCAGCCGGAAAACAACGTCTACCGCATCCTGATCGAGATGCTGGCCGTCACGCTGTCCAAGAACGCCCGCGCCCGCGCGGTCCAGCTTCCGGCGTGGAACGAGGCGCTGGGCCTGCCGCGCCCCTGGGACCAGCAATGGTCGCTGAGGATGCAGCAGATCATGGCCTATGAAACCGACCTGCTGGAATACGGCGATCTCTTCGACGGCAATCCGGCCGTCGCGGCCAAGGTCGAGGAACTCAAGGACGGAGCCCGCGCGGAACTGAAGCTGCTGGACGAAATGGGCGGCGCCATCGCCGCCATCGACTACATGAAGGGGCGGCTGGTCGAATCGAACGCCGCGCGGCTGAACCGGGTCGAGGACGGCGAGACGGTCGTGGTCGGCGTGAACCGCTGGCAGCAGGGCGAGCCCTCGCCGCTGACCGCAGGCGACGGCGGCATCATGGTCGTCGATCCGGCGGTGGAACAGGACCAGATCGCCCGGCTGAACCAATGGCGGCAGGATCGCGACACTGCGGCCGTCGAGGCCGCCCTGTCGCGCCTGCGCGAAGACGCGCAGGCCGGCCGCAACGTCATGCCCGCCTCCATCGCCGCGGCGAAGGCAGGCGCGACAACCGGCGAATGGGCAGGCGTCATGCGGCAGGTCCACGGCGAATACCGCGGCCCGACCGGCGTATCCCCGAACCCCTCCAACCGCACCGAGGGGCTGGAGCCGATCCGCGAGGCGGTGGACGCCGTCAGCACCCGCCTCGGACGCCGGATGAAGTTCGTGGTCGGCAAGCCCGGTCTCGACGGCCATTCCAACGGGGCCGAGCAGATCGCCTTCCGTGCAAGGGACTGCGGCATCGACATCACCTATGACGGCATCCGCCTGACGCCGGAACAGATCGTGGCCGCCGCCCGCGAACAGGACGCCCATGTGGTCGGCCTCTCGATCCTCTCGGGCAGCCACCTGCCGCTGGTCCGCGACGTGATGGACCGGATGCGGGCGGCGGGTCTGGGCCACATCCCGGTGATCGTCGGCGGCATCATCCCCGACGACGACGCCAAGCGGCTGGCCGAGATGGGCGTGACCCGCGTCTACACCCCCAAGGACTTCGAGCTGAACCGGATCATGATGGACCTGGTCGCGCTGGTCGACCCTGAGGCGCAGGCGGCCTGACCGCCATGAAAAAAGGGGGCGCGAGAGGCGCCCCCTGAGTTGCCGGGTCGGCAGGCTTCCCGGACAGCGGAAGTTCCGGTCACGAGGCCGGCAGCAGCACCCCGTCGATGACATGGACGACGCCGTTCCCGGCCTCAAGGTCGGCCGTCGCCACGGTGGCCGAAGTGCCGCCGGGGCTGGCAATCGTCACGGTGCCGCCCGATTCCGTGGCCGTCAGGCTGCAGCCGCCCAGCGCGGGGACCGTGGCCGTGCCGTTCCCGTTGGCGATCATCTGCGCCACGTCGGCGGCCATGGCCTTGGCCTCGACGACGTGGCAGCCCAGCACGGCAACAAGCTGGTCCTTGTTCTCGGGCTTGAGCAGGTCATCCAGCGCGCCCGCGGGCAGCGCCGCGAAGGCCGCGTTCGTCGGCGCGAAGACGGTGAAGGGACCGGCGCCCTGCAGCGTCTCGGCAAGTCCGGCAGCGGTCACGGCCTGCACCAGCGTGGTGTGATCGGGCGACCCTACCGCGACATCGACAACGGTCGCCGGGGCGGTCTGGGCAAAGGCCACGCTTGCACCAAGGGCGAAAAGGGCGGCAGCGGCGGAAGTTCTTGCGAAGGTCATCGGGCTGTCTCCTGGGATGGATTGTTACAGGTGTTACAGGATAGTGCCGACCAACTCTGCACGCTCACATTTGTTGCCATCACTTGCGCGTGAACCCCGCGCCGCCCGGCCGCCCCGGCCACCCGCTTGCACAAGCGCCGCGCCTTCCCCACTCTGCCCCCGCACAGACCGGAGCCTGCACATGCCCGCCCCCGAGAACCGCTTCAAATCCCGCCTTGCGGCCGGAGAGACCCTGATCGGCGCCTGGGTCGGGCTGGCCGACGCCTATGCCGCCGAGATCACCGCCACCGCCGGCTTCGACTGGCTGCTGATCGACGGGGAACACGCGCCGAACGACCTCCGCTCGATCCTCGCGCAACTGCGGGTGGTCGAGGCGTCCGGCAGCGCCCCCGTGGTGCGCCTGCCGATGGGAGAGACCTGGGCGATCAAGCAGGCGCTCGACATCGGCGCTCAGTCGCTGCTGATCCCCATGGTCGAAAGCGCCGCGCAGGCCGTGCAACTGGTCCGCGCCACCCGTTATGCGCCGAACGGCAACCGCGGGGTGGGGGCGGCGCTGGCGCGGGCCTCGGGCTTTTCCGCGATCCCGGACTACCTTGCCACGGCGGATGCGCAGATCTGGCTGGGGGTGCAGGTGGAAACCCGCGCGGGCCTTGCCGCCCTGGACGGGATCCTGACAGTCGAGGGCGTGGACGGCGTCTTTATCGGCCCCTCGGACCTTGCCGCCGACATGGGCTTTCCGGGCCAGTTGGACCACCCCGAGGTGCAGCAGGCGGTCCGCGCCGCGCTCCGGGTGATCGCTGCTTCGGGCAAGGCGCCCGGCATCCTCTGGACCGACGAGGCGAATGCGCGGAACGCCGTGGCCGACGGCGCCCGCTTTGTCGCGACCGCCATCGACGTCACCACCTATGCCACCGCGATCCGCGATGCGGCCGCGCGCGGGCTGGCGCTGAAGCCGTAAGATTCAGCCCTGCTTCGGCAGCCGCCCCAGCAGGAAGAACTCGTCGTTCGGGGGGATGTCGGCCATGTTCACCAGCCGGTTCGACATCCCGAAGAAGGCGGTGATCGCGCCGATGTCCCAGATCTCGTCGGGGGTGAAGCCCGCCTCGATCATGTCCTCGTAATCGTCCTGGGTGATATTGTCGGCATCCGTCGCCACAAGTTCAGCGTAATACAGCATGGCATAGTGCCGCTCGCTCAGGCCCGCCTTGCGCCAGTTGATCGCAACCTTGTCCGCGATCATCGGGTCACGCGCCCGGATGCGCAGGATCGCCCCATGGGCCACCACGCAATACTGGCAGCGGTTCAGCCCCGAGGTGGCAACCACGATCATCTCGCGCTCGGCCTTCGACAGCCCCTCGTCCTTTTCCATCAGCGCGTCGTGATAGGCGAAGAAGGCGCGGAACTCGGCCGGGCGATGGGCCAGCGCAAGGAAGATGTTGGGCACGAAGCCCGACTTCTCCTGCACGGCGCGGATCATCTCCTGAATGTCGGGCGGAAGGCTGCGCAGGTTGGGAATGTCGAAGCGGCTGATGGCTTGGGTCATGGTCGGTCCCTTGATGTTCGTCCGGGCTTACCATGACCGCCCCCTTCGGCAAAAGCCGCGGGTCAGGAGACCCCGGTCATCTGCCGATATCGCAGAATCCCGCCCAGCAGGATCAGGACGCCCAGACCCTCGAAAGCCTCCTCGGCGCCGCTGACCAGCGCGTAGGAGATGCTGTCCTCAAGCCCGTCGTCCCACAGCTTGCCGCCGATCATCTCGATCCCGACCGCGCCCGCGACAAAGACGACGCCTGCGGCGATCATCCACCGGCGGGTCGATGCGGGCAGCCGTCCAAGGAACGGCAGCACCAGCAACCCGCCCAGCGCGACCACCGCGATCGCCGGGACCACCCAGGCGAACCTGAGAAAACCGCCCCATTGGAAATGGTCATGCAGCCGCACGGCGACGGCCTCGTGGATCATCAGCAGCTCGTCGGCCGACACCGCCAGCACCGCCAGCCCGACGCCGATCCAGCCCCAGCGCAGGATGCGGTCGGACGGCGGGGTGCGAAGCCCGAGGTCCAGCATCAGAAGCCCCGCAACCCCCAGCGCCAGCACCGAGAACCAGGTGTAAAGGCTGCTTTCCTCGTTCGGGTCCAGAAGGCGGGGCAGGGGCGCAGGCCAGGGTCCGGACAGCGTCTGCAGCAGGTGCAGGCACAGAAGCACCGCCCAGATCCCATAGGCCGCCGTCAGCAGGGGCGCATGGAGCCGCGACGAACCGGCCCCCCAAGCCGCCGCGCCATTCACAGTCACATTCGGCCACGCCATGTGCAAACCCGATCCCATCGTTAACAGAACAAACATTTTATCGTTAACAGATTGTCATGATTCTGTCGCACGAGGAAGCGCCGCATCGGCAAGGTGCTGCCGGTCGGCTTTCCAGCCCGGCGGTTGACTCGGGCGCTTGTCTGGCGTAACGGGGTTCCACGCCCGGAAGCTCTGCCTTCCGGTCCCCGATCTTGCGCGGGGATCGACCCCCGTCAGCGCGTTGCGCCCACGGGGGCCGTCCTGTTTTCGTCGCTGCCACGGAGGCCGCCGATGTTCGAGAGCCTGTCAGACCGCCTCGGCGGAGTCTTCGACCGCCTGACCAGGCAGGGCGCGCTGTCCGAGGATGACGTCACCGCCGCCATGCGCGAGGTACGCCAGGCGCTGCTGGACGCCGACGTCTCGCTGCCGGTGGTGCGCAGCTTCGTCCGCGCTGTCACGCAGAAGGCCACGGGCGCCAATGTCACCAAGTCGGTCAGCCCCGGCCAGCAGGTCGTCAAGATCGTCCATGACGAGCTGATCCGCACCCTGCAGGGCGAGGATGCGCCCGAGACGCTGAAGATCGACGTGCCCCCTGCGCCGATCCTGATGGTCGGCTTGCAGGGGTCCGGCAAGACCACCACCACTGCCAAGCTGGCGAAACGGCTCAAGGACCGCGAGAAGAAGCGCGTCCTGATGGCTTCGCTGGACACCAACCGACCCGCGGCGATGGAGCAGTTGGCGATCCTCGGCAGCCAGGTCGGCGTCGATACCCTGCCGATCATCAAGGGCGAGAACGCGGTCCAGATCGCCAAGCGCGCGAAACAGCAGGCGACGCTGGGCGGCTATGACGTCTACATGCTCGACACCGCGGGCCGCCTGCACATCGACGACGTGCTGATGGACGAGGTGCAGGCCGTCCGCGACGTGGCGAACCCGCGCGAGACGCTGCTGGTCGTCGATGGCCTGACCGGCCAGGACGCCGTGAACGTCGCGACCGAGTTCGACGCCAAGCTCGGCGTCTCGGGCGTGGTCCTGACCCGGATGGACGGCGACGGGCGCGGCGGTGCTGCGCTGTCGATGCGCCAGATCACCGGCAAGCCCATCCGCTTCGTCGGCGTCGGCGAAAAGATGGACGCGCTGGAAAGCTTCGACGCGGAACGTGTCGCGGGCCGCATCCTCGGCATGGGCGACATCGTGGCCCTGGTCGAGAAGGCCCAGCAGGTGCTGGAGGTCGAGCAGGCAGAGCGCATGATGAAGCGCTTTGCCAAGGGCCTGTTCAACATGAACGACCTGAGGAACCAGCTTGAGCAGATGCAGAAGATGGGCGGGATGCAGTCCATCATGGGCATGATGCCGGGCATGGGGAAGATGGCGAAGCAGGCCGAAACCGCGGGCATCGACGACACCATGCTGCGCCGCCAGGTCGCGCTGATCAATTCGATGACCAAGAAGGAACGCGCCAACCCCGATCTGCTGCAGGCCAGCCGCAAGAAGCGGATCGCCGCGGGCGCGGGGATGGAGGTGGCGGAACTGAACAAGCTGCTGAAGATGCAGCGCCAGATGGCCGACACGATGAAGAAGGTCAGCAAGATGGGCAAGGGCGCGATGATGAAGCAGGCCATGCGCGCCATGTCCGGCAAGGGCGGCGGGCTGCCCGATCTGGGCGACGTCGATCCGGCCAAGATGGCCGAGGCCACGAAGATGCTGCAGGACCAGAAGGGCCTTGGCGGCCAGTTGGGCGGGATGAACCTGCCCGGCGGGCTTTCGGGGCTGTTCGGCAAGAAATGACGGCGCTGACCGGCATCCCGGTGACTGGGACCGGGCGGTTCATACCGTCCGTGCATCGCCTGTGCATGGTCCGTGCATCGGATGCACTGCCCGGTTTTGCCCCATGACCGACCTTTCCGCCCGCGCCGCCGAGCTGCTGGCCGACCATCGCGCCAGCATCGACCGGCTGGACGCCGTGCTGGTCTTCACCCTGGCCGAGCGGTTCAAGCACACCCAGTCCGTCGGGCGGCTGAAGGCGCAGCACGACCTGCCGCCCTCGGACCCCGCGCGCGAGGCCGCCCAGATCGCCCGGCTCGAACGGCTGGCGGCCGAGGCGGATCTGGACCCCGCCTTCGCCCGCAAGTTCCTCAATTTCGTGATCTCGGAGGTCATCCGGCATCACGAGCAGTTCCAGAAATAAAACGCCATATCAAGGAGATGAACCTATGGCCATGAAGATCCGGCTCGCCCGCGGCGGGTCCAAGAAGCGTCCCCATTATGCCATCGTCGCCACCGACTCGCGCATGCCGCGCGACGGCCGCTTCCTGGAGAAGCTGGGCACCTACAACCCGCTGCTGCCCAAGGATTCGGAAGACCGGATCAAGATGGATGTCGAGCGCGTGCAGCACTGGCTGTCCCAGGGCGCCCAGCCGACCGACCGCGTGGCCCGCTTCCTGGAAGCCGCCGGCGTGAAGGAAAAGACCGAGCGCGCCAACCTCAAGAAGGGCGAGCCGGGCAAGGCCGCCAAGGACCGCGCCGAGAAGCGCGCCGCCCGCGAAGCCGCCGCCGCCGAGGCTGCAAATGCGCCCGCCGCGACCGACGAGACCGCGCTGGACGCCTCGGAATCGACCAGCGGCACCGAGTCGCCCTGATCCACGGATCACCGGCGGGCGCGCGTTTGCGCCCGCCCGTCCGACGTTCGGCAAGGGGCACCCGCATGGCTGAACCGTCCAACCGCATCTGCGTCGGCGCCATCGCCGGCGCCTTCGGCGTGCGCGGCGAGGTGCGGCTGAAAAGCTTCTGCACTGTCGCCGAGGACATCGCCACCTATGGCGAATTGACCAGCGAGGACGGCGGGCGCCGCTTCACGGTCAAGCTGACCCGGCCTGTCAATGGCGGGCTGGGCGCGCGTCTGTCAGGGGTGGAAACCAAGGAGCAGGCCGACGCGCTGAAGGGCGTGACGCTCTGGGCTGACCGCGCGGCGCTGCCCTCGCTGCCGGACGACGAGTTCTACCACGCCGACCTGATCGGGCTGGAGGTGATGGACACGGGCGGCGCGAGCCTCGGCCGCGTCCGCGCCATCTACGACCACGGTGCGGGCGACATCCTTGAGGTTTACGGCCCCTCGGGCGTGCTGCTGATTCCATTCACGCAAGCGGCGGTGCCGACCGTCGATCTGGCCGCAAGGCGCATTGTCGCGGACCCGCCGGGTTCGGATGAATAGGGCCTCGTTGCGTCTGTGGATCGGCCGGGCGCTGATCGTCACCGGGCCGGTGCTGGCGGGTTTGGGTAGTCGAGGAGGCTGGACGGTGGGGCTGTTCGCGCTGCTCGCCGTCTTTGGGCTGGTGCTGGCCGCGCCTGCGGAAAGCTGGCGCTCGCCCTTTCATCTCGCAGCGGTCACGGCGCTGGCCGCCTTGGGCTGCGTGGCTTTGTATGTCGGCGCCGATGCCGTCAGCCGCAGCCTCGGCTGGTCGGGCAACTGGGGCGGCCTCGGCCCTCTGGCGTTGTCGGCCGCGGGCGCGGTGCTGGCGGGAACCGGCTGGTTCCCGGTCAGAGGCGGCGATGGCTGAGCCACCCTCCCGCTCCCACGGCCGGGTCGCGGTGCGCCCCTCGCTGCGGCCGCGCGACCTGATGGCGCCGCCCGAACTCGCGGGCGCCTGGACCGCGCAGGTCATCACCCTGTTCCCCGAGGCCTTCCCCGGCACGCTGGGCCTGTCGCTGACCGGCCGCGCGCTGACCGAGGGCTTGTGGTCGCTGCGCACGATCCAGTTGCGCGACCATGGCATCGGGCGGCACCGCAACGTGGACGACACGCCGGCGGGCGGCGGCGCAGGCATGGTCATTCGCGCCGATGTCATGGCCGCCGCGCTGCGCGAGGCCAGGGCCGCCGCTCCTGACCTGCCGGTGGTCTATCTTTCCCCCCGAGGCCGCCCGCTGACCCAGGCTATCGCTCGCCGTCTGGCGCAAGGCCCCGGCGTCACCCTCATCTGCGGGCGCTTCGAGGGCGTGGACCAGCGCGTTCTGGACGCCTTCGACGTCACGGAAATCAGCATCGGCGATTACGTCCTGACCGGCGGAGAGATCGCCGCTCAGGTCTTGATCGACGCGACGATCCGCCTTATACCCCGCGTGCTGGGGAATCAGGAATCTCTGGCCGAGGAGTCCTTTTCCCACGGCCTGCTTGAGCATCCGCAGTATACGAAGCCCGCCGAATGGGAAGCCCGTGCGATTCCAGATGTTCTTCTGTCGGGAAATCACGCGGCAATTTCGCGTTGGCGGCAGGACGAGGCCGAAAGGCTGACAAAGCAACGCCGCCCCGACCTGTGGCGGGCATACCGTGACGGTATGGACCCGGACCAAAGGACGCAGCTCTCGGGCGCATCAGACCAATCGCGGGACCACCGCGAGCCATGACAAGGAACCCGCGATGAACCTGATCGCCCAACTGGAAGCCGAGCAGATCGCCGCTCTGGCCAAGACCATTCCCGACTTCAAGGCCGGCGACACCGTCCGCGTCGGCTACAAGGTGACGGAAGGCACCCGCACCCGCGTGCAGATGTACGAAGGCGTCTGCATCAGCCGCAGGGGCGGCGACACGCTGGCCGCGTCCTTCACCGTCCGCAAGATCTCCTTCGGCGAGGGCGTCGAGCGCGTCTTCCCGCTGTATTCGACCAACGTCGATTCGATCGAGGTCGTGCGCCGTGGCCGCGTCCGCCGCGCCAAGCTGTATTACCTGCGCGATCGCCGCGGCAAATCCGCCCGCATCGCCGAAGTCTCCAACTACAAGCCGAAGGCCGCCAAGGCCGACGCCAACCAGAACGTCTGAGGTCGCGCGCCATGAAAGCCGATACCCATCCCGAATACCACATGATCACCGTCAAGATGACGGATGGCACGACTTACCAGACCCGTTCCACCTGGGGGAAAGAGGGCGACACGATGTCCCTGGACATCGACCCGACCTCGCATCCCGCGTGGACCGGCGGCTCGGCCAAGCTGATGGACACCGGGGGGCGCGTGTCCCGGTTCAAGAACAAATACGCCGGCCTGGGCTTCTGATCCCGCGTGTCGGAATGACGAAAACGCCGCCCCGAGGGGCGGCGTTCTCGTTCGCAGGTCAGAGACGGAAGATCGTGGCAAGAAGCCCTTGGCCCCGCGTCGTCTCGGGGACCACCGGACGGCCCGTCACGCTGCCCTGCGGCGTGTCCAGTGTCACCCGCCCATCCGGCGAGACGGCGACGATCCTGCCCTGGACAGTGCCACCGCTGCCCAGCGAAACCGCTGCGACAGAACAGTACTGTGCAGAAACCTTGTTCTTGACGGATTGCAACATCGGCTTACTCGCAAACACAAATCGTTAACCGGTTATTAACCTTCGTGTCACAAAGGCGTTCCCGTCAAGGCTGCATTTGTTTCGTTGGCTCATCCGATGGGCGGTGCGCTGCTGACTTGGGGGGCCGGGCTCTGCCGCCCCTGCCAGCCACCATGACTTGCGGCGGCTCTCCCGTTACCTTGCGGCTGGTTTGAAGCGGGGCGATTCGTGGCGCATATCATCGTCGTAGGCAACGAGAAGGGCGGTTCGGGCAAGTCCACGACCTCGATGCATGTCGCAACCGCGCTGGCGCGGATGGGGCATCGGGTCGGCGCGCTGGATCTTGACGTTCGCCAGCGCAGCTTCGCCCGCTATCTGGAAAACCGCAGGGCCTTTGTCGAAGGCGAGGGGTTGGACCTGCCCGGCCCTACGCTGGGCGAGTTGTCGCGCGACGAGGGCACGGACCCGCTCTCCCCGGCCGTGGCCGCTCTGGACGCCGAGCATGATTTCATCGTGATCGACTGCCCCGGCTCGCATACGAAGCTGAGCCAGATGGCGCATACGCTGGCCGACACGCTGGTCACGCCGATGAACGACAGCTTCATCGACTTCGATCTGCTGGCCCGCATCTCGCCGCAGGGCGAGGTGCTGGGACCGTCGATCTATGCCGAGATGGTCTGGTCCGCGCGCCAGTTGCGCGGGCAGGCGGGGGCGGGGGCGATCGACTGGGTGGTGCTGCGCAACCGCCTCGGCACCACGGAAATGCACAACAAGCGCAAGGTCGGCGAGGCGCTGACCCGGCTGTCGCGCCGCATCGGCTTCCGCGTCGCCGCGGGTTTTGCCGAGCGGGTGATTTTCCGCGAACTGTTCCCGCGCGGGCTGACACTGCTGGATCTGCGCGACGTCGGAACCCAAGCCCTGTCGATGTCGAACATCGCCGCCAGGCAGGAACTGCGCGACCTGCTGACGGAACTGCGGCTGCCCGGCGTCAAGGTCAACATCTAGACACTGCCCCCCGCAGCCGCAGACGCCGCCATTGCCGCAGGATATGCTCGCGCCTATGTGCCACCGGCACCAGAGAGACATCACCCATGCGGCGCCTTTCCCTTATCGCAGCCCTGTTCCTGCTGGCTCCTGCCGCAGCCTTGCCGATGGGGGGCGCGCCGCCCGAACAGCCCGCTGCGGGCCAGGTGCAGGCTGCATTGCCGACGGTGACGATCGCGGCGGCGGCCCCGGCCGAGGTGCAGCGCCGGGTGCCGCTGTCCGGCACCCTGGTCGCGCGGGCGCAGGTGCAGGTCTATCCGCAGGTCGAGGGGCTGGAAATCGTCGCGCTCGGCGCCGAGCCGGGCGACCGGGTCGAGGCCGGGCAGGAACTCGTTCGGCTGTCCGACACTACCCTGCGGGCGCAACTGGCGCAGGCCGACGCCGAATTGCAGCGGGCGGTGGCCAGCGTCGCCCAAGCGCAAAGCCAGATTTCCTCGGCCGAGGCGGCGCTGACGCAGGCGGTGACTGCGCTGGAACGCGCGCAATCGCTGCGGCAAAGCGGCAGCGGCACGCAGGCCTCTCTGGATCAGGCAGTGGTGGCGGAAGCTTCGGCCCGCGCGGCGGCGGCGAGCGTCCGCGAAGGTCTGGCCGTTGCGCAGGCGGTCGAGGCGCAGGCGCGGGCTGCGCGCGAGATCGCACAGTTGAACCTGGACCGCACCCGCATCACCTCGCCCGTCGAGGGCCGGGTGGCCAGCCGCAACGCCGAACTGGGCACCATCGCCTCGGCGGCGGCGGGGCCGATGTTCATCCTGATCGCGGATGGCTCGATCGAGTTTCAGGGCGAGGTGATCGAAACCGACCTGCCCTTGCTGCAGCCCGGCCAGCCGGTCGAGCTTGAGGTCGCGGGCGTGGGCCGCGTCGAGGGCCGGGTGCGCCAGTTGCCGGCAGCGGTCGATGCGACGACGCGGCTGGGCCTTGTCCGGGTGGGGCTGGATTATGACGACCGGCTGCTGACCGGCCTTTTCGCCAGCGGCGACATCATCACCGAACGGCGCGAGGCGGTGACGGTGCCTGCCTCGGCCATCCTTGCCGATGCCTCGGGCGAGCGGGTTCAGGTCGTCACCGACGGGACCGTGGAAACCCGCGCCATCGACGCGGGCCTTCTGTGGCAGGACAGGCGCGAGATCCGCGCGGGCGTTGCGGCCGGCGAAACGGTGATCGCCCGCGCAGGCGCCTTCTTCACCACCGGCGACCGGGTGAATGTCACGACCGACAGTCTCGATGCGCCGCCCAGCGTGGCGCTGGCCGTGGCCGTCGCACCTGACGCCGAGGCAGGAACGGCGGCGCCCGCGGGGGCGCAGCCATGAACCTCTCCACCTGGTCCATCCGCCACCCGGTCCCGCCCATCGCGATCTTCCTTGTGCTCTTGGTGCTGGGGCTGGTCAGCTTCATGCGGCTGCCGGTCACGGCGATGCCGAACATCGACCTGCCGATCATCCAGGTCACGGTCGGCCAGCCCGGCGCCGCGCCGACCGAGCTGATCTCGCAGGTCGTCCGGCCCATCGAGGACCAGATATCCAACATCCAAGGGATGCGCCATGTGACCTCGACGGCCTCGGACGGCGCCGCCAGCCTGACCGTCGAGTTCGAGCTGGAAACCGACAGCGACCGGGCGCTGAACGATGTCAAGGACGCGGTGGCGAGCGTTCGTTCCGACCTGCCGCAGTCGATCACCGAACCGCTTGTCCGCCGCCTTGACGTGACGGGGATGCCGATCCTGACCTATGCGGTGGGCGACCCGACGCGGTCCATCGAGGGCTTGTCGAAATTCGTGGACGACGTGATCGCCCGCGAATTGACCACCCTGCGGGGTATCGGGCAGGTCAGCCGCATCGGCGGCGCCGACCGCCAGATCGAGGTCGCGCTGGACCCCGACCGGCTGCTCGCCCATGAGCTGACGGCGGCCGAGGTTTCGAACGCGCTGCGCTCGCAGAACCTGAACGCCGGCGGCGGGCGCGGCGATCTGGCGGGGACGGAATATTCCATCCGCACCCTCGGCTCAGCCGACACGGTGGCGCAGCTTGCGGCGACGCCCATTTCCATCGCGGATGGCAAGACCGTGCGGCTGGACCAGTTGGGGACCGTGACCGACGGCCCCAGCGACGAGCGCAGCTTCGCCCTGCTGGACGGAAAGCCCGTGGTGGCTTTCGGCGTCTATCGGGCGACCGGCGAATCCGACCTGATGGCCGGGGACAATGCCAAGGAGCGGCTGGCCGAGATGGCCGAACGCTATCCGAACCTGACGATCACGCTGGTCGATGACACCACGACCTATACCGAACAGTCCTACGAGACCGCGATGCACACGCTGTATGAAGGCGCGGCGCTGGCGGTGATCGTGGTGCTGCTGTTCCTGCGCAACTGGCGAGCGACGGTGATCGCGGCCATCGCGCTGCCGCTGTCGGTGATCCCGACCTTCTTCGTCATGCAATGGCTCGGCTTCACCCTGAACGGGATCAGCCTGCTGGCGATCACGCTGGTGACGGGCATCCTCGTGGACGACGCCATCGTCGAGATCGAGAACATTGTCCGGCACATGCACATGGGCTCGTCGCCCTATCAGGCCTCCGAGGAAGCCGCGAACGAGATCGGCACGACCGTCATCGCCATCAGCTTTTCCATCGTCGCGGTCTTTGCGCCGGTGGCCTTCATGGGCGGGATCGCGGGGCAGTATTTCAAGCAGTTCGGCCTGACTGTCGCGGTGTCGGTGCTGTTCTCGCTGCTGGTGGCACGGATCATCACGCCGATGCTGTCGGCCTATTTCATCCGCGGCACCGGCCACCCCGAAGAGCCGCGCGATGGCCGTGCCATGCGGGGGCTGATGGGCGTGCTGGCCTGGACCATGCGGCATCGCGGCCTGACGCTGCTGCTGGGGGTGGGCGTCTTCGCGGGCTCGATATGGTCGGCGACCCTGCTGCCGACCGAGTTCATCGCCTCGGGCGATGTCGGCCGCAGCCAGATCGAGGTCGAACTGCCCCCCGGATCAACCGTGGACCAGAACGAAGGGATCACGAGCGCCCTGACCGCCCGCGTCGCCGTCATCCCCGAGGTGCAGTCGGTCTTTGTCATGGGCGGCACCTCGGAACCCACCAAGTCGCGGTTGATGATCAATTATGGAACCAAGGCCAGCCGCGAGCGCAGCCAGTTCGAGATCGAGGAGCAGTTGAAGCTGCTGCTGGCCGACACGCCCGACGTGCGCCTGAACTTCCAGAACGAGGCGGGCGGCAACGACCTGACCATCAGCGTGATGGGCGATACCGAGGCAGGGGCGGCACGCGCGGCCGATCTGCTGGTGGCGCAGATGCGGCAGATGCCGGAACTGGAAAGCGTCACCTCCTCCTCGGCGCTGCAGCGGCCCGAGATTCAGATCACGCCCCGCACCGACATCGCGGCGCAGCTTGGGGTGTCCACGGCGGCCATGGCGCAGACCCTGCTGGTGGCGACGCTGGGGGATGCCGAGGCGAACCTGCCAAAGTTCAATGCCGGCGACGAGCAGGTGCCGATCATGGTCCGACTGAACGAACCCGCGCGCGAGGATCTGATGCAGTTGCGGAACCTGCGGGTGCCCTCGTCAGTGGGGCAGGTGCCGCTGGGGGCGGTGGCCGACGTGTCGCTGTCGGCGGGGGCCACGCAGATTTCCCGCTATGATCAGCGCTATCGCACGACGGTGTCGGCGAACCTTGCCGATGGCGCGGTGCTGGGGCCGGTCGCAGCCCAGGTGCAGGCGTTGCAGGACCGGATCGAACTGCCGCCGGGGACCGAGTTCCAGACATCGGGCGATGCCGAGATCATGGGCGAGGTCTTCGGCGCCTTCGGCTTCGCCATGGGGGCGGGGGTGCTGTTCGTCTATGTCGTGCTGGTGCTGCTGTTCCAGAACTTCGTGACCCCGATAAGCATCCTTCTGTCGCTGCCGCTGGCCATCGGCGGCGCGATCCTCGCGCTGTTCGTCACCGGCAACGCCATCGGCATGGCCGTGGTCATCGGCTTCCTGATGCTGATGGGGATCGTGACCAAGAACGCGATCATGCTGGTCGAGTTCGCCGTTCAGGCCATGGAGCGGGGGGCGCCCAAGCGCGAGGCGATCCTTGACGCCGTCCACAAGCGGGCGCGGCCGATCATCATGACGACCATCGCCATGGCGGCGGGAATGCTGCCCTCGGCGATCTCGACCGCCGAGGGGTCCGAGTTCCGTTCCCCCATGGCGATTGCGGTGATCGGGGGGCTGCTTTTGTCCACGATGCTGTCGCTGCTGTTCGTGCCTTCGCTTTTCTCTCTGCTGCATGGCGGGCAGGAGCGGGTCGGCGGCTGGCTGCGGCGCCGGCTGGGGCTGAACCGGGCCGCGCCTGCCGCGGCGGAGTAGGATGCTTCGCCCCCCGGCGCGTTGCGCCTCCTCACGGTATCCGGGCCAGAAAAAAAATACCTGGGAAAGAAGAAGGGCGCCTTTCGGGGCGCCCTTTTCCAATGCGGTCTTGCGGGGGGTCAGGCGAGCATCCCGATCGGGTTTTCCAGGTGCCCGACGATGGCCTGCAGCAGTTGTGCTGCCAGCGCCCCGTCGATGACCCGGTGATCGACCGACAGCGTCATCGACATGATGTTGCGGATGACGATTTCCCCGTCCTCGACCACCGGGGTCTGGATGCCCGCGCCCACGGCCAGGATCGCGCCATGGGGCGGGTTGATCACGGCGTCGAAGTTTTCGATCCCGAACATCCCGAGGTTCGAGATGGCGAAGCTGCCGCCTTGGTATTCATGCGGCGCGAGCTTCTTGGTCTTGGCGCGATTGGCGAGATCCTTCATCTCGGCCGACAGCGCCGACAGCGTCTTCTTGTCGGCGTCCTTCAGGACCGGGGTGAACAGCCCCCCTTCGATGGCGACGGCCACCGCCACGTCCGAGGGTTTCAGCTTGATGATCCGGTCGCCCGCCCAGACGGCATTGGCATCCGGCACCTGCTGCAGCGCCAGTGCGCAGGCCTTGATGATGAAGTCGTTGACCGAAAGCTTGACGCCCCGCGACTGGAGCTGGCTGTTCAGCGTGCCCCGGAACTCCATCAGCGCATCCAGCTTGGCCGAGCGGCGCAGGTAGAAATGCGGGATCGTCTGCTTGGCCTCGGACAAACGCGCGGCGATGGTGCGGCGCATCCCGTCCAGCGCGACCTCCTCGAACTCGCGGCCGTCCAGCATCTTCCTGACGGTTTCGTAGCCCATGCCCTGCGGCGCAGCGGCGGCAGGCTTGGGCGCCTCGGCGGCAGGTTGCGTGGGGGCCTGCGCGGCTGCGGGCTGAGCCGCGGGTTTGGCAGCGCCGGGCTGGGCCTTTTCCACATCCGCCTTGACGATCCGGCCCTTCGGCCCGCTGCCGGTGATGGCCGACAGGTCGAGGCCACGTTCCGCCGCGATGCGGCGGGCGAGGGGCGAGGCGAAGATGCGCTCGCCCTTGCTCTTCGCCGGGGCCGCAGCAGCTTGCGTGCCGCTTTCCCCGCCGCCCTGACCCGCGACCGGAGCGCCGATCGGTCCGCCATAGCCTTTTTCGGCAGCGGCCTTTTCTTCCGCAGCAGGTGCCTTGGCCTCGCCGCCGGAAGCCGCTGGGGCAGGTGCCGACGCACCCACCGCGTCATCCACGCTTTCGCCTTCCTCGACCAGCACGGCGATGGGGGTGTTGACCTTCACCCCTTGGGTGCCTTCGGCGACCATGATCTTGCCGATCACGCCCTCGTCCACGGCCTCGAACTCCATCGTGGCCTTGTCGGTCTCGATCTCGGCGAGGATGTCGCCGGATTTCACCTCGTCGCCCTCTTTCACCAGCCACTTGGCCAGCGTCCCTTCCTCCATCGTCGGGGACAGGGCGGGCATCAGGATCTGCGTTGCCATCTGTCTGTCCTCTTACCGATAGGTCACTTTGCGGACGGCCTCGACCACCTCGTCCGCCGTGATCAGCGCAAGGCGTTCCAGGTTCGCCGCATAGGGCATGGGCACGTCCTTGCCGGTGCAGTTGATCACCGGGGCGTCGAGCCAGTCGAAGGCGTTTTCCATGATCCAGGCCGACAGGTGGTTGCCGATCGCGCCGACCGGGAAGCCTTCCTCGACCGTCACCACGCGGTTCGTCTTCTGCACCGACTTCAGGATCGCCGGATAGTCGATCGGGCGCAGGGTCCGCAGGTCCAGCACCTCGGCGTCGATGCCGTCCGCCGCCAGCTTTTCGGCCGCTTCCAAGGAATGAGCCATGCCGATGCCGAAGCTGATGAGGGTGACATCCTTGCCCTTCCGGGCGACGCGGGCCTTGCCGAAGGGAACGGTGAAGTCGTCCATCTGCGGCACGTCGAAGCTGCGGCCGTAGAGGATCTCGTTTTCGAGGAAGATCACCGGGTTCGGGTCGCGGATCGCGGTCTTCAGCAACCCCTTGGCGTCGGCGGCCGTGTAGGGCATCACCACCTTGAGGCCGGGGATCGCGGCATACCAGGCGGCGAAGTCCTGCGAATGCTGCGCGCCCACACGGGCGGCGGCGCCGTTCGGGCCGCGGAAGACGATGGGGCAGCCCATCTGGCCCCCCGACATATACAGGGTCTTGGCCGCCGAGTTGATGATCTGGTCCATCGCCTGCATGGCGAAGTTGAAGGTCATGAACTCGACGATGGGGCGCAGGCCCCCGAAGGCCGCGCCGACACCGATGCCGGCAAAGCCCATTTCCGAGATGGGCGTGTCCACGACCCGGCGGGGGCCGAACTTGTCCAGCAGCCCCTGGCTGATCTTGTAGGCGCCTTGGTATTCGCCGACTTCCTCGCCCATCAGGAAGACGGTCTCCTCGCGGTCCATCTCTTCGGCCATGGCCTCGCGCAGCGCCTCGCGGACGGTCATCTGCTTGACGGTGGTGCCTTCCGGCCAGTCGGGGGAGTCGTCGGGCTCGGGGGTGTTCACCGCCTCGACCGCCGATTTCGCGGCGGCGGGGGCGCGTTCAGGGGCCTCGCCGGTTTCGTCCTTGCTGGCTTCCCCCTTGCCGGACTGGGCCGGGGGCTGGACGGCGTGAGGGACCGAGGTGTCGGAGCCGCCCTGCGGCGCGGCATCGGCGGATTCGCCCTCGGCCACCAGCACGGCGATGGGAGTGTTCACCTTCACGCCTTGCGTCCCTTCGGACACCAGCAGGCGGCCGACGGTGCCTTCATCGACCGCCTCGAATTCCATCGTGGCCTTGTCGGTCTCGATCTCGGCCAGGATGTCGCCGGATTTCACCGTATCGCCTTCCTTGACCAGCCATTTGGCCAGAGTCCCCTCCTCCATCGTGGGGGACAGGGCGGGCATCAGGATTTCGGTTGCCATGCGTCAGCCCTCACACATTCACGTCTTCGGCCGTCTTCTGCGGCACGTCGTCGGCATAGATGTCGGTCCAAAGCTCCTCGACCGGAGGCTCGGGGCTTTCGCGGGCGAAGTCGGCCGAGTCGTTGACGATGTCCTTGATCTCCTTGTCGATGGACTTGAGATCGTCTTCCGAGGCGTGGCCGCCCTGCAGCAGAAGCTGGCGGACGTGCTCGATGGCGTCACGTTCCTCGCGCATCTTCTGCACCTCCTCGCGGGTGCGGTATTTCGCGGGGTCGGACATCGAATGGCCGCGATAGCGGTAGGTCATCACCTCGAGGATATACGGCCCGTTCCCGGCACGGCAGTGGGCGACAGCCTTTCCCCCGGCAGCTTTCACCGCCAGCACGTCCATGCCGTCCACCTGCTCGCCGGGGATGCCGAAGGCCTCGCCCCGGCCGAAGAAGGTGGTGGACTTGGTGGATCGCTGGACGCTCATCCCCATGGCATACTGGTTGTTCTCGATCACGAAGACGACCGGCAGGGACCACAGTTCCGCCATGTTGTAGGTCTCGTAGACCTGGCCCTGGTTGGCCGCGCCATCGCCGAAATAGGTGAAGGTGACGTTGTCGTTGCCCTTGTACTTGTCGGAGAAGGCAAGGCCCGCCCCCAGCGGCACCTGCGCGCCGACGATGCCATGGCCGCCGTAGAAGTGCTTTTCGCGGCTGAACATGTGCATCGAGCCGCCCTTCCCCTTGGAATAGCCGCCGATACGCCCGGTCAGTTCCGCCATCACGCCCCGCGCCTCCATCCCCGAGGCGAGCATGTGGCCGTGGTCGCGGTAGCTGGTGATGCGCTTGTCGCCTTCCTTGGCCGAGGCTTCCAGCCCGACGACGACGGCTTCCTGCCCGATATACAGGTGGCAGAAGCCGCCGATCAGGCCCATGCCGTAAAGCTGGCCGGCCTTTTCCTCGAACCGGCGGATCAGCAGCATGTCGCGGTAGTATTTCAGCAGTTCGTCGCGCGAGACATTGGCGGGCGGGGCTGGCGCGGCAGTCTCGGTCGGCTTTCTGGCCATCTGCATCCTCCGGCACGGGATAGTTCAGCGTTGAACCAACGTTACGGCGGCCGGTTCCGCAGGTGCAAGCCGATTCAGCGGACGATCAGTTCGTCGGCGCGGACCAGCCCCAGCACGTCACGGGCGCGCTGGTCCAGAAGTTCCAGGTCCAGATACTGGTCCGACAAGCGCCGGGTCAGGTTGCGCATCCGGTCCACTTCGGCGGTCAGCCGGTCACGTTCGGCGATCAGCTCGACGGTCTCGGCTTCCAGTTGCACGCGGCGCAGGATACCGGACGGGCCCTGCACGGCGGCGAAGGCGAAATAAAGCGACAACAGCAATGTCGCGAGGAAGTAGATCAGCGACGCGATCGGCAGGTTCCTGGTCACGGTCATGGCCTCATGTCTTTCCGCCCCTATCGCATGGCGGCGCGCGAAGCGGAACGGTGGGTGCCGCACCGCCGTTTATGCCGGAGGGACGTTTCCCCCGCACATGGTCCCGTCTATGATCCCAGCCGCCGCAGCCTCAGGAGAGTCCCATGTTCATGCGTAACGTCCAGGTCGTTCTGGGGGTGGTGTTCGGCGTCGCTGTGTTCCTGTTCCTGGATTACGCGCTGCCCTCGCGCGAAACAGTGCGGATCACCAACACCTACAACAAGCTGACTGACCTGAACTGGAGCAACCGGATCTTCTATGCGTCGTCCAGGACCGGCACGGTCGAGAACGCGCAAGGGTCGCGCGATGTCCGCTTCATCGACACGGTGCGCCCGAACGGCAAGCCGAGGGTTTATCGCAACGAGGATACCGGGCTGATCTGGCCGCCCTACTTCAAATACGACAGCTCGAACCTGCATGCCGTCGCAGGGGACCTGAGATCCACGGCGGACAATCCGCGCTGGGTCAGCGTGACCTCTTACGGGTGGCGCAACGACCTGGTGACGATCTTCCCGAACGCCATCGCAATCACGCCGGTGGCGGGTCCGAACGAGCGGCCGCTGAACTGGCAGGCGCTGACTATTCTCGGCATCCTTGGGCTGCTGCTGGCGCTGTTCTGGCGCTGGTGGAACCGGCTGCGCGACCGGCGCATCGACGCGGCCGTGCGGCGTGTCCATCGCCGGCGCGTCAGTGCAGAGGCAGGGGCCGAGGGGCAGCCGCCCGCGGGCACCCGCGAAGGGCGGGGGCGTTTCCGAAGCTGGACGCAAAGCTGGCGGCCGCCCCGGCGCTGAGGCTTTCGTCACCGCCGCATGGGTATTTGGGCCAGAAAGAAGCCTATGCGGGGGATTATGAAAGAGGGCGCGGGTTTCCGACAGGACGCGCGGGATTGCCGGCGACGGTCGCGAGGGCGGCCACGTCGCGCGTGACCACGGTGCCCGCGCCGATGATGGCGCCTGCGCCGATCGTGACGCCGGGCAGGATGAGGGCGGCGGCACCGATCCAGACATCGTCACCGATCGTGATGGGGCGGCCCCATTCTTCCCTTGCGGCGCGGCGATGGGCCTCGCGCGGGTGGTCGGCGGTCAGGACCTGCACCATGGGACCGATCTGGACGCGGGCGCCCAGGCGGATCTCGGTCACGTCCAGGAAGACGCAGCCGTAGTTCAGGAAGCAGCCGGGGCCGAAATGGATGTGGCTGCCGTAATCGACGTAGAAGGGCGGCCGGATCACGGCACCGTTCCAGGTGCCCAGCAGCCGGGACAGGATGCCGGCATCCTCGCCCTCGATGGTGCGGTTGAACTCGCGCATCAGGGTCTGAGCGCGGGTCCGCATGGCGGCAAGCTCGGGGTCGGCGGGGTCGTAGGATTGCCCCGCCAGCATCTTCTGCCGCTCGGAGGCCATCAGATGAAGCCGAGCTCCAGCCTCGCCTCGTCCGACATCATCTCCATCCCCCAGGGGGGCTGGAACACCATGTCCACGTCCACCTGCCGCACGCCGGGCATGGCACTGACGGCATCGGCGACCCAGCCAGGCATTTCACCGGCCACCGGGCAGCCCGGCGCGGTCAGGGTCATCAGGATGCGGACCGCGTTCGTGTCGTCGATGGCGATCGTGTAGATCAGCCCGAGGTCGTAGATGTTGACCGGGATTTCCGGGTCGTAGACCGACCGGCAGGCTTCCACGACGCCGTCGTAAAGCGGATGGTCGGTGGTCGAGGGCGCGATCAGCGGCTCGCCCTCGCCCGGCTGCGTCTGCGGCTGATACATGGCATCGGCTCCCGTCTCAGGTTCCGGGCGGATATAGGGGCTTTGTGCCCAGGACGGAAGGCCGAAGGGATCAGAAGCGCAGGCTGAAGCGGTTGACGAGGCCGATCCGCAGGGCGGGCTGGTCCTTTTCCTCGATGAACGGGGCGTCGGCGGCATCGCCCGTCAGGCGCGAATATTCCGCCTCGCCCACCACGGCGAGAGTGGGGGAAAGGGCGTAGCGCGCCTCGATGCTGGCGCCGACCGCATAGAAGCCGCCATCGGGGCGATAGGCCGCATAGCCGCTGCGCAGCGATTCGTCCCCGGTCACGCCGAAGAAGGTGCGGGTGAAGCGGTCGTCGCCGAACTTGCCCTCGATCCCCGGCCAGATGGTCAGGCGGTCATTCGGGGCGATGCGGTATTTCGCGCCGACCGCGCCCACCAGCCCCTCATGCCCGTCAAAGCCCTTGCGGACCACCAGGTAGCCGCTGGCGGGCCCCTGGGTATAGCGGAAGCGGACACCGGCCTCGATGGTGCGGTCGATGTCGTCAAGCCCGGTCAGCGCGTCCGAATCATCCGCGTCCCGCCCGCTGCGCCAGTTGATCGTCGGCACCACCCGCAGCCCGTCGGACGATCCGTCCCGCGTCGCGGGCTGTCCCGGCGCCATCACGTCGAGGTTGCGGAAGATGACCCAGGGCGAGGTCTCCATATCGTCCGAGCCGAGCCAGTCCGGCTCGACCTCGGCGCCAAGGCCGATGTCGGCGGCAAGGCCCCAGCCGTCCTGGGCATGAGCGGCCAGTGGCAGGGCAAGGGCGGCGAGAAGCAGGGGCAGGCTGGCGCGCATGGGATGTCTCCGGTGTTCAGAACAAGCATTTGCCGGCGCGCGGTTCGGCGCAAGGGCGATCAGTTGCGTTCGGCCGCTTCCAGCCGTTCCAGCGCGTCCAGCCACAGGGCCTCGGCGCGGGGCAAGGCCTCGGCCGCCTCGGCGTGCTTGCGGCCCCATTTCTCGGCCTCGGCGGGGTCGTCGTAAAGCGCAGGGTCGGCCATCCTCTCGCTGATCCTCGCCATCATGTCGGTCAGCTTCCCGACCCGTTCTTCCCCGCGCCGCACCTCGGCCCGCAGGTCGAGGATCTCGTCGCGGCCGGCCTTTTTCGGGGGCTTGGGGGCTTCCTTGGGCCGCTCGGGTTCCTCGGCCGTCAGCAGCGACTTGCGGTAGGTCTCAAGATCATCCGCATAGGGCGAGACAGCGCCCCCAGCTACCAGCCACAGCCGCTCGGCCACCAGTTCCAGCAGGTGCATGTCGTGGCTGACCAGCACCACGGCGCCGGTATAGTCGTTCAGCGCCTCGGTCAGCGCCTCGCGCGATTCGATGTCGAGGTGGTTCGTGGGCTCGTCCAGCACCAGCAAGTGCGGCGCATCGATGGTCGCCAGCAGCAGCGAGAGCCGCGCCTTCTGCCCGCCCGAGAGGGCGCGGACCTTGGTTTCCGCCTGCGCCTCCATCAGCCCGAAGCCTGCCAGCCGCGCGCGCAGCCGGGCGGGGGCCTCGTCCGGGCGCAGGCGGCGGACGTGGTCCAGAGGGGTCTCGTCCAGATGCAGCTCGTCCACCTGATGCTGGGCGAAGTAGCCGACGCGCAGCTTGGACGATCGTGCGATCCGGCCATCCATCGCCGGCAGGCGGTCGGCCAGCAGCTTGGACAGGGTGGATTTGCCCTGCCCGTTGCGGCCCAGCAGGGCGATGCGGTCGTCCTGGTCGATCCGCAGGTTCAGCCGTTTCAGCACGGCGCGGTCGCCATAGCCGACCGACACGCCGTCCAGCGCGAGGATCGGCGGCGACAACTGGTCGGGCTGGGGGAAGGTGAAGCGGTGGAACTTCGCTTCCTCGGGGGCGGTGATCGGCTCCATCTTCGCCAGCGCCTTCAGGCGCGACTGCGCCTGCGCGGCCTTGGTGGCCTTGGCGCGAAAGCGGTCCACGAAGCTTTGCAAATGGGCGCGGCGGACCTCCTGCTTCTTCGCCTCGGCGGCCTGCAGCGCCCGGCGCTCGGCCCGGATGCGGGCGAAGCTGTCGTAGCCGCCCGCGTAGAGGTTCAGCTTGCGGTCTTCCAGATGCAGGATCGAGCCCACGGCGCGGTTCAGCAGCCCCCGGTCGTGGCTGATGACGATGACCGTGTGGGGATAGCGGGCGAGATAGCCCTCCAGCCACAGCGCGCCTTCGAGGTCGAGGTAGTTCGTCGGCTCGTCCAGCAGCAAAAGGTCGGGTTGCGCGAACAGCACCCCCGCCAGCGCCATCCGCATCCGCCAGCCTCCGGAGAAGTCGGCCGTGGGCCGCGACTGGTCCTCGGTGGAAAAGCCAAGGCCCTGCAGGATCGAGGCTGCCCGGCCTTCCGCCGACCAGGCGTCGATGTCGGCCAGCCGGGTCTGGATTTCCGCGATGCGGTGGGGGTCGGCGGCGGTGTCCGCCTCGGCCAGCAGGGCGTGACGCTCGGTGTCTGCGGCAAGCACGGTGTCCAGCACCGAAACGCCGCTTGCAGGCGATTCCTGCGCGACGCCGCCGATGCGGGCGCGGGATGGCAGGCTGATCGCGCCGCCGTCCAGCGTCAGTTCCCCCCGGATCAGCCGGAACAGCGTCGTCTTGCCCGCCCCGTTGGGGCCGACAAGGCCGACCTTGTGCCCCGTCGGGATCACCGCCGAGGCGTTCTGGAACAGCGGCCTGCCCGCAATGGAATAAGAGATGTCGTCGATCCGCAGCATGGGCGCGGGATTGCAGCAGCGGCGCGGCGGCGTCAACGCGGCTATTGCCCTTGCCGGGAGGATCGATCCGGGCTATATGGGCTTGGCAACGTTTTTCTACTGCTCTCTGTCTCCGTCTACCGGCTTCAGTATGCTGCTATGACTGACTGCGCCGGGCCATCGCATGTCGCGGATGGCAACATGACAGGAGATCTCACGATGGCCAACGGCACCGTGAAATGGTTCAACTCGACCAAAGGCTTCGGCTTCATCCAGCCGGACGACGGCAACCGCGACGTGTTCCTGCACATCTCGGCGCTGGAACGCGCCGGCCTGCAGGCCCCCGCCGACGGTCAGAAGGTCAGCTACGACTTGGAAAAAGGCCGCGATGGCCGCGAATCGGCGATCAACGTCCGCTTCGCCTGATCGCATTCCAGCGACGTGAATCGGAAAGGGCGGACCTGCGGGTCCGCCCTTTTCCGTTCGCGCGTGGTCGTCGGGGCGGGGTTTCCTTCGCGGAAGCCTCGTGCTAGCCGCCCGGCCGATCAGACAACTCCCGGAGTCCGAGGATATCATGGCCACCGAACGCACGCTTTCCATCATCAAGCCCGACGCCACCCGCCGCAACCTGACCGGCAAGATCAACGCCAAGTTCGAGGAGGCGGGCCTGCGCATCGTCGCGCAGAAGCGCATCCACCTGTCGCCCGCCCAGGCCGGCAAGTTCTACGAGGTCCACAAGGACCGTCCCTTCTATGGCGAGCTGGTCGAGTTCATGGCCTCGGAACCCGTTGTCGTGCAGGTGCTGGAAGGCGAGAACGCCATTGCCAAGAACCGCGAGGTGATGGGCGCGACCAACCCCGCCAATGCCGACGAAGGCACCATCCGCAAGGAATTCGCGCTGTCGGTGGGCGAGAACTCGGTCCACGGCTCGGACGCGCCGGAAACGGCCAAGGAAGAGATCGCCTTCTTCTTCTCGGGGCTGGAACTGGTCGGCTGATCCATTCGCCGCAGGAATGACAAGGGCCGCCTTTCGGGGCGGCCCTTTTTCGTCCGTGCGCCTAGCTGCGGGCGGCCGTCAGATCGACGGCCACGGCCACGGGGAACGAGACCATGCTTTCATCCGCATAGTTCGCCCCCACGCCGAAATCGCGGCGGTCCAGCGTCAGGGTTCCCGTCGCCGTCGCCTGATCGCCTTCGATCGTCAGGTCAAAGGGCAGGGCGGCGGGCTGCGACTGGCCCGCGACCGTCAGGGTGCCGGTGGCCTGATACGCGGTCCCGCCCTCGGGGGCGCGGATGATCGCGCCCTCGAAGCGGGCGGTCGGGAAGGCGCTCGCGTTCAGGAAGTCCGGCCCGGTCGCCATGCCGCTGACCGCGCCCAGGGTCAGCGAGGCGATGTTGACCTCGGCCACGACCTCGCCCGTGCCGGTGGCCTCGTCATAGGTGATGGCGGCGGTCCAGGTGCCGAACTGGCCCTCGACCGGGGCGCCTGCCTGCGTGACCGACAGGCCGAGGGTGCCGGATTGCACCGTCCAGGTGGAACCGGGCTGCGCCGCTGTCGCAGCAGGCGCGGCAGACTGGCCGGCAATTTCCTGCGGGGCCGCGTCCTGCGGGCGCTCGGCCGTGGCGGCCCAAACGGCCAGCCCGCCCCACAGCGCCAGCGCCACCAGCGGCGGCGCCCAGCGGTTCGGGCGCGGGTCGCGTGGCGGCTCGGGCAATTTTGCGGCGTTCCCCGCCATGCGGGCCAGCGTCGCGTCGCGGTCGATGACCGTGTGCTTCAACGCGCCGCCGACATGCAGCAGGATCAGCACCGCCAGAAGCCACCAGCCGTTGACGTGGAAGGCGGTGAAGCGTTCGGACAATTCCGTATCTTGCGGCACGCCCGGCAGGCGCTGGCCGAATGGCCAGAGGATGTCGGCAAAACCTGCCCCGGGTGCCGCCGTATGCAGCAGCCAGCCCGCCAGCGGCATCAGCACCATGCCGCCGTAAAGCGCCCAGTGGACGGCCGAGGCGACAAAGGTTTCCAGCCTGCATTCCGGGTGCAGGGGCCTCGGATGGCCTTGCACCAGCACCCAGAGGATGCGGGCCAGCGCGAGGAACAGCACTGTGATGCCCACGGTCTTGTGGATCGAGAAGACCTCGACCATCCGGGCTAGTGTTGCCGCGCCGCCTGCGCGGAAACTTTCGGCATAAAGGCCGAGGCCGATGGCCGCCAGGATCAGGACGGCGATGGTCCAATGCAGGAAGCGGTGGACGCTGCCATAGGCGCGGGTGGTGTTGGCTGCGGGCATGGCTCTCTCCTGCCGTTGCGGGATCGCTGTCCTCGGGCTATCCCAACCCAAAGCATGGAGGAAGCTCAAGATGCGCGCATTCGTCTTTCCCGGCCAGGGCGCCCAGACCATCGGCATGGGCCGCGCGCTGGCGGATGCCTATCCCGCCGCGCGCGCGGTCTTTCAGGAAGTGGACGAGGCGCTGGGCGAGAACCTGTCTGCGCTGATCTGGGAGGGCGACATCGAGACCCTGACCCTGACCCGCAACGCCCAGCCCGCGCTGATGGCGACCTCGGTCGCGACCATGCGGGCGCTTGAGGCGGAAGGCTTCGCCGTGACGGACGCGGCTTTCGTCGCGGGGCATTCGCTGGGGGAATATTCGGCGCTCTGCGCGGCGGGGGCGATCAGCCTGTCGGACACGGCGCGGCTTTTGTGCATCCGCGGCACGGCCATGCAGGAGGCGGTGCCGCTCGGCGTCGGCGCCATGGCCGCGATCCTGGGGCTGGACTTTGCGACGGTGGACGAGATCGCGCGTGAGGCCGCCGAGGATGAGGTCTGCCAGGCGGCGAATGACAACGACCCGGCGCAGGTGGTGATCTCGGGCCACAAACCGGCGGTGGAGCGGGCGGCGGCACTGGCGAAGGCACACGGCGCCAAGCGGGCGCTGATGCTGCCGGTCTCGGCCCCGTTCCATTGCGCGCTGATGCAGCCTGCGGCAAGCGTGATGGCCGACGCGGTGGCGGGCGTGGACATCCACGAGCCAGTCGTGCCGCTGATCGCCAATGTCCGCGCCGAGCCGGTGACGATGCCCGGCGCGATCCGGCAGTTCCTGGTCGAGCAGGTCACAGGCCCGGTTCGCTGGCGTGAATCCGTGCAGTTCATGGCCGAACAGGGCGTGACGGAGTTCTGGGAGATCGGCGCGGGCAAGGCCCTGTCGGGGATGATCAAGCGCATCGCGCCGGGGGTGGAAACCCGTGCGGTCGGGATGCCCGAGGATATTGCGGCGCTGCGTGGCTGAGGCCGGACCGGGGCGCTGCCCCGCTCGCCGCTGCTGCGGCCTTTTTCGCTGAAAACAGTTCACCGGACTGTTTTCCGGGCGCTCAAAAGCCCAGGATATTCTTGCAAAGAAGAAAGACACAGCGATGTTCGACCTGACCGGAAAGAACGCTCTGATCACCGGCGCTTCGGGCGGCATCGGTGGAGCCGTGGCGGCGGCGCTGCACACGGCGGGCGCAACCGTGACCCTGTCGGGGACGCGCGAGGCGCCCTTGCAGGAACTCGCCGCCAGCCTGGGCGAGCGGGCGCATGTGGTGACGGCGAACCTAGGGGATCCGTCCGCGGTCGAGGCGCTGCCGAAACAGGCGGTCGAGGCGATGGGGTCCGTGGACATCCTCGTCAACAATGCGGGGATCACGCGGGACAACCTGTTCATGCGGATGTCGGACGAGGAATGGGCGCAGGTGCTGGACGTGAACCTGACCTCGTCCTTCCGGCTGGCCCGCGGGGTGCTGCGCGGCATGATGAAGGCCCGCTGGGGGCGGATCGTGTCGATCACCTCGGTCGTGGGAACCACGGGCAATCCGGGGCAGGGGAACTATGCCGCCGCCAAGGCCGGGCTGGTGGGGATGTCGAAAAGCCTTGCCTCTGAGGTCGCCTCGCGCGGGATCACGGTCAACTGCGTCGCGCCCGGCTTCATCGAGACGGCGATGACCGACAAGCTGACGGAGGACCAGAAGACGCGCATTCTCACCCAGATCCCGGCCGGGCGCATGGGCAAGGCGGACGAGATCGCGGCCGCGGTCCTGTATCTGGCCAGCCCCGAGGCAGGCTATGTCACCGGCGCGACCCTGCATGTCAACGGCGGCATGGCCATGATTTGAAGGCGGCGAAAGCGGTTGCGGATCACGTTGGCGTTGCTATATCCCGGCATCAAGGCCGCAGGGACCCGCCCGCGGCTTGTTGCCGGGTGCGCCCCGGTTGCATCCGGGCGGAGTGCCCGTAACTAAGGAACGAGACATGAGCGACACTGCTGATCGCGTGAAGAAGATCGTCGTCGAGCATCTGGGCGTCGAAGAGGACAAGGTCACCGAGACCGCCTCGTTCATCGACGACCTGGGCGCGGATTCGCTGGACACCGTCGAGCTGGTCATGGCTTTCGAGGAAGAATTCGGCATCGAGATCCCCGACGACGCCGCCGAGACGATCCAGACCTTCGGCGACGCGGTCAAGTTCATCGACCAGGCCACCGCCGCCTGACCTTCGGCTGGTTCGACATTTTGTAAACGGCGTCCCTTGCGGGGCGCCGTTTCCTTTTGCGGCTGCGGCGGAAGGACGCGGGCTGGAACCCCGGCCCGTGGCGGTTCGTTGATCTGCAAATCAACAACATCAGGAGAACACCATGCCTGTGAACCTGCAGGGGCTGGAGGATAACGCCCGGAAGACCGCGATCTCGGAACTGCAAGCCTGCATGAGCGACGGGCTGTCGCTGTCGCTGGCACTGAAGCAGGCGCATTGGAACCTCAAGGGACCGAACTTCATTGCCGTCCACGAATTGCTGGACGGGATCAAGGCGCGGCTCGACCCCAACATCGACGACATGGCCGAGCGCATCCAGCAACTCGACGGCATGGCCGTCGGCACGGTCGAGGAAGTGGCCCGCGCGACCGCGCTGCCGCCCTATCCTACCGACCTGACCGCCACCGAGGATCATCTGCGGGAGGTCGCCGACCGGCTGCGTGCCTATGGCGAGCGGGTGCGGAAGGGGATCGACACGGTGGACGAGGCGGGCGATGCCGACAGCGCCGACATCCTGACCGAAGCCTCGAAGCAGGCCGACAAGGACCTGTGGTTCATCGAGGCGCATCGCGGCTGACGCGGGCGCAGGGACCAGCGCCGGGCTTCCGCGTCCGGCCGGTCCGCAGCGTGCATCCGATGCACGCATCATTCACAGGTGATGCAGAAGCAAAGGGTGCGTGCAGGGCGCGCGCCAAAAGGAAAGGGCGGACCCTGTGGCCCGCCCTTTGTGGTGTCTGGAACCGCTCAGCGCGGGATCTGCGCGGCGATTCCTTCCACGAAGAAGTCCATCGACGCCAGTTCCTCGTCCGTGGCCGTCTGCCCTTCGGCCAGCCATGCCGAGCCGTCCTGCTTGTTCAGCGGGCCGGTGAAGGGGTGGTGGGCACCCGAGCCGATCTGGTCGCGCAGGGCTTCGGCCTCGGCCTTGACCTCGGCGGGGACGGCCTCGGTGATCTCGCCGATCTCGACCTCGCCGTCGCCGATCCCCAGCCAGACGCCGTGCGATTGCCAAGTGCCGTCCAGCACCTCGCCCACGCGGCGGATGTAATAGGGGTTCCAGTTGTCGATGATCGAACTGACGCGCGGCGTGGGCTTGAAGGCCGCCATGTCGGACGCCTGCCCGAAGCCGATGCCGCCGCGTTCCTGCAGCTTGGCCAGCGGCGCGGTGGAGTCGGTATGCTGCAGGATCACGTCCACGCCCTCGGCCAGCAGGGCGGATGCGGCGTCGGCCTCTTTCGCGGGGTCGAACCAGGTGTAGGCCCAGACGACGCGCAGCTCGACATCCGGGTTGACCTTGCGGGCGTGGATGAAGGTCGAGTTCATCCCCTGGATCACCTCGGGGATCGGGAAGGAGCCGATGTAGCCGATCTTATTCGACTTGGTCATGCGGCCCGCGATGGTGCCCAGGACCGCGCGGCCTTCGTAGAAGCGGGCATCATAGGTCGCCACGTTCTCGGCGCGCTTGTAGCCGGTCGCGTGCTCGAACCTGATGTCGGGGAACTTGGCGGCCACGTTGATGACCGCATCCATGAAGCCGAAGCTGGTGGCGAAGATCAGCTTGCAGCCGGACAGGGCAAGCTGGGTCAGGGCGCGTTCGGCGTCGGCGCCCTCGGGGACGCTTTCGATGAAGGTTGTCTCGATCCGGTCGCCGTATTCGGCCTCGATCGCCTGCCGCCCGAGGTCGTGCTGGTAGGTCCAGCCGCCGTCGCCCACCGGACCGACGTAGATGAAGCCGACCTTCAGTTTTTCGCCTTCGGGGATCGGGGTCTGTGCCATCGCCGGAAAGCTGGGCAGCATGGCGACCAGCGCCAGTGCGGCGGCCGAGGCCAGAAGGGTTCTGCGGTTCATGTGTCTCTCCTCTGTCGGGTTCTTGTTATCGCAGCGCGTGGAAGGACCGGCCCAGCGAACCGGGCGCGGTGCCGCCGCCGCCTGCGTATTTGTGGCGCGCCGATATGATCACCAGAACGATGATCGTGGCAAGGTAGGGGGCCATGCTGAGAAGTTGCACCGGCACCGCCACCCCCGCCGCCTGCAGGCGCAGTTGCAGAACGGTCACGCCGCCGAACAGCCATGCACCTGCCAAGACGCCCCAGGGGCTCCACCCCGCGAAGACGACGATGGCCAGCGCGATCCAGCCCGCGCCGGCGGTCATGCCTTCGGTCCATTGCAGAACGGTGGCGATCGAGATGTAAGCCCCGCCGATTCCGGCCATGGCGCCGCCGATGGCGATGGCCGCCATGCGGACACCGCGCACCTTGTAGCCGAGCGCATGGGCGGCGTCGTGGTTTTCCCCCACACCCCGCAGGATCAGGCCGGGGCGGGTGCGGTTCAGGACCAGCCAGATGACGGGGACGAGGATCAGGCCGAACCAGATCACCCAGTTGATGCCGAAGGGGCCTGCGGGCATGGACGGGGCCTTGACCCCTTCATAGGGCTTGCCGAACATCGCCGTCAGGCCCAGCCCGAACATGGTCAGGGCAAGGCCGGTGGCGACCTGATTGGTCAGCAGGTATTGCGTCAGCGCCCCAAAGATCAGCGAGATCGCCGCCCCCGCCAGCGCGCCCGCGACGAAGCCCACGGTGGGCGAGCCGGTCGCATGGGCGGCGGCAAAGCCCGCCAGCGCGCCGGTGATCATCATCCCCTCGACGCCGAGGTTCAGCACGCCAGATCCTTCGGCAATGGCCTCTCCCAGTGCCGCAAAGAGGATAGGGGTCGCGGCGGAGAGAAGCAGCAGGAAGGTCGTCCATTCGATCATCGCTTGGTCCCCCAGCGCAGGCGGTATCGGGTCAGCGTGTCGAAGGCCAACAGGAAGAACAGCAGCATCCCCTGGAACACCTGCACCGTCGCGACGGGCAGGGACAGCATAAGCTGCGCCAGTTCCCCGCCGATATAGGTCAGCGCCAGCAGCAGCCCCGCGAGCAGGATTCCCAGCGGATGCAGGCGGCCCAGAAAGGCCACGATGATCGCCGTGAAGCCGTAGCCCGAGCCGAAGCTGTCGGTGATCTGCCCACCCGGCCCCGCGGCCTCGAACAGCCCGGCCATGCCCGCGAGCGCGCCGGAAAGGCCGAGGCAGAAGGCCACCAATGCCTCGGGCCTGACGCCCGCGAAGCGCGCGGCGCGGGGGGCAAGGCCCGCCACGCGGATGCGGAAGCCGCGGATATGGCGGCTCATCAGGAACCACGTCGCCACGACCGCCACCACCGCCGCGAACACCCCCCAGTGGATGCCGGTCCCCGCGATCAGTTCCGGGTTCGAGGCGGCGGGATATTGCTGCAGGTTGCGCGAGCCGGGCATCCCGAAGCCCTCGGGGTTCCGCATCGGGCCGAAGGCCATCCACGCCGCGACCCGCTGCGCCACATAGACCAGCATCAGCGAGACAAGGATTTCCGAGGCGCCTGTCCAGTTCCGCAGGGTGGCCGGGATCATCCCCCAGGCCCAGCCCCCGGCCGCGCCCGCCAGCACCATTGCGGGGAAGATCCAGAAGCCCTCGGCGGGATAGGCGGCCAGCGCCACGGCCGCGCCGCAGATGCCGCCGATGATGTATTGCCCCTCGGCCCCGATGTTCCAGATGCCCGCCCGGAAGCCGATGGCGAGACCCGAGGCGATCAGGATCAGCGGCCCGGCCTTGACCAGCAGTTGCGGGCGCGAATAGCCCGAGGCCGGCCCGAACAGCGGGTCCCAGAAGATGGTGCGGATCGCGGCCACGGGATCGAAGCCCATCAGTGCGAACAGCGCGCCGCCCGCGATCATCGTGGCGACCACCGCCAAGACGGGCGAGGCGATGCCCAGCCACCAGGGGGCGCTGGGACGAGGCTCAAGCCGCAACATGGGCGACCTCCATCCCGTGGGCGCCGCCCAGCATCAGGCCGACCTGCTCCAGGGTCAGCCCCTCGGTCGGGACCGGCGGCGACAGCACGCCGTTGTTCAGCGCGGCGAAGCGGTCGGAGAGTTCCAGCAGCTCGTCGAGGTCCTGGCTGATGACGATGACCGCAGCACCCCGGCCGGCGAGGTCCAGCAGCGCCTGCCGGATCGCCGTGGCCGCGCCCGCATCGACGCCCCAGGTCGGCTGGTTCACGACCAGCGCGCGGGGCTCCTGCAGGATTTCCCGGCCGATCACGAATTTCTGCAGGTTGCCGCCCGACAGCGCCCCTGCCGCCGTCCCCGGACCGGGGGTGCGGACATCGAAGGCCGCGATGATCCTTTCGGCAAAGCTGCGGGCGGCGCGGTGGTCGATGACGCCGTTCTTCTCCAGCCTCTGCCTTGTCGCGCCGGTCAGGATGGCGTTCTCGGTCAGGCTCATCTCGGGGACGGCGGCATGGCCCAGCCGGTCCTCGGGCGCGGCGAGCAGGCCCGCCCGCCTGCGCGCCTCGGGGCCTTGCGCTGAAAGGTCGCGGCCGTCCATCACCACGGTGCCGGGCTTGCCAGTGGTTTCGCCGGACAACGCGGCGATCAGTTCCTCCTGCCCGTTGCCGGCGACGCCGCCGATCCCGAGGATCTCGCCCGCGCGGACCTGGAAGCCCACGTCCTTCAGTTCCGTCCCCTCCAGCCCCGCAGCCGAGGTCAGCCCGGCGACCGTCAGCACGACCTCGCCCGCCTGCCGGCCGGAACGGTCCACGAGACGCATCTCGGCCCCGACCATCATCGCAGCGAGTTCGCGGGCGGAATGGTCGCGCGGGTTCACGGTGCCCACCACCCGCCCTTGCCGCAGGATCGTGGCGCGGTCGCAATGGGTGCGGATCTCGTCCAGCTTGTGGCTGATATACAGGATCGCGGTGCCCTGCGCGGCCAGCTGGCGCAGGGTGGCGAAGAGGATTTCCGCCTCCTGCGGGGTCAGGACGCTGGTGGGCTCGTCCATGATGAGAAGGCGCGGATTGCCCAGAAGGCAGCGCACGATCTCGACCCGCTGGCGCTCGCCCGCTGAAAGGGAGGCAATACGGCGGGCGGGGTTCAGCGGCAGGCCATAGGCGCTGCTCACCTCGGTGATGCGGCGCGACAGGTCCGCGCGGGGCGGGGGCGCGTCCATCCCCAGCGCAATGTTTTCCGCCACCGTCAGCGCGTCGAACAGGCTGAAATGCTGGAACACCATGCCCACGCCCGCCGCCCGCGCGGCCCGAGGGTCCGCCGGCGCATGGGGCTGGCCGCCCAAGGCCATCCGCCCTTGATCGGGGCGCACCAGCCCGTAGATCATCTTGACCAGTGTGGACTTGCCCGCGCCGTTTTCCCCCAGCAGCGCGTGGATTTCCCCCGGTGCGACGGAGAAGGACACATCGTCATTGGCGCGCACGCCCGGATAGGATTTCGACAGGCCATCGGCCCGGAACAATTCGGCTTGCGTCACGCCATCCCCGTTGTCTTTTTCGCACGTTAGCCGGTTTCGGCGCTCACACAATCATCCTTCCGGTCGCGGATTATAGCGGCCCGGCTTGAGACTGTCTTCGCGAACCCGACGGCAATCTCTGTGCGGGAGTACTGCACAAGGTGTCTAGTCACCAACGCACACTTAGGATATCAGTAGTTAACAACCGACCCGCAGGATGCGGCTCAAACTTCAGCTTCTGAGGCGAGCCATGATCCGCGATATGCTTACTGAACTCTTCAAGACTATCGTTGTCGAGATTGTAGTTGAGGCTATAAAGTTCTTGGGCCTTTCGGCGTGGCGCCGACTTCGTTAGTTCGTCGGCATGCCCCAAGACCAGCCCCGATTCATCCACCTGCGCTGCCATTCGGAACACTCGCTTCTGGAAGGCGCGATCCCCGTCAAGAAGCTGCCGGGCCTTGCGGCCAAGCAGGGGATGCCCGCCGTCGCGCTGACCGACACCAACGCGCTGTTCGCGGCGCTGGAGTTTTCCGTGCGTGCCATGGACGAGGGCGTGCAGCCTATCGTCGGCTGCCAGATGACGCTGGACGCAGGCCCGATGTGCGGCCCCGTGGTGCTGCTGGTGCAGAACAGCCAAGGCTGGATGAACCTGATGGCGCTCTCCACCTGCCTTTACGTGACGCCGCCGCGCGAGTTTCCTCATGTGACGATGGCGGAACTCGGCAAGCACGCCGACGGGCTGATCTGCCTGACCGGCGGTGCCTGCGGGCCTCTGGGGCTGATGCTGGCGGCGGGCAAGATGGCGGATGCCGAATCGCACCTGCGCGACTTGGCGGGGATCTTCGGCGACCGGCTGTATGTGGAACTGCAGCGCCATATGCAGGACAATGGCCAGTTGATGCCCGCCGAGATCGCCAGCGAGGGCGGGATGATCGACCTCGCCTATGCGCTGAACCTGCCGCTGGTGGCGACGAGCGACGTCTATTTCCCGAAACCCGAAATGTTCGGCGCCCATGACGCGCTGATCTGCATCCGCGAGCGCGCGATGGTGGACCAGTCCACGCCGCGCCGCCGCCTGACGGCGAACCACGACTTCAAGTCGGCGAAGGACATGCTGGTCCTCTTCGCCGACCTGCCGGAAGCCACCGCCAACACGGTCGAGATCGCCCAGCGCTGCGCCTTTGCCGTCAGCAAGCACAAGCCGATCCTGCCCCGCTTCGCCGATGACGAGGTCGAGGAACTGCGTCGCCAGGCCCGCGAGGGGCTTGCCGCGCGCCTCGCCGTCATCCCCCATGCGGTCAGCGTCGAGGACTACAATGCCCGGCTCGACTTCGAGTTGGGGATCATCGAGCAGATGGGTTTTCCCGGCTACTTCCTGATCGTGGCCGACTTCATCAAATGGGCCAAGCAGAACGGCATCCCGGTAGGGCCGGGCCGGGGCTCGGGTGCTGGCAGCCTCGTGGCCTATGCGCTGACGATCACCGACCTCGACCCGCTGCGCTATTCGCTGCTGTTCGAGCGATTCCTGAACCCGGAACGCGTCTCGATGCCCGACTTCGACATCGACTTCTGCATGGACCGGCGCGAGGAGGTCATCGACTACGTCTGCCAGAAATACGGGCGCGAGAAGGTGGGCCAGATCATCACCTTCGGCGCGCTGCTGTCCAAGGCCGCCGTCCATGACGTGGGCCGGGTGCTGGGCATGGGCTTCCCGCAGCGCGACCGGTTGTCGAAGATGATCCCGGTCGAAGGCGTGAAGCCCGTCTCGATTACCAAGGCACTGGCCGACGAACCCCGCCTGCGCGAAGCCCGCGACGCCGAGGAAAACGTGGCCCGGATGCTCGATTATGCGGCTCAGGTCGAGGGGCTTTACCGCAACGCATCCACCCACGCGGCGGGCGTGGTGATCGGGGATCGGCCGCTGGACCAACTGGTGCCGCTTTACCGCGACCCGGCCTCGGACATGCCGGCCACGCAATACAACATGAAATGGGTGGAACAGGCCGGGCTGGTGAAGTTCGACTTCCTCGGCCTCAAGACCCTGACGGTGATCCAGAACGCCGTGGACCTGATCCGCGCGGGCGGGCGACACCTGCATATCGCCGCCGACGGCCGCCAGCTTTACGACCCGCCTGCAGGGGCAGTGGACGAGATAAACCTGATCCCGTTGGACGACGAGGCAACCTATCGCCTGTTCGCCAGTGCCCGCACGGTCGCGGTGTTCCAGGTCGAAAGCTCGGGGATGATGGACGCGCTGCGGCGGATGCGTCCGACCTGCATCGAGGACATCGTGGCGCTGGTCGCGCTGTATCGTCCGGGGCCGATGGAGAACATCCCGGTCTATTGCGACGTGAAGAACAAGGTCCGGCCGCTGGAATCCATCCACCCGACCATCGACCATATCCTTGCCGAAACGCAGGGCATCATCGTCTACCAGGAACAGGTGATGGAGATCGCGCAGGTCATGGCGGGCTATTCGCTGGGCGGCGCCGACCTGCTGCGCCGGGCGATGGGCAAGAAGATCGCCGAGGAAATGGCGAAGGAACGCCCCAAGTTCGTCGAGGGCTGCAAGGCCAATGGCGTGGACGACAAGAAGGCAGGCGAGGTCTTCGACCTGCTGGAAAAATTCGCCAACTACGGCTTCAACAAGTCCCACGCGGCGGCCTATGCGGTGGTCAGCTACCAGACGGCATGGCTGAAGGCGAATCACCCGGTCGAATTCATGGCCGCGGTGATGAACTGCGACATCCACCTGACCGACAAGCTGGCGATCTACCGGCGCGAGGTGGACCGCATGGGGATCGAGGTGATCCCGCCTTGCGTCAACCGCAGCCAGCCCCGCTTCAGCGTGGACAATGGCCGCATTTCCTATGCGCTGGGCGCGCTGAAGAACGTGGGCGTCGAGGCGATGAGGACGCTGGTGGCCGCGCGTGGCGACCAGCCTTTCCGCGACCTCACCGACTTCGCCCGCCGGGTGCCCATGCGCCAGATCGGCAAGCGGGCCTTGGAGATGCTGGCACGGGCAGGGGCCTTTGATGAACTCGACCCGAACCGCGCGCGGGTGCTGAAATCGCTCGACGCGCTGGTGGCATGGTCCACCGCCGTGCAGGAGGCCGCGCAGTCCAGTCAGTCCTCGCTGTTCGGGGGCGGCGAGGACCTGCCGCCGCCGCGTCCCGCCCTCGCATCCGTCTGGATGCCCGCCGAGAAGCTGGCCGAGGAGCGCGTAGCCATCGGCTTCTACCTCTCGGGCCATCCGCTGGACGACTATGTGCCCGCGCTGAAGCGCAAGGGCGCGATGACGCTGGCCGAGGTGCAGGCTGCCTGCGCAGACGGGCCCATGGTCGCGCAGATCGCGGGCACGGTCGCGGCGCGGGCGGAAAAGAAATCGGCCAAGGGCACGCGCTATGCCTTTGTTACCCTGTCCGACCCCACCGGGCTTTACGAGGCCACGGTGTTTTCCGACGTGCTGGACGCCCACCGTCCGCTTCTGGAACCCGGCATGAACGTCCTGCTGACGGTCAACGCGGAACCCTCGGGCGATCAGGTCAAGATGCTCGCGCGTTCCGTCGAGGCGCTGGAAAACGCCGTGGCCGACGCAGGCTCGGGCCTGCTGGCGGTCGAGGTCGCGGATGCGCGCACGGCCGTTGCGGTGCTGGACCGGCTGCGGACGGTTTCGGCTGAGATCGCGGTCTCGGCCAAGGGCCGCGGTCCCCTGCTGATGCGGGTGCGCGAGGGCAACACCGTCTATGACGTCGAGGTTGCGCCGGATGTTCCCGTGACGCCGAAGATGCGGCAGGCCCTGCGGGCGGTCGAGGGCGTGATCGACGTGACCGAGGAATAGCGCTGCATGGTTGCCCCGGCGACGCGCGCTTGGCAGGGTAGGCGGAACCTTGCCCATTCCGCAACAGGAGCGCCGCGCATGATCCGATGCCTGTCCCCCGCTTTGGCCATTGCCCTGCCGACGAGCCTTCTGCTGCTGGCCGCCTGCGGCAGCCCTCCGCCCGCTCGGCAGGCAGGTGGTGGGCAGCCCGCCGCGACGCTGGTGGACCCGGCGGCGCTTTATTGCGCGGGCACCGGAGGAACGGTCATCCCCGCGACCGCAGGCGGGCGGCGCGCCGATCTGTGCCGGATGCCGGACGGCCGCACCGTCCGCGCCGCCGATCTGCTGAACAGCCACAACGACCTGTAACGGGAAAGGGGCGCTGCAGCAGGGCGCCCCTCGTTCTTCTTCGTCGAAATATCCCGCGGGCTTCCGAGCGCCCGGAAAACAGTCCGGGGGACTGTTTTCAGCGAGGAAGGCCACGGCAGTGGCCGGGGGCGCGAAGCCCCCGGCGCAACCGCGCCGCAAGCGCGATCAGTTCCGCGCGCGGTCCACCATCTTGCCCTTGGAGATCCAGGGCATCATCTCGCGCAGCTTCGCGCCGACCTGCTCGATCTGGTGCTCGTCGTTGATGCGGCGGGTCGCCTTGAAGGACGGCTGGCCGACGGCGTTCTCCTGCATGAAGTCGCGGACGAACTTGCCGGTCTGGATGTCGCGCAGGACTTCCTTCATCCGGGCCTTCGTCTCGTCATAAGGCAGGATGCGCGGACCCGAGACATACTCGCCATATTCGGCGGTGTTCGAGATCGAGTAGTTCATGTTGGCGATGCCGCCTTCGTAGATCAGGTCCACGATCAGCTTCACCTCGTGCAGGCATTCGAAATAGGCCATCTCGGGCTCGTAGCCCGCCTCGACCAGCGTTTCGAAGCCCATGCGGATCAGTTCCACCAGACCGCCGCACAGGACCGCCTGCTCGCCGAACAGGTCGGTCTCGCATTCCTCGCGGAAGTCGGTCTCGATGATGCCGGAACGGCCGCCACCGATGGCCGAGCAGTAGGACAGCCCGAGGTCCAGCGCCTTGCCGGAAGCGTCGTTGTGGACCGCGACAAGGCAGGGCACGCCGCCGCCCTTGACATATTCGCCGCGCACGGTGTGGCCGGGGCCTTTCGGCGCCATCATGATGACATCGACGCCCTTTTTCGGCTCGATCAGGCCGAAATGGACGTTCAGGCCGTGGGCAAAGGCGATCGCCGCGCCGTCGCGCAGGTTGTCGTGGACATACTTCCTGTAGGTCTCGGCCTGCAGTTCGTCGGGCATGGTGAACATGATGAGGTCGGCCCAGGCGGCGGCCTCGGCGATGCCCATGACCTTCAGGCCCTCGCCTTCGGCCTTGGCCGCCGACGGCGAGCCCTCGCGCAGCGCGACGACGAGGTTCTTCGCGCCGGAATCGCGCAGGTTCAGCGCATGCGCGTGGCCCTGGCTGCCATAGCCGAGGATCGCGATCTTCTTGTCCTTGATCAGATTGACGTCGCAATCGCGATCATAATACACGCGCATCTTTTCTGCCCTCGTGGTTCCCGATGTTTCGCGCAAGGGCCTACACCGCGCATCTTTGGGTGTCCAGAACGCCGGCCCGCGCAATCTCGGGAAAACCGGGGCTTTCCGCCGGGCGGGATCAGCCGCTCAGCGCATCCCCAGCCCGGCGCGCATCATTGTCCGCCGCACGGGGGCGAGCGCGTAAAGCCCCCCCAGCGCCATCGCCCGCAGGTCGCGCAGGGGGCGCGGCGTCAACATGCTGGCGCGGTTCAGCGCGTCGATGCCCATCAGGCGGACCAGCGCCTCGGGGCGGCGGGCGCGGGCGTAACGTTCCAGCGCCGTTGCATCGCCGGGATCGGTGCCCATCAGGTCCAGCAGCGCCGAGAGGTCCGCGAGGCTCATGTTCAGCCCTTGCGCGCCGATGGGCGGGACGACATGGGCGGCCTCGGCGATGAGCGCCGTGCGGGGACCAGTGTAGCGGTCGGCGATCTGGCTGATGATCGGCCATTCGGTCAGGCCTGTGGCTTGGGTCAGGTGCCCGAGGATGCCGGCGGAACGGGCGTTCAGTTCGACCTCGAAAGCCTCGCGGGGCAGCGCGCGCAGGCGGGCGATCTCGGCCCCGCGTTCCAGCCAGACGACCGCCGAGGACGGCTTGCCCTCACGGTCCGGCAGGGGGACCAGCGTGAAGGGGCCGCCCCAGCGGTGGATCTCGGTCGAGACGTTCCCGTGCGGGATCTCGTGGGTGACGGCGAAGGCCAGCGCCTTCTGACCATAGCGGATGGTGCGGGTGCCGATCCCCAGAGCCTCGCGCACGGGCGAGTTGCGCCCGTCCGCCGCCACGACCAGCTGGGCACGGATGCGGCCGCCGTCCGACAGGTCCACAAGTGCTGCGTCGTCGCGGACGGTCAGGCCGGCGGTGCCGGTGCCGGGGCGGAACTCGACATTCGGCAGTTCCGCCAGACGGGCCGATATTTCGCGCCGCAGCAGCCAGTTGGGCAGGTTGTAGCCGAAGGGCTTGTCCGAGATTTCCGAGGCGTCGAAGGCACGCGTCAGCCGCGCCACCGGCCCGGCCCCGCCCGCATCGACGATCCGCATGACCTGCAGGGGCGTTGCATGGGGCGCAAGCCGGTCCCACAGCCCGATCCGGGCCAGCAGATCGACCGAGGGCTGAAGGAAGGCCGTGGTCCGCAGGTCGGCGCCCGCGCCGCCCTCCTCTGTCACCGGAGGCGCAGGGTCCACGCAGAGGACGCTGAAGCCGCGGGCGCCGAAACCCGCCGCCGCCGTCAGCCCGGCGACGCCGCCACCGGAGACCAGCACATCCACGCGATCCGGCATCAGGGACCTAGAACCCGGCCGCGTAGGCGATCAGCAGGCCCATGACGACCACCGTCGCCAGCAGCGCGACCATGGTCAGCGCGGGCAGGCCGAACAGCGCCACCACCACGATCACCAGCACCACCACCATGGCGAGGATGACAAGGATGCGGGCGGCGAGGATGCGTTCCTTCCGGGTCTGCAGTTCGGCATCGCCGCTGAGTGCGCTGGCGATGCCGTCGTCGGCAGAGGTGTCGGTGCGGCTCATGATCGGGCCTCGGCTGTTGTCAGGGTCGGCCCCGAGTCTGCCACGTCCGCAAGGGCCGCGGCAAGCGCGGCGACGAAGGACGCGATGTCGCGGGTGTGCCACAGGATATGGCTGCCGTGGCTGTGGTCCTCGGCCAGCTCGTCGGGGCCATGGCGGCCCGCGCCGACCAGAACCGTCCGCATTCCCAAGGAAAACGGCACTTCCAGGTTGCGCGGGTCGTCCTCGAACATGGCGCAGCGGGCGGGGTCGAGGCGGTGCGCCTCAAGGACTGCGGCAAAGGATCGCGGGTCGGGTTTGGGGTGGTAGCCGACCTCTCCGATGCCGTGGATCGCGTCGAAGACCGCCAGTTCGCGCCGCGCCAGCACCTGCCCCGCATAGGCGGAATCGGCGTTGGTATGGATGATCTTCAGCCCCGGCAGCGCCCGGATCGCCTCCGCCAAGGCAGGCTCGGGCGTCAGGGTGGTGAAGTCGATGTCATGGACCTCGGCCAGATAGGTTTCGGGGTCGATGCCGTGATGGGCCATGAGGCCCGCCAGCGTGGTGCCGTGTTCGCGCCAGTAATGGGCGCGCAGCCGGTCGGCCTCGGGCGCGTCAACGCCCAGCAGGCGCTGGACATAACCCGTCATCCGCGCCTCGATCTGCGAGAACAGCCGCAGGTCGGCGGAATAGAGCGTGTTGTCCAGATCGAAGATCCAGGCGTCGACGTCCGCAAACTCCGCTTGCAGGGCCACCGTGTCGATGTCGCGCAGGGGGCGTGGGGGCATATCCATGAGCGACGGGTAGCGCGGGCGGCGCGGCCTTGCAATCGCGGGGAGGCCCGTCCAACTCTGCCCCGATGAAAGACGCATACAGCCTGATCCTGTCGGCGATCGACGACGGCACCTACCGTCCCGGCGACCGGCTGGTCGAATCGGAACTGGCCGAACGCTTCGGCGTCAGCCGCACCCCCGTGCGCGAGGCGCTGCAGCGACTGGAAACCCAGTCGATGCTGACCCGCGACGGCCGCAGCCTGATCGTGGCGACGCTGGACCACAACCAGCTGGCCGAGCTTTACACCGTCCGCACCGAGCTTGAGGCGCTGGCGGCCCGCCTTGCCGCCCGCCATGCCACGCGCGAGGAGGTGCGGGTGCTGGGCCAGATGGTGGACGACGACCTGCGCATCGTGGACGACCCGCAGGCGCTCAGCCGCGCGAACCGGCGCTTCCACCACCAGATCCACCTCGCATCCCACAACCGCTATCTCGTGCAGCAACTCGACATCGTGCACCGGACCATGGCGCTGATGGCGCGGACCTCGCTGGCCGCCGAAGGGCGGGGCCAGCGGTCGCTGACCGAGCATCGCGAGATCGTCGAGGCCATCGCCTCGGGCGACGGGGACGCGGCGGAAAACGCGCTGCGCAACCACATCTCGACCGCCTTCGAGACGCGGCTGATGGAATCCGCCCGCGCCTGGGCCAGCACCATCGAGCAGGGCCGCAAGTGAGCCTGCGCCTGATCGAGGCCGAGGGCGACATCGCCGAGGGCGCGGCGCATCTGGCGGCGGTCTGCCCCGTCTGGGCGCGTGTCCTGCCCGAGCTTGGTCCCCTGCCGCTGCGCCGGCGCGAGGACGGCTTCGGCGCGCTCATGTCGGCCATCGTCTCGCAGCAGATCTCGGTCGCGGCGGCTGCCTCCATCTCGGCCCGGCTGGCTGCGGCGGGGCTGGATCGGCCGGATGCCATCGCGGCGGCCGAGGACGCGGCCCTGCGCGCCTGCGGGCTGTCGGGCCAGAAGGTCCGCTACCTGCGGGCGCTGACCGGGGCCGATATCGACTTCGCCGCCCTGCGGCAGATGCCCGACGAGGAGGTCAGCGCCACCCTGACCGCGCTGCCCGGCATCGGCCGCTGGACGGCCGAGATGTATCTGATCTTCGCCCTCGGCCGCGCCGATGCCTTTGCCCCCGACGACCTTGCGTTGCAGGAATCGGCGCGGATCATGTATGGGCTGCCGGAACGCCCGCGTGGCAAGGCGCTGGCCGAACTCGCGCGGCCCTGGGCACCGTGGCGCGCGGTTGCCGCGCGCGGGCTCTGGGCCTATTACCACCACGCCAAGGGACGCGAGGGGGTGACATGACGCGCGAGTTGCAATCGGATCGCCGGGGGCCTGAGAAAGCCGGTTCCGTCATCGTCTTCCTGCACGGCTACGGCGCGGATGGCGCCGACCTGCTGGGTCTGGCCGAGCCATTGGGCCGCTACCTGCCCGACACCGTCTTCTATGCCCCGAACGCCTCCGAGCCCTGCGTCAACAATCCCTTCGGCTTCCAGTGGTTTCCGATTCCTTGGCTGGACGGCTCGACCGAGGCGCAGGCCCGCGCCTCGATGGAGAAGTCCATAGACGATGTGAACGCCTTCCTTGACAACGTGCTGGCGCGTGAGGGGCTGCAGGCCGACCGCATGGTGGTCGTCGGCTTCTCGCAGGGGACGATGATGGCGCTGCATGTCCTGCCGCGCCGGGACAAGGCCGTGGCGGGGATCGTCGGCTTCTCGGGCCGGCTTCTGGCGCCGGAACTGGTGGGCGAGGCAAGGGTTCGCCCCCCGGTCCTGCTGCTGCACGGCGACCAGGATCCGATGGTGCCCTTTGCCGACATGGGGCTGGCGGAACGGGCGCTGGCGGGGGCCGGCTTCGACATTGCCACCCATGTGATGCCTGGCACCGGCCATGGCATCTCGCCCGATGGCCTTGGCGCGGCGCTGAGCTTTATCCGCAAGGTACTGGGCGCGAAGTGAAATCCGCGGCGTCGCTGAACCGTCGCCTTGCCGTCATGCCGCATTTACGCGCATCCCCGATACCCCGCCACATGTAGAGCCTTGTCATGGTCGCGCCGCCCAATATAGTCGGCGGCGAGTCCTGAGGCGTGATGGCGGGGACACCCGGATGCTTGACGACCCACATGTCGAGACTGACTTCCGCACCCAGTTCGTGCGCGACCCTGCGTCATTGCGGCGCAACCCGGCGCTGGTCCTGAACGCGGACTACCGGCCCCTCAGCTACTATCCCCTGTCGCTGTGGCCCTGGCAGGAAACCATCAAGGCGGTGTTCCTGGACCGCGTCACCATCCTCGCCGAATACGAGGAGGTCGTGCGAAGCCAGAGGGAAGCGATACGCATCCCCTCGGTCGTGGTGCTGAGGGATTATGTCAGACCCAGGAAGCGCGTGGCATTCACGCGCTTCAATCTTTTCATGCGGGACAGTTTCTGTTGCCAATATTGCGGGTCCAGAGGCGACCTGACCTTCGACCACGTGGTGCCCCGGTCGCGCGGCGGCGTGACAAGCTGGGAAAACGTCGTCGCCGCCTGTTCGCCCTGCAACCTGCGAAAGGCGAACAAGAGCCTGCGCGCCTCGGGCCTGCGGCTGGCCCGTGCGCCCCGCCGCCCTACCTCCGAGGAAATGCACGCCATGGGCCGGCGCTTTCCGCCGAACCACCTGCATGTCAGTTGGATGGACTATCTTTACTGGGACGCCGAGCTGGAAAGCTGAAGCTCAGGCGTCCGGCGTATGGCGCGGCCCGTTGCCGATGCGCGCCGACAGATGCGCGACCGCCGCCGCGATCACCGTGCCAAGCGCCAGCACCGGCAGAGGAATCCCCAGCGACACGGCCACGACCAGCGTGACGCCCGCCGCCACGATCACGGCCAGGACCAGCATCAGGAAATGGGGCAGGGGCATCGCTTTCTCCTTCACGGCCTGAATATGTGGCGCGCTGCCTGAAATGGAAAGCCGCGAATGGCGCGAATTGTTCCCATGCGCGGGCTTGCCAATGTTCCTGTTGTGTTCCAATCTTCGCCCATGCTGCCGCCCCGCAACCCGGACGAGATCCTCAAGGCCCGTGGCGCCGCGCATCGCCCCGCCGCCCGGTTCGAGCCGTACCGGCTTGTGCACGAGGATGACGGCTGGAACACGACCTCTGACGAAAACCTGCTGCGGACCGAGGTCACGACCGAGGTGCCGCGCCGGATCATCACCCGCAACGATTCGCCAGACGTGCCCTTCGACCGTTCGGTGAACCCGTACCGGGGCTGCGAGCATGGCTGCATCTACTGCTTCGCCCGGCCCAGTCACGCCTGGCTGGGTCTGTCGCCGGGCCTCGATTTCGAAACCCGCATCATCGCCAAGCCGGACGCGCCGAGGCTGCTGGAAGCCGAGATCGCCCGGCCCGGCTATGCCGTGGCCCCCATCGCCTTCGGTACCAACACCGACCCCTATCAGCCGGCGGAGGCGGGCCTGGGGATCATGCGCGGCTGCCTGCAGGTGCTGCACGACTGGAACCACCCGCTCAGCATCGTAACGCGCGGGCGTACCATCCTGCGCGACCTTGACCTGATCGGGGCGATGGCGGCGCGGGGGCAGGTCTTCGTGGGCGTCTCGCTGACCACACTCGACCCCGCGCTTGCCCGTTTGATGGAGCCGCGCGCGCCTGCCCCCGCAACGCGCCTGAAGATGATCCGGGCGCTGGCGGAGGCGGGCGTGCGGGTGCGGGTGATGCTGGCGCCGATGATCCCCGCCCTGACGGATCACGAGATCGAATCGCTCCTTGCCGCCGCGCGGGCTGCGGGTGCGGCCACCGCCAGCATGATCCCGATCCGCCTGCCGCACGAGGTCGCGCCCCTGTTCCGCGACTGGCTGGACCGCCACCATCCGGGGCGCGCCGCCCATGTCATGTCCCGCATCCGGGCCATGCGCGGCGGGCGCGACAACGATCCCCGCTTCGGCCACCGGATGCGCGGCCAAGGACCCGAGGCCGACCTGATGCACCAGCGTTTCCGCCTTGCCCGCAGGCGCCTGGGCTATGACGGCGAAAGCCCGCCGCTGGACGCCAGCCGCTTCGCCCCGCCGCCGCGCCCCGGCGACCAGCTTGCGCTGTTCTGACAGTCAGGGCAGGCTGAAGACATGACGGTGATCTGGCACAACCCGAACTGTTCGACCTCGCGCAAGGTGCTGGCCGCGCTGCGCGAAAGCGGCGACGATCCCGAGGTGATCGAATATCTCAAGACCCCGCCCGACCGCGAGACGATCCGGCAATGGACAGCCAACGCCGGGCTGACGGTCCGGCAGGGGCTGCGGCAGCGCAACACCCCCTATCACGACCTCGGCCTGGGCGATCCCGAACTGACCGACGACCAGCTTCTCGATTCGATCGTGGCGCATCCGATCCTGCTGGAACGTCCCTTCGTGCGGACATCGCTCGGCACCCGCCTCTGCCGTCCACCCGAGCGCGTCTTCGAGATCATGGCCAACCCGCCCGCGCCTTCGACGCAGGATGGCGGGTCGCCCGCCTGACGCTGCAGGGCGCTTGGCTGCCCGTTCTTCTTCGCTCAAATATCCGCGGGGGAGCTGCGGAACGCAGCGGGGGCGGCAGCCCCGGCCTCAGCGCGCCCCGCGGATCATTCCCATGATCTCGCGCGCTTCCGCCACGATGGGCGAGGCGATGGCATTTGCCCTTTCGGCCCCTTCCAGCAGGATGCGGTCGATCTCGGAAGGATCGCCCATCAACTGGTTCATCCGCCGGGTGATCGGCGCCAGCACCGACACCGCAAGGTCGGCCAGCGCCGGCTTAAAGGCGCCGAAGCCTTGGCCCTCGAAGCGTGCCAGCACCGCGTCGGGCGTCTCGTCCGACAGGGCGGCGTGGATGTTGACGAGGTTCCGCGCCTCGGGCCGGTCCTTCAGCCCCTCCATCGCGCCGGGCAGCGGCTCGGCATCGGTGCGGGCCTTGCGGATCTTCTGGGCGATGGCGTCGGCGTCGTCGGTCAGGTTGATGCGGCTGGCGTCCGAGGGGTCGGACTTGGACATCTTCTTCGTCCCGTCGCGCAGGGACATGACGCGGGTCGCAGCGCCCTCGATCACCGGCTCGGGTGCGGGAAAGAAATCAGTGCCGTAGTCGTGGTTGAACTTGGCCGCGATGTCGCGGGTCAGTTCCACGTGCTGCTTCTGGTCCTCGCCCACCGGCACATGGGTCGCGTGATAGGCAAGGATGTCCGCCGCCATCAGCGCGGGATAGGCATAAAGGCCAAGGCTGACGGCCTCGGCGTTCTTGCCCGCCTTGTCCTTGAACTGGGTCATGCGGTTCATCCAGCCCAAGCGGGCCACGCAGGACAGCATCCAGCCAAGCTCGGCATGGGCGGGGACATGGCTTTGCACGAACAGCACCGACTGCGCCGGGTCGATCCCCGCGGCAAGGAAGGCCGCCGCCGCCTCGCGCGTCTGCTGGCGCAGCCGCTCGGGCTCCTGCCAGACGGTGATCGCGTGCAGGTCCACGAGGCAGTAGATCGTCTCGACCTGCCCCTGCTTTTCGGCAAAGCGGCGCAGGGCGCCGAGGTAGTTGCCCAGCGTCAGACCGCCCGACGGCTGGATGCCCGAGAAGATGCGCGGAGTGTGAACGCGTGCCATGCTGCTGCCTGCTGGAAAATCCGTCGGCGTCGGGATACCCCTTGCCCCTGACAGGCGCAACCGCGCCGGAAAGGACCGCGATGCGCGTCGGAATGAACGAAAGCCCGGTGAACAGCCTGCCCGCCGTGCTGTGGATGCTGGTGGCCCCCATCGCCGCCGCCGAGGCGTATTTCGGGCTTGGCCGCCTGGGCTTCCTTGCGGGCGGCGTCAACGCCGGCCAGGCCGCGCGCCAGATCATGGTCGAGCAGACCGCCTTCGCCCCCGAGTTCCTGGTCCGCGCCTTCGGCCGCTCCTCGGTCGCGGGGGCCGAGCTTTACCGGCTGCTCACCTATCCCTTCGTCCATTACTCTCTGACCCACGCGATCTTCGTCGTGGTGTTCCTGCTGGCGCTGGGCAACATGGTGGCGCGGTCGTTCCGGCCTTGGGCGGTGCTGGCGCTGTTCTTCGCCTCGGCCATCGGCGGCGCGGCGGTCTATTCGGTTGCCGCGGGGATGCTGCCGCTGTTCCGCTTCGACCCCCTGGTGGGGGGCTATGCGCCGGTCTACGGACTGCTCGGCGCCTTCACCTTCCTTTTGTGGACCCGGCTGGGTCAGGAGAACGCCAACCAGCTTCGCGCCTTCACCCTGATCGGGGTGCTGTTGCTGTTCCAGCTTGTGTTCGGCATCGCCTTTGGCGGCGCGGGCAAGAACTGGATCGCCGAGGTCTCGGGCTTCGTGATCGGCTTCGGGCTGTCCTTTGTGCTGATCCCTGGCGGCGTGGGGCGAGTGCGTCGGCGCATCCGCCAGCGGTAGATCATGTCGCGCTGCTGCGGCTGCACCGTCGCCAGCGGGGGTTTCACACCCCCGCGCCCCCGTGGGATATTTCGACGAAGAAGAACTTGCGGAGATTGTTCGCGCTGGTTCTTCTTCGTCCGGCTATCTTGGGATCGTCTTATACGACGATGGGGCAGAACCCCGGCCCGACACTGATCCTCAGCGCCGCCGCCGGACATTGGCGCGCAACTCGGCCGGGCTGATTGCGCCGGTCAGGAAGCTCAGCGCGAAATAACCCGCAGCACCCCCGAAAACGAGGATGGCGAGGTCGGGTATGTCGCCCTCGCCGTCCTGCGCCAGCCACCCTCGCACCACCCACAGCCCTGCCGCCATCAACGCCGAGGACAGGATGATCCGCGGCAGCCGGGCGCGCAGCCGCTGGTCCAGCCGCGCCGAAAGGCCCATGCCGCGCGTGCCCCACCAGAGCTGTCCGACCATGACCCAGGCGGCCACGGTCGTGCCCAGCGCGGCCGCCACGAAGCCGATCAGCGGCATCAGCCCCACCGCGACAACCGCGTTCACGATCATCGAATGAACCGCATAGCGGAAGGGTGTCCGCGTATCCTCGCGCGCGAAATATAGGGGCTGCAGGATCTTCTGCAGGACGAAGGCGGGCAGGCCCAAGGCATAGACGACCAGCGCCCGCGCGGTCATTGCCGTGTCATGGGCGTCGAAGGCGCCGCGCTCGAACAGCGTTGCCACCATGGGCACCGCGATCACGGCGATGGCGAAGGCGGCGGGCAGGGTCAGGAACATCCCGAACTCGGTCGCCCGCGACAGGGCCGACTGGCCGCCCGTCTCGTCGCCCGCCCGCAGGCGGCGGGACAGTTCCGGCAGCAGCACCACCGCCACCGCCGCCCCGACCACGCCCAGCGGCAGTTGATACAGCCGGTCGGAATAGCTGAGCCAGCCGATCGCGCCCTCGAAGAAGGACCCGACCTGCCGCCCCACCAGCAGGTTCACCTGCACGACGCCGCCCGCGAAGATCGCCGGCAGCGCGATCGACAGAAGCCGGCGCATGTCGGGGGTCAGCCTCGGCCTGCCGGGCACAAAGCGCCAGCCGGTGCGCGAAGCGTCCCACCAGACCAGCGCCAGTTGCGCCACCCCGGTGAGCGGCGTCGCCCAGGAAAGCGTCAGCCCCAGATCCCATCCCTGCCAGCGCCCCAGCAGCATGGCCAGGATGAACAGCAGGTTCAGCAGCACGGGTGCGGCGGCCGCGACCCCGAAACGGCCATGGGCGTTCAGCACGCCCGAGATCATCGAGGCCAGCGAGATCAGCAGGATATAGGGAAATGTGATCCGCCCGTATTCCACCGCAAGGCCGAAGCGTTCATCGCCCGCGAAGCCCGCCGCCATCAGCCAGACCAGCCCCGGCATCAGGATCATCGCGAGCGCCGAGAACACCGCGACCACGAAGCCCAGCCCGGCAAAGGCGTCGGCGGCGAAGCGCCGGGGGTCCTCGCCCGATTCCAGCTTCTTGGAAAACATCGGCACGAAGGCGGTGTTGAAGGCCCCTTCCGCGAAGAAGCGGCGGAACATGTTGGGCAGCGACAGGGCCACCAGAAAGGCCTCAGCCTGGGCGCCGGTGCCCAGCCAGGCGGCCATCAGGATGTCGCGCACAAAACCCGTCAGCCGGGACATGAAGGTCCAGAGGCCCACGGAGATGAACCCCCGCACCAGTCCGCCACGCATGAATTCAGGCCTCCGCTCGTTCCGCGCCTTCGCGTATCGCCTGATGCAACCTGCGTTCAAGGGCCTCTCGTTTCGCGGGCTGGGTCAGCTTCAGCCCGAAGGCGTCCTTGACGTAGAAGCTGTCCACCACCTGCGCGCCGTAGGTGGCGATCACGGCGCTGACGATCTGGATGTGGTTCGCGGCCAGCGTCCGCGTCAGGTCGTAAAGCAGCCCGGGCCGGTCGCGGGTGTCCACCTGGATGATCGTGTGGATCTCGGACCCCTCGTTGTCGAAGGTGACATGGGTCGGGAAGCGGAAGGCGCGGTCGCGCTTTTTCGGCTTGTCGCGCTCGGTCAGGGCGTCGCGGGGCACGACCTCTCCGGCCAGCGTGCGGAAGATCATGCGCTTGAGCTGGGGCAGGCGGTCGGACGCATAGGGCCGCCCTTCGGCATCCTGCACCCAGAACACGGCGGTCGCATAGCCGTCGCGCGTGGTATAGGTCCGCGCGTCCACCACGTTGGCGCCGACCAGCGCCAGCGCCCCTGCCAGACGCGAGAACAGCCCTGGATGGTCCGCCATGACAAAGGCCGCCCGCGTCGCGTCCCGCCGCAGGTCGGGGTCCAGGTCCATGCGGATCTCGTCGGCCGAGATGCCTTTCAGCAGCCGGGCGAAGACCTGCTGCGTGTCCGTGGGCAGCCCCTGCCAGTAGCTGTCGTAATGCCGCCTGACCTCGGCGCGGATGTCGGCGGGCGCCCAGCCTTGGGCGGTCAGCAGGTGGCGCAGGCTGCGGCGCGCCTCGTCCACGCGCTGCTCGCGGTTGACATCCTCAAGCCCGTTTTCCAGCACGTCCGCCGTCAGCCGGTGCAGCTTGCGCAGAAGCTCGGCCTTCCAGTTGTTCCAGGTGGTCGGCCCCACGCCCCGGATGTCGCAGACGGTCAGCACCGCCAGCAGGTCCAGCCTCTGGCGCGAGCGCACCGCTTTGGCGAAATCGCGCAGCGTGCGCGGGTCCGAGATGTCGCGCTTCTGCGCCACGTCCGACATGAGCAGGTGGTTGCGGATCAGCCATTCGACCAGTTCGATCCGCGCGGGGTCCAGCCCCAGGCGCTGGCACACCCGCCGGGCGATCTGCGCCCCGATGATCGAGTGATCCTCGGGGCGTCCCTTGCCGATGTCGTGCAGCAGGGTGGCGAGGTAGATCACCGTCCGGTCCAGCTTGCCCTCGGCCATGACGGCGCTGACGATGGGCAGGTCCTCGACCAGTTCGCCCCGCTCGATCTGCGCCAGCGCCGCCACGCATTGGATCAGGTGCTCGTCCACCGTGTAGTGGTGATAGACGTTGAACTGCATCATCGCGACGATGCGCTCGAATTCGGGAATATAGGCGCCCAGCACGCCCAGTTCGTTCATCCGGCGCAGGGCGCGTTCCGGGTTGCCGTGCTTCAGCAGCAGGTCGAGGAAGATGCGCGCGGCCTCGGGGTCGGCGCGCATGGGCTCGTCGATGCGGTAAAGGTTCTGCGCCACCAGCCGCATCGCCTCGGGGTGGATCAGGATGCCGCTGCGCAGGGCTTCCTCGAAGACGCGCAGGATGTTCAGGGGATCGGCGAAGAAGCTGTCAGGATCGGCGATGGCAAGGCGCCCGGTTTCCACCCTGAAGCCTGCGGCGACCCTTGGCTTGCGGAACCGTTCCAGAAGGGTTGCGCGATACAGGTGGCGCTGTTCCAGCCCGGTCAGGAAGACGCGGGTCAACTCGCCCACGCGGGTGGCCTGACGGAAATAATCCTGCATGAAGATCTCGACCCCCCGCCGCCCGCCCGCGTCGCGGTAGCCCATGCGGCCCGCCACTTCGACCTGCATGTCGAAGCTGAGCTTTTCGACTGCGCGGCCGGCGACCAGATGCATGTGGCAGCGGACGGCCCACAGGAAATCCTCGGCCGCCCAGAAGGTCGTGTGCTCGGCGCGGGTGAAATGGCCGGCGTCCACCAGCTCGATCGCGCGGTCCACTTGGTGGATGTATTTGGCGATCCAGTAAAGCGTCTGCAGGTCGCGCAGCCCGCCCTTGCCTTCCTTGACGTTGGGTTCCAGCACATAGCGTCGGCCGCCCTGCCGGCGGTGGCGCTCCTTCCGCTCCTCCAGCTTGGCCTCGATGAACTGGGGCACCGTGCGCTCGAAGAGTTCCGGCCACAGGCGTTCGCGCAGGGTCTGCCCCAGCAGGGCGTCGCCGCAGACCAGCCGGTGTTCCAGCAGGCTGGTGCGGATGGTCATGTCGGCCTCGGCCAGCCGGATGCATTCGTCGATGGACCGCGTGGCCTGCCCGACCTTCAGCTTGAGATCCCACAGCATGTAGAGCATCGATTCGATGACGCTTTCGATCCAGCCGGTGGGTTTCCAGGGCAGCAGGAACAGCAGGTCCACGTCGGAATGGGGCGCCATCTCGCCACGCCCATAGCCGCCGACGGCCAGCACCGCCAGCCGCTCGCCCTCGGTCGGCGCGAGGTTCGGATGCAGGCGCACGGTGGCGACATGGTGGATGGCGCGGACGGTGGCATCGGTCAGCTGCGCGATGGCGCGGACCGTCTCTCGCCCCTTGCGGGGGTGGCTGGCAAGGCCCGCGACGATGTCGGCCATCGCCTCGGCGCGGGCGGTGGACAGCAGCGCCACGGTGCGGGCACGGATCTCGCGCGGGTCGGTCAACCCCTGCAGCGCGGCGTCCAGCCCGATGATCGCGGATTCGCTGTCGAACAACGGATGCGCCCCGGGCAGGGCCGGGGCGCTCTGGATCGGCTGAACGGCGGCGCCGTCCTCTGCGGATCGGATCAAGATCAGAAACCGGCGCCGCGGAAGCTGCGGCTGGGCGGGTCGATGATGACAAGCTGCCCGTTCCGCAGGGTGGCGACCGCAAGCTGGCGCTGGTTGCCGCCGTCGGGCAGCAGGCGGAAGGCGCCCTGGATGCCGGCGAATCCGCTGCCGCGGGTCAGCCCGGCGGTGGTCACGGCATCGCGCCGCCCGGCGCGGACCTGCGCCGCGATGGCCGAAACCCCGTCATAGGCCAGCGTCGCGAATTCATGCGGCTGCTCGCCGAAGGCGGCGCGGTAGCGGGCGTTGAACTCGGCGATGCGAGGCAGGTCGGGGACCGCGAACCAGCCGTTCTGCAACTGCGGCAGGCGGGCGCGGTCGCCGGGCACGTCCCAGCGGGTCAGGCCCATCAACTGGATCGACTGCCCGCTGAGGCCCACATCCGCCAGCGCGCCGGTGATCTCGGGCAGGACGGCCACGTTGTTGCCGGTCAGAAAGATCGCCTGCGCCTGGTTGGCGGCCGCCGCCCGGGCGATGGTAGGGGCGATGCGGTCCATCTCGGCCCGCGTCGGCCCGTGGCCGGTCTTGCCGACGGTGGTCGCGCGGTTGCGGGCGATGGCGCCCTCGATGGCATTGCCGCCGATCTGGCCTGCGACATCCGTCTCGTGGACGATGAGGAAGCGGCTGAGGCCCCGGTCCACGCCATAGGACACCAGCCGGTTTGCGGTGTTGGCGAAGGTGTTGCCCAGCACGAACAGGTTGCCGCCGGCGATGTCGGCGTTGTTCGAGAATGACAGGACGTTCACCCGCCCGCGCACCGCATTGCCGACTGCATTGGCCGATTCCGCGTGCAGCGGGCCGACGATGACCTTGGCGCCTTCGCCGACCGCGCGGTTCGCTTCCTGCACCGCGCGGGCCGCGTCATCGCCGCTTTCATACACCCGCAGGTCAATGCGGGCGCCCTGCGCGTCGGCCACCGCCATCCGCGCCGCATTCGCCATCGACCGCGCCATGTAGTCGTAGTTCGGATCGCCCGAGCCGCCCGGCACCAGCAGCGCGACCTGCACCGGCTGCGACGGGTCGATGACCGGCCCCGTCTGCGGGCCGCTCGCCTGCTGCTGGGGGGGTTCGCAGGCCGCCAGCGCCAGTGCCGAGACCAGCGCCGCCAGGCGCATCAAGGGGCGGCGCCAGGACGCCGGGTCGAGCCGAAGGGGGATTGAGACCATCGTGATTCCCTCGTTCTGGGGTGCCGGTTCGGGCGGAAGGGTAGCCACAGACGGCGCGGCGTGGCAACCTGACGCCCCGACCGACGAAAGGCCGTTGATGCGCGAAGACGAACGATCCGGCCGCCACGAGGCGGCCCCCCCCGGGGCCGAGCCTGCGCGCGCACTTGCGGCCTCGGTCCTCGCCGCCCGGCTTGATCCGGGGCTTTACCTTGTCGCGACGCCCATCGGGGCTGCGCGGGACATCACCCTGCGGGCGCTCGATGTGCTGAACGCCGCCGACCTGCTGGCGGCCGAGGACACCCGCACCCTGCGCCACCTGATGTCGATTCACGGGGTTCCGCTGCGCGGGCGGCGCATCCTTGCCTATCACGACCACAATGCCGACCGCGCCCGCCCCGCGATCCTTGCGGCGATCGCCGGGGGGCAGTCGGTGGCCTATTGCTCGGACGCGGGCACGCCGCTGGTGGCCGATCCGGGGTTCCGGCTGTCGCGCGACGTGGCCGGGGCAGGCGGGCGGGTCCATGCGGTCCCCGGCGCCTCGGCCTTGCTGGCGGCGCTGACGGTGGCGGGGCTGCCGACGGACCGCTTCCTCTTCGCGGGCTTCGCGCCGTCGCAGAAGGGCGCGCGGCGGCGCTGGCTGGAACGGCAGGCAAGGCTGGACGCGACGGTGGTGATCTTCGAAAGCCCCCGGCGCGTTAAGGATATGTTGAGAGATCTGTGCGAGATCGACGGTGACCGTGATATCGCCGTCTGCAGGGAACTGACCAAGAAGTTCGAGGAAGTGCTGCGCGGCCCGGCCCGTTCCGTGATGGAGATGATCCCCGAGGAGGGGCTGCGAGGCGAGGTCGTGGTGGTCATGGCGCCGGGCGGCGAGGTGGCGGCGGATGACGAGGCGGTTCGTGCCGCGCTTGCTGACCGGCTGGGACGGATGACCATGCGGGACGCTGCCGCCGAGGTGGCGGCGGCGGCCGGTCGCCCGCGCAAGGATGTGTATCGCATGGCCTTGGCCATGCAGGAGGAACGGGACAATGACGACACTGATGCCATGGATTGATACTGCAAGGCCGCGTCGTTCCTCTCAGGGCCGTGTCGCGCGGGGGATTGCTGCCCATGCAAGCGGACATGCGGCCGAGCGGCTGGTGGCCGCGCGCTACGCCGAGCGCGGCTGCGCGATCCTGGAACACTGCTGGCGCAGCCCCGCGGGAGAGGTTGACCTGATCCTGCGGGATGGGGAAACCATTGTCTTCGTCGAGGTCAAGAAATCCGGAACCCATGACATCGCCGCCCAGCGCATCTCGCGCCGGCAGATGGACCGGATCTGCCGGGCTGCGCTGCTGTATTCCGACCGCTTGCCCGGCGGATCGCTGACCGAGATGCGCTTCGACGCGGCCCTGGTGGATGCCTCCGGCCGGGTCGAGATCGTCGAGAACGCCTTCGGCCTGAACTGACCCTGTGCTTGCATCGCCCGGACGCCCGCGCCAGAACCGGGCGAGTTCAACCCCAGCCCCGGAGCCGACGATGCCCCTCAAGGTCGCCCTGCAGATGGACCCGATCGAGAATGTCTCGATTTCGGCCGACTCGACGTTCCGGATCGGGCTGGAAGCCGAAGCGCGGGGCCACAGCCTGTTCCAGTACACGCCCGACGCGCTGATCTTCGACGAAGGGCGGCTGTCCGCGCGCGGCCGCGACGTGACCCTGCGGCGGGAACAGGGCAACCACGTCACCTTCGGCGAATGGCGCACGGCCGACCTGACCGAGTTCGACGTCGTCTGGCTGCGCCAGGACCCGCCCTTCGACATGGGCTATGTCACCACCACGCATCTGCTGGACCGCATCCACCCTGACGTGCTGGTGGTGAACGATCCCTTCTGGGTCAGGAACTCGCCGGAAAAGCTGTTCGTGCTGGATTTCCCCGACCTGACGCCCCCCACCATGATCGCCCGCGACGTTGAGGCGATCCGCGCCTTCCGCCAGCGCCATGACGAGATCATCATCAAGCCGCTTTACGGCAACGGCGGGGCGGGGGTCTTCCACCTGCCGCAGGCCGACGCGAACCTGTCAGCGCTGCTCGAACTTTTCGGCGGCCTCAGCCGCGAGCCGGTGATCGTGCAGAAATACCTGCCCGCCGTGGTCAAGGGCGACAAGCGCGTGATCCTCGTGGACGGGGAACCGGTCGGCGCGATCAACCGCATCCCGGCCGAGGGCGAGGCGCGGTCCAACATGCATGTCGGCGGCCGCCCCGAGAAGGTGGGCCTGACACAGCGCGAACGCGAGATCTGCGCCGCCATCGGCCCGGTCCTGCGCGAGAAGGGGCTGATCTTCGTCGGCATCGACGTGATCGACGGCTGGCTGACCGAGATCAACGTGACCTCGCCCACCGGCATCCAGGAGCTTGAGCGTTTCGATGGCATCAACGCCGCCGCCCTGATCTGGGAGGCGATCGAGCGCCGCCGCGCCTCTGCGCGGCAAGCCTGACGACTCGCCGGACGAGGATGCGGGGTGGTGCAGACCCAGCCGCGCCGTGATAGGCACTGCGTCCGGGCCGGCTGACCGGGATCAGCGCGACGACAGCCGCCAGCATCGGGGGATCCCGGCGCTCCGGCGATGACGCCGCCTGATCTGAAAGGTAACAAAGGTCGCGGCGCCATTGCTCCGCACTGTTCAAGCGGATGGTTGCCGCCACCGGCCCGACACCGCGCCTTGACGCCTTTCTGCCCGCCCGGCCGCGTTATCGTGGTGGGCACAAGGTCAGCGCGTGGATGGCAGAACCCATGGAGGCCAACGTGAGCTTCGTGCGAAGGGCGGGTCATCACCCGCCACATCCGTGTCCGTCCCCACGCGACATCGGAATTGCCGCGGCGGCATCTCTGCTTTCCGGCCCAGCGGGCAGATCGTGACCGGGCCGACGCTGACGAGCCTCGATGATTTTCAGGGGATTCTTGCCGATCAACGCCGGCCTTTAACGATTTTGAAAGGCTTTGTCCCTAAGCCGGTTCCGAACCGGACGGAGGGAAAATGGTCGCGATCGCCTATACCGTCGCTTTCGACGGGATCGAGGCGCGACTGGTCGAGGTGCAGGCGGCGGTCTCGCCCGGCCTGCCCTCCTTCACCATCGTGGGCCTGCCCGACAAGGCGGTCAGCGAGGCGCGGGAACGTATCCGCGCAGCCTTCGGCGCCATGTCGGTGGCGATGCCGAACAAGCGGGTGACGGTGAACCTGTCGCCTGCCGACCTGCCCAAGGAAGGCTCGCATTTCGACCTGCCCATCGCGCTTGCGGTGCTGGCGGTGCTGGAGGTGCTGCCGGCGGATGAGCTTGAGGGCGTTGTCTCTCTGGGGGAACTTGCGCTGGACGGGCGGCTGGTTTCGGTCGCGGGCGCCTTGCCGGCCGCGATGGCTGCCGCCGAAGAGCAGCGGGTGCTGATCTGCCCGCCCGCCTGCGGACCCGAGGCGGCATGGGTCGGCGCGGTGCCGGTGATCGCGCCCAAGGGGCTGCGGCAGGTCGTCGATCACCTGACCGGCCGCGCGCCGGTGGCGCCCTCCGAGCCGGGGCGGGTGGTGCGCACGCCCCGGCTGGCCGACATGGCCGACGTCAAGGGACAGGAACGCGCCAAGCGGGCGCTGGAGATCGCCGCTGCCGGAAGGCACCATCTGCTGATGGTCGGCCCGCCGGGGTCGGGCAAGTCGATGCTCGCTGCCCGGCTGCCGGGATTGATGCCGGAACTGACGCCGGTCGAGGCGCTGGAAACCTCGATGATCCAGTCGCTGGCGGGGATGCTGACCGAAGGCGGGATTTCGCGCGAGGCGCCGTTCCGTGATCCGCATCACACCGCCTCGATGGCCGCCATCGTCGGCGGCGGGCGGGGGGCAAAGCCCGGAGAGATCAGCCTTGCCCATAACGGCGTGCTGTTCATGGACGAACTGCCCGAATTTCCCCGGCAGGTGCTGGAAACCCTGCGCCAGCCGCTGGAAACGGGCGAGGTCGTGGTGGCGCGGGCCAATGCCCATGTGCGCTATCCCTGTCGCTTCCTGCTGATCGCGGCGGCGAACCCCTGCCGCTGCGGGCATCTGGCGGATGCGGCGCGGGCCTGCGCGCGGGCGCCGCAATGCGGGGCGGATTACATGGGCAAACTCTCGGGGCCGCTGATGGACCGCTTCGATCTGCGGATCGAGGTGCCCGCGGTGGCCGTCAGCGATCTTGAAGGGCAGCCCGGAGGCGAGACCTCGGCCACGGTCGCGGCGCGGATCGAAGCGGCGCGCGAGCGGCAGGCGCATCGCTTTGCCCGGCATCCCGGAATGCGGGTGAACGCGGATGCCTCGGGCCCGGTGCTGGAGGAGATCGCCGCGCCCGACGGCGAGGGGCGCAGCCTGCTGCATCGTGCAGCCGAGCGGCTGGGCCTGAGCGCCCGCGGCTATCACCGCGTGTTGCGGACGGCCCGCACCATCGCGGATCTCGACCATTCCGGGGATGTGCGCGCGCCGCACATAGCCGAGGCGATCGGGTATCGGCTGCCGTTTGCGGCAGGGGTGTGAGGAAAGATCCCGCCAAGGGTCGGATGGGCATGGTTCCGGGTCGCAGGACCCATCAGGTGCCGGCTTTGCGGCTGTGCCGTAACCGGCGGGATCACGCGAGCGTCGCTGCCGCATAGGTATTTGAACCAGAAAGAAGCTGCCGGAGGCTGCTTTCTGGAAGGTCGTATGTTGCGGGCTTCCTTGCCCCGTGGGGCCCGGTCTTCTAAGTCTCGTCGCAACTGCCAGCCAAGTCAGGGACGAGGAACAAGGGATGCAGGGAAAGCGCGTTCTGCTGATCGTGGGGGGCGGCATCGCCGCCTTCAAGATCCCCGAGCTTGTGCGGCTGCTGAAAGGCGCAGGCATGGGCGTCGCCACGGTTCTGACTGAAGGAGGCGCGCAGTTCGTGACGCCCCTGACGCTGTCGGCCTTGTCGAACGAGGTCTGCCACACCGCCCTATGGGACCTGACCCGCGAGGCCGAGATGGGGCATATCCAGTTGTCGCGATCCGCCGATCTGGTGGTGGTGGCGCCGGCGACCGCCGACCTGATGGCGAAGATGGCGGGGGGGCACGCGGACGACCTTGCCTCGACCCTGCTGATGGCGACCGACAAGCGGGTGCTGATCGCGCCCGCCATGAACGTGCGGATGTGGGAGCATCCGGCGACGCAGCGCAACCGCGTGGCGCTGGACGGCGACGGGGTGCTGTTCGTCGGTCCCGACGAGGGCGACATGGCCTGCGGCGAATGGGGCGAGGGCCGGATGGCCGAGCCGGAGGCGATTTTCGATGCGATCCGCAATGCGCTGGAGGATGCGGATGCCGAGCGGCCGCTGCGGCTGACGGGGGTGCTGCGGCTTCCGCCCGAGGCGGTCGTGGTGCCGGGTCTGACGGCGGGGCCGCTGACGGGGCGGCATGTCGTCGTCACCTCGGGGCCGACGCATGAGCCGATCGACCCGGTGCGCTATATCGCGAACCGATCCTCGGGGGCACAGGGCACAGCCGTTGCGGCGGGTTTGCGCGATCTGGGCGCGCGCGTGACCTTTGTGACGGGACCGGCGAGCGTGCCGCCGCCTGCGGGGGTGCAGGTGGTGCGGGTGGAAACCGCGGCAGAGATGCGCGCCGCGGTCGAGGCGGCTCTGCCCGCCGATGCGGCGGTGATGGCGGCGGCGGTGGCCGACTGGCGGGTGACCAGCCCCTCGGACCGCAAGATCAAGAAGGACGGCTCGGGCCGTCCGCCGGCGCTTGAGATGGCCGAGAACCCCGATATCCTCGCCTGGATCAGCCGGGCCCAGGCGCGTCCGCGGCTGGTCGTGGGTTTCGCGGCGGAAACGGATGACGTGGTCGCGAATGCCACCGCCAAGCGCCGCCGCAAGGGCTGCGACTGGATCGTGGCGAATGACGTGAGCCCCGCGACCGGGGTGATGGGCGGGACCGAGAACAGCGTGATCCTCGTCACCGAGACGAACACCGAGCATTGGCCGCAACTGCCCAAGGAGGAGGTCGGCCGCCGTCTGGCCGCCCGCATCGCCGACCGGCTGGGCAGCGGCGCGGGCAGCGAATGAGCCGCGTTTATCTGGACTGGAACGCCACCGCGCCGCTGCGGCCCGACGCGCGGGCGGCAATGGCCGGGGCCTTCGACATCATCGGCAACCCGTCGAGCGTCCATGCCGAGGGGCGGGCCGCCAAGATGCTGCTGGAACGGTCGCGCGAGGAACTGGCCGAGACGCTGGGCGCGTCCCGCGCCGATATCGTCTTCACCTCGGGCTCGACCGAGGCCGCCGCGCTGGCGCTGGAAGGGCAGGGGCTTGCCTGCGCAGGCGTCGAGCATGACTGTGTGCGGGCATGGGGCGAGGAGGAGCTGGCGGTTGACGCAAGTGGCCGCGTGACCGTGCACGATCCGGCCCGCACGACGCTGCAGTTAGCCAACAGTGAGACGGGGGTGATCCAGGACCTGCCGCAGGGGCTCGCGGTCAGCGACCTGACGCAGGGCTTTGGGAAGATCCCGATGGCCTTCGACTGGCTGGGGGTGCGGGCGGGTTTCGTCACCGCCCACAAGCTGGGCGGTCCGCGCGGTATCGGCGCGCTGATCCTTGCCGAGGGAGAGGATCGGCCCGCGCGTCTGCGCGGTGGCGGGCAGGAAAGCGGACGCCGGGCAGGCACGGAAAACCTTGCCGCCATCGCCGGTTTTGCTGCCGCCGCGAAGGCCGCACAGCGTGATCTTGCCGCCGGAATCCCCGAAAGACTTGCCGGGATGCGAGAACATCTGCGCGGGAGGTTGGAAGATGCCGAGGGAAACACTATGTTTCCGGGGCGCGTATCCCGATGCCTGCCGCAGACGCTGTCCATCCTCACGCCGGGGTGGAAGGGCGAGACGCAGGTGATGCAGATGGACCTGGCCGGCTTTGCCGTCTCTGCCGGGTCGGCCTGCAGTTCCGGCAAGGTCCGGTCCAGCGGGGTGCTGCGCGCGATGGGCGTGGCCGAGGCGGATGCCGGCTGCGCGTTGCGCGTCTCGTTCGGGGGAACGACGACGGTTGAGGAATTGGACCGCTTTGCCGAAGCGTGGCTTGCCGCCCGCGACCGATGGCGAAGCAAGCAGGGAAGAAGGTAACCGATGGCCGCTCTGGACATGCCCGAGATCGAAGTCCGCGAAGGCGTCGACCGTGAGACGGTCGAGACCGTCGCCAACATGGGGTCCTACAAATACGGGTGGGAAACCGAGATCGAGATGGAATACGCCCCCAAGGGCGTCAACGAGGACATCGTCCGGCTGATCAGCCAGAAGAACGACGAGCCCGAGTGGATGACCGAGTGGCGTCTGGCCGCCTTCCGCCGCTGGCAGGGCATGGCCGAGCCGCGCTGGGCGATGCTGAACTATCCCGAGATCGACTATCAGGACCAGTATTACTACGCCCGCCCGAAAAGCATGGCGGTCAAGCCCAAGTCGCTGGACGATGTCGATCCGGCGCTGCTGGCCACCTATGAGAAGCTGGGCATCCCGCTGAGGGAACAGGCGATTCTGGCCGGGGTCGAGGGCGCCGACGCCACGCCTGCCGACGCGCGCCGGGTCGCGGTGGATGCCGTGTTCGATTCGGTCAGCGTGGGGACCACCTTCAAGGACGAGCTGGCGAAGGCCGGGGTGATCTTCTGCTCGATCTCGGAAGCGATCCGCGAGCATCCCGAACTGGTGAAGAAATACCTCGGCTCGGTCGTGCCGCCGTCGGACAACTATTTCGCCACGCTGAACTCGGCCGTCTTCTCGGACGGGTCCTTCGTCTATATCCCGCCGGGCGTCCGCTGCCCGATGGAACTGTCCACCTATTTCCGCATCAACGCGGAAAACACCGGTCAGTTCGAGCGCACGCTGATCATCGCCGACAAGGGCAGCCATGTCAGCTACCTTGAAGGCTGCACCGCGCCCAAGCGCGACGTGGCCCAGCTTCACGCGGCGGTGGTGGAAATCGTCGTGCTGGAGGATGCCGAGGTGAAATACTCGACCGTCCAGAACTGGTATCCGGGCGACGAGGAAGGAAAGGGCGGCATCTACAACTTCGTCACCAAGCGCGCCGACTGCCGAGAGGCCCGCGCCAAGGTGATGTGGACGCAGGTGGAAACCGGAAGCGCGATCACCTGGAAATATCCCTCGTGCATCCTGCGCGGCGATGAATCGCAGGGCGAGTTCTACTCGATCGCCATCACCAACAACGCCCAGCAGGCCGACACAGGGACCAAGATGATCCATCTTGGCAAGAACACCCGCTCGCGGATCGTGTCCAAGGGGATCTCCGCCGGTCAGGCCCAGAATACCTATCGGGGTCTGGTGACGATGCACCCGCGCGCCACCAACAGCCGCAACTATACCCAGTGCGACAGCCTGCTGATCGGCGACCAGTGCGGGGCGCATACCGTGCCCTATATCGAGGTCAAGAACAGCTCCTCGCGCGTGGAACACGAGGCCACCACCTCCAAGGTGGACGAGGACCAGTTGTTCTACTGCCGCGCCCGCGGCATGGACGAGGAAGAAGCGGTAGCCCTGGTCGTCAACGGCTTCTGCCGCGACGTGCTGCAGGCCCTGCCGATGGAATTCGCGATGGAGGCGCAGAGCCTGGTCGCGATCTCGCTGGAAGGTTCGGTGGGGTGACGCAGGAAGTCGATGCGGATGATAAGCTGCACGCTACGCTGTTCACGGCCGTAAAGAATGAGGCACCGTTCCTTCTGGAATGGATTGCCTACCACAAGGTCATCGGCTTTGACAGGATTGCTATAGTCTCCAATCCTTCGAACGACATGACGAATGAGCTGTTGGACTGCCTCGCTGCTGCCGGCGAGATCATTCACACCGTGACTGCGGTTTCGGATGGCGTAGCTCCGCAGGCTGCCGCTGCCGAAATCGCAAATGCGGAAAATTATATCCGCTCCGGAGATTGGGCAATCTGGCTGGATGCGGACGAGTTCCTGAACATCCATATCGGCGACGGCACCGTCGCTGATCTGGTCAATCATCTCGGCCCACGCCAAGCGATCATCATTCCGTGGCGCATTTTTGGGGATGGAGGAAATGAAACTTTTCCCGGACGTTTCATTTCTGAAAGCTTCATGCTGGCGGCAAGCCAAGACTCGGAAGTCAATCTGAAGGTCAAGACATTCTTCAGAATGAGTGATGCTGTCGTTGGTTTGTCAGGTCACTCTGTCCATCGGCCGCTTCTGGCAGGATCTCTGCCTATCCAGAGTTTCGCCGGATGCGATGGACAGAGCCTGCCGGTGCATAACAGGGTTCACCGAAAGTGGGTCGAAGGTCTGGATCGATCACGGGCATCCAGAATTCCGGCAAATGAACTGAGCTATGAAGTTGCACAGATCAACCATTATTGCGTCAGAACCCCGGAATACTTCGCTATGAAGCGTATCAGAGGTCGCGGATGGGCGGCGTCGCAGACTGGGGAGGCCAACAAGCGGCACAATGCCGAGTTCTACCAGCAGATGAACCGGAATGACTGCGAGGATCAAAGCATCCTCAAGCACGAGGCTGCTGTCTCGGCGGAAATCGAGCGTCTCATGGCGATTTTCGGGGTCAGCGATGCACAGAACCAGGCTTTGCAGAGCGCCATTACTCAACTCCGTCAAGCAACTGCCAGTCACACCTTGCCAGAAGCTGTCAGCAGTGCCGTCCAGCTCTAGTCTGGCCCAACAAGAATAAAGGAGATGAACATGCTGGAAATCGAAAACCTTCACGTGCAGCTTGAGGAAGAGGGCAAGCCGATCCTCAAGGGCGTCACGCTGACCGTGCCTGCGGGCGAGGTTCATGCGATCATGGGCCCCAACGGCTCGGGCAAGTCCACGACCTCCTATGTGCTTGCGGGCCGCGAAGGCTATGAGGTCACGGGTGGCACTGCCACGCTGGACGGCAAGGACCTGCTGGAGATGGAGCCGGAAGAACGCGCCGCTGCCGGCCTGTTCCTGGCCTTCCAGTATCCGGTGGAAATCCCCGGCGTCGGCAACATGACCTTTCTGCGGACGGCGGTGAACGCCCAGCGCAAGGCGCGCGGCGAGGAGGAGCTGTCGGCGGGCGAGTTCCTCAAGCTGGTGCGCGAGAAAGCCAAGGCGCTGGACATCGACGCCGAGATGCTGAAGCGCCCGGTCAACGTGGGTTTTTCGGGTGGCGAGAAGAAGCGCAACGAGATCCTGCAGATGGCCATGCTGGAACCCCGCATGTGTATCCTGGACGAGACGGACTCGGGTCTCGACGTGGACGCGATGCGGCTGGTGGCGGATGGCGTGAACGCGCTGCGCTCGCCCGAGCGCAGCTTCCTTGTCATCACCCACTACCAGCGGCTCCTGGACCATATCGTGCCGGACGTGGTGCATATCATGAATGACGGGCGGATCGTGAAGTCGGGCGGCCCCGAACTGGCGCTGGAAGTGGAACGCAACGGCTACGGGGACATCCTCGCCGAGGTGGCGGATGCCTGAGGCCGCGACCATGACCATCCAGACCCCCGTGATCGAGGGCGCGCCGCGTTCCGCGCCCGCCGACGTTCAACTCGCCGCCCGGCTTGACGCCGCGCCTGCGCCGATGACCGGCACCACTGCCGCTGCCCGCGCCGATGCCTTGGCGCGACTGAAGGCGCAGGGCCTGCCCGGCCCGCGCCATGAATACTGGCGCTATACCGACCCCGCGCTCTTCAACGCTGCCCTCCCCGAGCCTCTGCCGGCCGAGGCCATCGGCGGCGAGCCGACGCTGTTCGCCGATGTGGACAAGCTGCGGCTGGTCTTCACCGATGGCCGCTTCGACGCCGCCGCCTCGGACGACCTGAAGCTGTCGGGAATCGAGATCGCCACGCTGGCCCAGGCCGACGCGCAGCCCGGCCACTGGGTTGGCGAGGCTTACGGCAAGCTGGAAGCGCAGGGGCAAAAGCCCGTCGCGCGTGCCTTCGCCGCGCTGAACACGGCTGTGGCTACTGATGGTGTGGTGATCCGCGTCACCGGACAGGCTGCGCGGCCGGTGCAGGTCCTTTACCGCGTTTCGGACCCGGCGGCGGATGTGATCGTGCATCACATCCTGCGGGTGGAGGAAGGCGCGGACCTGACGCTGCTGGAAAATGGCCTTGTCGGCGCGCGCGGCAACGTGGTGATCGAGGCTGACCTCGCCCCTGGCGCGAAGCTGCACCACATCTCGGCCCACCGCGCCGGGATCGCCCGCGTCTTCAACAGCCACCTGTTCTCGCGCGTGGCCGAGGGCGCCTCGCTGAAAAGCTTCGAGCTGTCGGTCGACGGCCGCCACATGCGGTCGGAATCGGTGATCGAGCTTGCGGGCGACGATGCCGTGGCCCATGTCGCCGCCGCCGTGCTGGGCGATGGTGACAACCTGCGCCATGACGACACCGTGTTCATCACCCACGGGGGTCTGCGCGGCGAAAGCCGGCAGGTCTTCAAGAAGGTGCTGAAGAACGGCGCGACCGGCGTCTTCCAAGGCAAGATCCTCGTGAAGCCGGGGGCGCAGAAGACCGATGGCTACCAGATCAGCCAGGCCCTGCTGCTGGATGAAACCAGCCAGTTCCTCGCCAAGCCCGAACTGGAAATCTACGCAGACGACGTGAAGTGCTCGCACGGCTCGACCACCGGGGCGCTTGACGAAACCGCGCTGTTCTACCTGCGCTCGCGCGGGATTCCGCAGGAACGGGCGGTGGTGCTGCTGGTCCTCAGCTTCCTTGCCGACGCGCTGGAAGAGGTCGAGAACGACGAGCTGCGCGCCGAGATCTCCGGCAGGCTCGAAGACTGGCTGACCGCGAAGGCGCGCTGAGGTGGCGCTGGTCCCGCGCATCCTGCAGACTTGGCGCAGGCCCGGCGCGGCGGTGCGCGGGATGGCCGGCATTTCCGAAGCGGGCCTGCTGGCGCTGCTGCTGGGCACGATGGCGGTCTATTTCGTCGCGCAATGGCCGGCGCACGCGCGGGCGGCGGCGCTGGACCCATCGGTGCCGCTGCAGGCGCGGCTGGGCGGTGCGTTGCTGGCGACGCTGTTCCTGATGCCGCTGGTCGTCATGACGGCGGCGCTGGTGGTGCAGCTTCTCCTCCGCGCCTTCGGCACGCGGATCGAGGGCTTCGAATCCCGCCTTGCGCTGGTCTGGGCGCTGGCCGCGGCCTCGCCCGTCATGCTGCTGCAAGGGTTGACGCAGGGGTTCGTGGGGCCGGGGCCCGCCCTGACGGTGGTGAACCTGCTGGCGGGCGCGGCGTTTCTGGTGTTCTGGATCGCCGGGCTTCGCGCCCTGTCCCGCAAAAGGCACCCTGCATGATAGAACTGATGAGGCTGACCGTCCGCGACCCGCAGACGGGATTCCGGATGCTGCAAGCCAGGCCCTGGGGGCCGGGCGACCGCTGGGCGCTGGTCTTCGCGACCGCCGCGGCCTCGGCCGTGCTGTCCTGGATGGGCGCGGCCCTGATGTCGGGACCCGAGGGCGGGGCGGGGGTGCTGGGGATGCTCACGGCCTCGCCGATCTCGATGGCCTCGGTGCAGGTCGTCTCGGCCGCCTTCGGCGCCTATCTGCTGGCCGAGGTCGGCCGCATCTTCGGCGGCACCGGCAAGTTCGCCGACGCGCTGCTGGCCGTCGGCTGGATCGAGGCGATCATGGTCGCCCTGCAGACCATCCAGCTTGCCGTCACCCTGATCCTGCCGCCGCTGGGCGCGCTGGTCGGCATTGCGACGCTGCTGCTGGCCGCCTATCTGATGGTGGCCCTGACGATGGCGGTGCACGGCTTCCGCAATGCGCTGATGGTGGTGATGGGCATTCTTGGCACGATCATGCTGACCAGCTTTCTTCTGTCCATCCTCGCCGCCACCCTCGGGGTCCTGCCGGGAGCGCCCACATGAGCTTTGACATCACCCGCGTCCGCGCCGATTTCCCGATCCTGTCGCGGCAGGTGAACGGGCGGCCTCTGGTCTACCTGGACAGCGGCGCCAGCGCGCAGAAGCCGCAGGTGGTGATCGACGCGATCTCGGCGGCCTATGCGGGCGAATACGCCAACGTCCACCGTGGCCTGCATTTCCTGTCGAACCTCGCGACTGACAACTATGAACGGGTGCGCGGGATCATCGCCCGCTTCCTGAACGCGCGGGATGAAAGCGAGGTCGTCTTCACCAGCGGCTCGACCGAGGGGATCAACCTCGTCAGCTACGGCTGGGCCGCGCCGCGCCTGCAGCCCGGCGACGAGATCCTGCTGTCGGTGCTGGAACACCACGCCAATATCGTCCCCTGGCATTTCCTGCGCGAACGCCAGGGCGTCGTCCTGCGCTGGGTCGAACCCGAGCCCGACGGCAGCCTTCCGCCCGAAAAGGTGCTGGCGGCGGTGGGACCGAAGACGCGGCTGATCGCCGTCACCCATATGTCCAACGTGACCGGCACGGTGGTGGACGTGGGCGCCATCGCGCGGGGGACGGACGTGCCGGTGCTGGTCGATGGCAGTCAGGCGGCGGTGCATATGCCGGTGGACGTGGATGCGCTCGGCTGCGATTTCTACTGCATCACCGGGCACAAGCTTTACGGCCCCTCGGGTTCCGGCGCGATCTGGATACGGGCCGAGCGGCAGGCCGAGATGCGCCCCTTCTTCGGCGGTGGCGACATGATCCGCGAGGTGTCGCGCGATGCGGTCAGCTACGCCGACCCGCCGTTGCGCTTCGAGGCCGGCACCCCCGGCATCGTCAACCAGATCGGCCTTGGCGCGGCGTTGGAATACTTGATGGGCCTGGGGATGGACAACATCTCCGCGCATGAGGCAGGTTTGCGCGACTATGCGGTGGAACGTCTGGGCGGGCTGAACTGGCTGCAGATTCAGGGAACAGCGCCGGGCAAGGGCGCGATCTTTTCCATGACCATGGAAGGGGCGCATGCCCATGACATCGCCACGATCCTCGACCAGCGCGGCATCGCGGTGCGGGCGGGGACGCATTGCGCCATGCCGCTGATGCAGCACTACGGCCTTGCCGCCTCGGCGCGCGCCAGCTTTGCCATGTACAACACCCGCGAGGACGTGGACGCCCTCGTTTCGGGGCTGGAATTCTGCCGCGAGCTGTTCGCCTGACAACGGTTTCTTAAGCCTGCCCTGCTATCCCCTCCTCATATTCGGGGGTGGCTGATGCGGTTGGGTTGGGTTCTTGCGCTGCTGTTCCTGCCAGCGCCGGCGCTTGCCGCGCCCGGCCCGGCAGATCAGCCGGCGGCGGTCTGCGAATGGGCGGCGATGACGGCGGCGGCCGAGATGGGGGTGCCGCCCGACATCCTCGGCGCGCTGACCCTGACCGAAACGGGGCGGCGGCGCGGCGACCTCGTCCGCCCCTGGGCCTGGAGCGTGAATGCCGAAGGCGCGGGAAGCTGGTTCGACGATCCGGCCGAGGCGCTGGCCTTCGCGCAGGACCGCATCGAGCAGGGGCGGGTGAACCTCGACATCGGCTGCTTCCAGTTGAACTACCGCTGGCACGGCGAGAACTTCCCGTCCGTGGTCGAGATGTTCGACCCGCTGGAAAACGCCCGCTACGCCGCCCGCTTTGTCCGCGACCTTCATGCCGAGACGGGCGACTGGCGGCGGGCGGCGGGCGCGTTCCATTCGCGCACGGCGGTCCATGCGAACCGCTATCTCGCCCGCTTCGATGAGTTGCGGGCGACATTCAAGGCGCAGGGGTTCCAAGGGATGACCGGCGCGCCGGAAACCTACAACAGCTTCGCCATGGCTGCGCCGGTCGCGCCGGAAAAGGTGGCGCGGGCGCGGCAGCGGCTGACGCTGCTGGGTGCGCCGGTGGGGTCGGAACGGACTGGCTCGCCGGGGTCGCTGGCGGTGGTGGGGCAGGGGCGCGGCCCGCTGATCGGCAGCAGCCGGGGCAGCCTGCTGGCCATGGGTCAGGGGCCAAAGGAACCCAAGGCCGAGGCGCCATCCGAGCCGCTGTGATCGGCCAGCGCCAAGGGAAAGGCGATGGTGACGACCATGCCGTCGGACCCGAAGGCGCGGGCGAACGCGCCGTTCAGGTCGCCCTCGATCAGCGCATGGATCAGTTGCGACCCGAAGCCGCCATTTCCGTTCTGGTCCTCACGGCCGGGCGCCGGGCTGGCGTCCGGTTCGTTCCACCTCAGCACCAGCCAGTCGGCGCCGGCGCGTGGTTCAACCGTCCAGTCGATGCGGATCGTCAGGTCGTCCGAGTTTTCACCGTATTTCATCGCGTTGGTGCTGAGCTCATAGGCGACCAGCCCCAAGGCCTGCGCCTCGCGCCCGTTCAGCCGCACCGGCGGGCCGTTCAGCATCCCTTCGGCCTGCGCGGCGGCAACGACGCCGCCGACCTCGGCCCGCAGCAGTCCGGCAAGTTCCGCAGATCCCTGATCGGTGCGGTTCACGGCATCCTGCGCCTTGGCCATCGCCGCCAGCCGCGCCCCGAACACGCGCCCGAATTCCTGCAGGTCCGGGGCCGAGCGCATCGTCTGCCGGGCAATCGCCTGGATGCGGGCCAGGTGGTTCTTGATCCGGTGCTGCATCTCGCGCAGCAGCAGCGTGCGCTCATCGGCCTCGCGGGCGGACTGAACGGCGCGCAACTCTGCCTCGCGCAGCGCGCGCATGAAGTTGCGCGTGGCGCCGGTCACCGCGATCAGCAGCAGCAGCGACAATGCCCCGACCATCAGGCTGGCCGTGCGATCGTCCAGCCCCAGAAAGCCGGGGGCGGGAACCATCGTCAACTGCCAGTTCCGCCCGGCGATGGCGATCTCGCGCGTGGCGGCGCGGTTCAGCAGGCGGGCGGGCGCATCCTCGGGGATGTTGTCGAACAGCGGCTGGCCGGGCGCCTGCCGGTCCATCGTCCGCAGCGACAAGGGCAGGTCCGGCAGTTCGGCCAGAACCGCGTGATGCAGGTCGCCGGCGCGATAGGGCGCATAGACCCAGCCGCCGTCCCGGCCCTCGCGCATCCCGAACAGCCCGATCCGGGTGGGGATGTAGATCAGGAAACCCGCCTGCTTTTCGGCGGTGATCTCCTGCACCAGTTCCACCGGCCCGGTCGCCTGCGCCTCGCCGCTTTCAAGGGCGGCGATCATTGCCTCGCGGCGCACGGATTCGGCGAACATGTCGTAGCCAATTGCCTGCCGGTTCCGCGCGTCCATGGGTTCGAGCATGGTGATGGGGCCGACAAGCGGCTGGTCGCTGCCCGGACGCGCAACCGCCTGCCAGCCGTGGTTGGCAGAGATCCGCTCAAGGGCCGGGCTCTGGAGGTCCGCCGGCAGCAGCGCGGCAAAGCCGATCCCCTGGATGCCGCGATAATCGCTTTGCAGTTCCAGCCCTTCGACATAGCGGCGGAATTCTTCCACGGAAACCGGCTGGTCCTGCGCGTCGAAGTAGCTGCGCGTGCCCCGCAACAGGGCGACATGCTGGATCATCCGCTGCTCGATCCGGCCCGACACCAGATCGGCAAGCCGTTCAAAGCGAAGCACGGCCGCCCGGTTTTCCAGCCGGACAGTAAAGGCGGTCAGGCCGATGCCAAGCGTCAGAGTCACGAAAACCGCGCACAACATCAGCAAGGTCTGGCGCGTGGTTGTCATGGTATGTTCAGAACGCGAAGGCCTATCCAGGAATGCGAGAGGGCCACGCGGATAAGCCAGCGGCGGCTTTGCCCTTCCCTACGATGGGGCGGGGAACCTGTCCAGCGGCTTCTGAGCGGCCGCGCCGTTCCCGGCTGGCAGCCGTCCCGGCTGGCCGCAGTGATCGCAGCCGCGCATTGAACCGGCTGGCTCCCTAGGCGTCGGGAGGGGCGCCATCGGTGGGCCGGGCCGGGGCCATGCTGCCGGCGAGATGACTTTCCACGGTTGCGACGAGTTCTGACAGCGAAAAGGGCTTCGGCAGGAACAGGGCGTTGGGAATGGCCATGTTGTTGTCCGACAGGGTCGCGTCCATGTAGCCCGACATGAAGATCACCCGCGTGCCCTCGCGCGCCTGCAGGGCCATACGGACCCAGCCGGGGCCGTCAAGGCCCGGCATGACCACGTCGGTGAGGAAGATGTCCACCCGCAGCGCCGCATCCGACAGGATCTGAAGCGCCCGTTCTCCGCTGTCCGCCTCGATCACGTCAAAGCCGTGCAGCCGCAGGGCGCGCGCCGCGAAGGCGCGCACCGGGGCCTCGTCCTCGACCAGCAGCACGGTGCGGCGGTGGTCCTCGCCGCTGCGCGGGGACGCCGGGCTTGCCGCGGCCGGCGCGGGCCTTTCCGCCGGACGCGGCCGCTGGGCCGGGAAATACAGCGCAAAGATCGTGCCTTCGCCCGGAGTGCTTGTGCAGAAGATGTATCCGCCGGTCTGCTTGACGATGCCATAGACGGTCGAAAGGCCAAGGCCAGTGCCCTCGCCCTGTTTCTTGGTCGTGAAGAAGGGGTCGAAGATCTTGTCCAGCGTCTCGGGCGGGATGCCGCAGCCCTGGTCCGAGACGGTGATGCGGACATACTCGCCCTGGGGGATGCTGGCCCCTTCCAGCGTCAGCCCGGTGCGGAGCCTGACGTTCTCGCTGCGGATCGCGATCTCGCCGCCCTTCGGCATGGCATCCCGGGCGTTCACGGCGAGGTTGATCAGCACCTGTTCGAACTGCCGCCCGTCGGCCCGGATCGGCCGCAGCGAGGGGTCGTTGGTGACGGTGACGATGATCCGCTCTCCGACCAGGCGGTTGAGCAGGTGGCTGAGGTCCGACAGGACATGGCGCAGGTCGATGATCTCGGGGCTGAGCGTCTGCTTGCGCGAGAAGGCGAGCAACTGCCGCACCAGCGCCGCCGCGCGGTTGGCGTTCTGCGAGATCTGGTGCAGGTCGGCGTAATCGGGATCGGTGTTGTCGCGCCGCAGCATCAACAGGTCGCAATGGCCGGTGATCGCGGTCAGAAGGTTGTTGAAGTCATGCGCGATGCCGCCGGCAAGCTGGCCGATGGCCTGCATCTTCTGGCTTTGCACGAACTGCGCTTCCAGCGTCTTGAGCGCGCTCACGTCCGTCAGCACCGCGACGATCCGGTCGATGCCGGGGCTGGAGGCAAGCGTCACCTGCAGCGCGCGTTCGACATCGCCGGTGCGGGTCTGCAGCACCTCGCCGCGCCCGGTGTCGCGGCCCTCGCGGACCTCGGCCAGCCAGTCCCCCAAGGGACGGCCGGGCCCCTCCAGCAGGTCCCCGAGAAAGGTTCCGGGGGCGATCGGACCCAGCAGCGCCTCGGCCGCCAGATTGGTGGTCAGCACATGGCCATCCGGGTCGAGGTCGAGGAGGGCAATGGGCACCGTGCGGTAATCGAGGCCGATGCCCGCAGCCGTCGCGGCAGGTTCGGGTTGCGGCGTCTCGATGCGCCAGAACTGCAGCGTGCTGTCGGGAATGCGCCGCGCGTCCAGGATCAAGCCATCGCCAAGTGGCAGTTGCACGGGCCTGCCGTCGGCGACGCGCGCCAGCAGCGCCGCCGCAGCCGCCGCGGGGTTCGCGCGGTGGCCGGCCAGCAGCGCCGCCGCATCGCGCCCCGTCAGGTCCCGCAGCCGTCCGGCCGGTGCTGACTGGCCCCGGATCGCGCCCTCGGAATCGACGATCCAAGCGCAGCCCGGCTCGTCCGCAAGGGTGACACGCGCCGCCCGGACCTGCCGGGCGACCGAAAGCTGATCCAGCAGCCGCCGCCCCGCGATCATCCCGCCCAGAAGATACCAGGCGACTGCCACCGTGCCTGCAATCACGAGAACGCGCGGGGGCACCGCCGCCGGCGCCAGCGCCAGCCACAGCGCCCCGAGCACCACCGGCAGCATCAGGACCGGCACCGCCGCCAGCCTGCCCGAGGACAAAAGCCCGCCCTGCTTCATTCCCGCCTCGTCACCCGATTCGCGCCCGACCATAGCGGGCCGGAGGTTAACCGTCGTTTAACAGACAAGCAGCGCGTGGAAGAAACCGTCGCTTGCGGAAATCGGCGTCAGGGTCGCCGCGCGCCTGAGCGTGAAATCAGGATGCGTTTCAAGGAAACGCGCGACTTGATCCTCGTTCTCGCGGGCGAAAAGCGAGCAGGTCATGTAGGCCAGCATCCCGCCCGGCCGCACATGACGCGCGGCGCGGTCGAGAATCGCGGCCTGCGTCTCGGCCAGCCTGTCCAGATCCGCGGGCGTCAGCCGCCATTTCGCCTCCGGCGTCCGCCGCCACGTTCCCGAGCCGGAACAGGGCACGTCCGTCAGCACGAGATCATGAAGGCCATCCGGCACCTCCGCGATCCTGACTCTCACCCCGGCGCGGGCCGCGCGGGCCGGAAGGTCGCGCATCCGTCCCAGCGCGGCGTCCCATGCCGTCACCCGCGCGCCGCGCGCCGCCAGCGCCAGCGCCTTGCCCCCGCCCCCGGCGCAGAAATCAAGCGCGGTGGTCCCTGGTGCGATCGGCAGCGCGGCGCAGGCCATCTGGGGCGACAGGTCCTGCAGCTCGACCAGCCCCTCCCTGTAGGCGGCCGAGCCCTGGATGCGCCGCTCGCCCTCCGTCGCCCGCAGGGCCGTGCCGCAGCGGGGATCGGGTTCGGCGGCGATGCCGTCGGCTGCGAGTGCTTGCCGGGCCTCGGCCGCGGTCGTCCGGGCAAGGTTCGCGCGCAGCCACACGGGCGCGCGGTCGCGCAGCGCCGCCGCGACCGGAACGAACCCGCTGCCGAGATCGGCTTTCATTGTCTCGGCGATCCAGTCGGGCAGGTCAGTCACCTCTGCTTCCGTCGGCGCCCGCCCGCCCGCCCGTTCCGCCACCGTCAGGGGTGCGGGCGCGTGGCCTTCGCCGGTGAAGATCGTGTCGGGATTGGTGCCGGTCTCGCGCAGGGCGCCGAGGACCAAGCCACGTCCGCTGTCCGCGCCTCCCAAGGCAGCACGGCTGCGCCGGCGCCGCAGCGTGTCATAGACGATGTCGCGCACCGCGGCGCGGTCGCCCGATCCGGCGAAGCGACTGGCACGGGCCCAGCGGGTCAGTTGCGCCTCGGAAGGCTCTCCCTGCAGGATCGCGTCGAGGATCTGGATGGCCGCGGCGGCGCGGGCGGCGGGGGTCATCGCCGGAACCCGGCGGGCAGGGGCGGTGGAAGGTGCATGGCGCGAGAATACCGCGCCGAAATCCGGCCACAAGCGGGCCTGCAGAAGCCACTCAACGGTTTGTTAAGATTCTTTCTGCAGAGTGCGATTCGAGGGCGGCATGTCCTTGTGGTCAGGCACCAAAATCACCAGATGGCGTGCAGAACATCAGGTGAACAAAGAATGGCTGCGCTGCATCGTTGTGCACGGTCCCGCGCTGCAATAGAGTAGGTGAAAATGTCTGGGGCGAGCATCCTGAAGATGGACGACAAACGCAGCGCGGACCGGCAGAAGGCGCTCGACAGCGCCCTTGCGCAGATCGAACGCCAGTTCGGCAAGGGCTCGATCATGAAGCTCGGCGCGGACAATCCGGTGGCCGAGATCGAGTCGACCTCGACCGGCTCGCTGGGGCTGGACATCGCGCTGGGGATTGGCGGCCTGCCCAAGGGCCGCATCATCGAAATCTTCGGGCCGGAAAGCTCGGGGAAGACCACGCTGACGCTGCATGTCGTGGCCGAGGAACAGAAGAAGGGCGGCGTCTGCGCCTTCGTGGACGCGGAACACGCGCTGGACCCGCTTTACGCCCGCAAGCTGGGCGTGAACCTGGACGAGCTGCTGATCTCGCAGCCCGACACGGGCGAGCAGGCGCTGGAGATCGTGGACACGCTGGTCCGGTCCGGCGCGGTCAGCCTGGTTGTGATCGACTCGGTCGCGGCGCTGACGCCCAAGTCCGAGATCGAGGGTGACATGGGCGACATGCAGATGGGCAGCCAGGCCCGCCTGATGAGCCAGGCGATGCGGAAGCTGACCGCCTCGATTGGCCGGTCGAACTGCATGGTGATCTTCATCAACCAGATCCGCATGAAGATCGGGGTCATGTTCGGGAACCCCGAGACGACGACGGGCGGCAATGCCCTCAAGTTCTACGCCTCGGTGCGCCTGGACATCCGCCGCACCGGCTCGATCAAGGACCGCGACGAAGTAGTGGGCAACTCGACCAAGGTGAAGGTCGTCAAGAACAAGGTCGCGCCGCCCTTCAAGCAGGTCGAGTTCGACATCATGTATGGCGAGGGGATTTCCAAGGTCGGTGAGCTGATCGATCTGGGCGTCAAGGCCGGCGTGGTGGAAAAGTCAGGCGCCTGGTATTCCCATGGCGACGAGCGGATCGGGCAGGGGCGCGAGAACGCCAAGCAGTTCCTGCGCGACAACCCGCAGGTGGCGCTGGCCATCGAGGACCGAATCCGCGCCAGTCATGGGCTGGAGTTCACCGCGACCGAGGATGGCGACGACGCGCTGACCGAGGAGTAAGCGTCAATTGACAGGACGGCCGCCCCGCAAGGCGGCCGTTTGCTTGTTCAGGGGCGCGCCGCGCGTCTTGTGTCATTCTGGACAGCGGGCGGGGGCATCGCTATCTCTGCGCGGCAGCATTTCCCCAGGATAGACGCCATGGCCAGCCTGAACGACATCCGCTCGACCTTCCTCGACTTCTTCGAACGGAACGGCCACCGGCGCGTGGACAGTTCGCCCCTCGTGCCCCGCAACGACCCCACGCTGATGTTTACGAACTCGGGGATGGTCCAGTTCAAGAACCTGTTCACGGGCCTTGAGACGCGCGACTACACCCGCGCGACCACCGCGCAGAAATGCGTGCGGGCGGGGGGCAAGCACAACGACCTCGACAACGTGGGCTACACGGCGCGGCATCATACATTCTTCGAAATGCTGGGGAATTTCAGCTTCGGCGATTATTTCAAGGAAGACGCGATCCCCTATGCCTGGGAGTTGCTGACCAGGGACTTCGGCCTGCCCAAGGACAAGCTGCTGGTCACCGTCTATCACACCGACGACGAGGCGGCGGAGATCTGGAAGAATGTGGCGGGCCTGACCGACGACCGCATCATCCGCATTCCGACCGACGACAACTTCTGGCGCATGGGCCCGACCGGACCCTGCGGCCCCTGCACGGAAATCTTCTACGACCACGGGCCGGAAATCTGGGGTGGCCCGCCCGGTTCCGCCGAGGAGGACGGCGACCGCTTCGTCGAGATCTGGAACCTTGTCTTCATGCAGTTCGAGCAGTTCGAGGACGGCTCGATGAAGCCGCTGCCGAACCCCTCGATCGACACCGGCATGGGGCTGGAACGGGTCGGCGCGCTGCTGCAGGGCAAGCACGACAACTACGACACCGACCTGATGCGGGCGCTGATCGAGGCCTCGGCCAATGTCACCAATTCGGACCCCGACGGGCCGGGCAAGGTGCATCACCGGGTGATCGCCGACCACCTGCGGTCCACCAGCTTCCTGATCGCGGATGGCGTGATGCCCTCGAACGAGGGGCGCGGCTATGTCCTGCGCCGCATCATGCGCCGTGCCATGCGCCATGCGCATATGCTGGGCGCGCAGGATCCGGTCATGCACCGGCTGGTGCCCGCGCTGGTGCAACAGATGGGCGCGGCCTACCCGGAACTGAGCCGCGGTCAGGCGATGATCGAGGAAACGCTGCGGGGCGAGGAGATGCGCTTCAAGCAGACGCTCGACCGAGGGTTGCGGCTGCTGTCGGACGAGGTCGGCCGCCTGCCCGAAGGGGCGAACCTTCCGGGCGAGACGGCCTTCAAGCTTTACGACACCTACGGCTTCCCGCTGGACCTGACGCAGGACGCGCTGCGCGAGCAGGGCCGGGGCGTCGAGGTCGCGGGCTTCGACGCCGCCATGGCCGAGCAGAAGGCCAAGGCCCGCGCCGCCTGGGCTGGCTCGGGCGAGACCAGGGACGCCGCGATCTGGTTCGACCTGGCCGAACGTCACGGCGCGACCGAGTTCCTGGGCTATGACACCCAAGCTGCCGAGGGCGCGCTTCTGGCGCTGGTGCAGGACGGTTCCGAGGTCGAGACGGCGGGCGAGGGCCAGCAGGTCCAGATCGTCGTCAACCAGTCGCCCTTCTATGCCGAGAGCGGCGGTCAGGTGGGCGACACCGGCCTCATCAAGACCGAGACCGGCGCGGCGCAGGTGACGGACACGAAGAAATCCGGCAGCCTGTTCGTCCACTTCGCGGAAGTCACACTGGGCCAGATTTCACGCGGGCAGGGGGCCACGCTGTCGGTGGACATCGACCGGCGGGGGGCGATCCAGGCCAACCACTCGGCCACGCACCTGCTGAACGAGGCGCTGCGGAATGCCTTGGGCGAGCATGTCGCGCAAAAGGGCAGCCTGAATGCCGAGGACCGGCTGCGCTTCGACTTCAGCCACGGGAAGGCGTTGACGCCCGAGGAACTGGCGCGGATCGAGGCCGAGGTGAACGCGGTCATCCGCCAGAACTCGCCTGTCGAGACGCGGGTGATGGCGCCCGACGACGCGCGCGACATGGGCGCGCAGGCGCTGTTCGGCGAGAAATACGGCGACGAGGTGCGCGTGGTCTCGATGGGCCGGCGCGAGGGCTCGGGCAAGGGGTTGAGCCGCGACATCTACTCGATCGAGCTTTGCGGCGGCACCCATGTCAGCCGCACCGGCGACATCGGTGCTTTCGTTCTGCTGGGGGACAGCGCGTCGTCTGCCGGAGTGCGGCGGGTCGAGGCGCTGACCGGCCAGGCGGCGCTGGCGCATCTGCGCGAGGCCGAGCGGCAGTTGTCCGAGATCGCGGGGCTGCTCAAGGCGCAGTCGGGCGACGTGGTGGGCCGGGTCAAGGCGCTGGCTGACGACCGCAAGGCGATGCAGAACGAGATCGCGCAACTCAAGCGCCAACTGGCGATGGGCGGCGGGTCCGAGGCCGCGCCGAAGGACATCGGCGGCGTGCAGGTGATCGCGCGGCGGGTCGAGGGCGTCTCGGGCAAGGAACTGGGCGCGCTGGCCGACCAGATGCGCTCGGGCCTTTCGACCGGGGCTGTGGTCGTCATGACCGAGGACAACGGCAAGGCCACGGTGGCGGCAACGGTGACGCCCGATCTGGCGGAGCGGGTCAGCGCGGTCTCGCTGGTGCAGGCGGCGGTCGCGGCCCTTGGCGGCAAGGGCGGCGGCGGCCGTCCCGACCGGGCGCAGGGCGGGGCACCTTCGCTCGATGCGCTCGATCAGGCCATTGCGGCGGTTGAGAAGGTGATCGCCGACGCTGCTTAACCGACAGCCTGGCGCGGATTGTGATCAACTGCCTCGCGCGAGGCCAAAGGAATCTGCTGATATTCCGCCCGGCTGCTGCTAGTTTCCCCGCAAACACCAATGCGGGGGACAAGAATGTGTCGCTGGGCGGCCTATCTCGGCAGGCCGATCTATCTTGAGGATATCGTCAGCCTTCCCGGCCATTCGCTGGTCCGGCAAAGCCATGGCGCCATCCGCTGCCAGAATCCGGTCAACGCCGACGGCTTCGGCCTCGCCTGGTATGGTGAGCGGGACGAGCCGGGGCTTTATCGCGACGTGATGCCCGCGTGGTCCGACCCGAACCTGCGCAGCCTGACCGCCACGGTGCGCTCGCATCTGTTCATGGCCCATGTCCGCGCCTCGACCGGCACCGCGACCAGCCGCAACAACTGCCACCCCTTTGCGGTCGGCCCCTGGTCCTTCATGCACAACGGCCAGTTCGGCGGCTACAACACATGGCGCCGCGCGGCCGAGGTGCTGATTCCCGACGAGCTTTACCCGCATCGAAAGGGCGCGACCGACAGCGAGGCGCTGTTTCTCTGCGCCCTGGGCGAGGGGCTCGATCATGATCCGAATGCCGCGCTGGCTCGCGCCACGGCGCGATTCCAGGATCTTGCGCGCCAGCGGGGCACGACTCCTCATGTGCGGCTCACTTGCGCCTTTTCGGATGGCGAGCGGCTTTATGCGGTGCGCTACGCGACCGATGACCTCGCGCCGACCCTGTATCATCGATGGTCGGATACGCGGCAGGGTCGGGCCATTGTCTCCGAACCGCTGGAGGCGGATGAGGCGGATTGGCTGGAAGTGCCGCCCGGCTCCTTCTGCGTCTTCGAGGGCGAGGCCGTGACCATCACGCCCTTTGTCGTCGAGCCGCTGCGCGAGGCCGCTTAGGCGGCGCCATGCGGCGGGCGTTCAGCCGATCACCCCTCGCTTGCTGCCTGTCTGGGCACGGTCCAGCAGCAGGTGGTCGAGGATCACGCAGGCCGCCATCGCCTCGGCCACCGGCACCGCGCGGATGCCGACGCAGGGATCGTGGCGGCCTTTGGTGACAAGCTCGATCTCCTCGCCCGCCCGGTTGATCGTCCGGCGCGGGGTCAGGATCGAACTTGTGGGCTTGACCGCAAAGCGCAGCACGATGTCCTGCCCCGTGGAAATGCCGCCCAAGATGCCGCCGGCGTGGTTCGACAGGAACTCGGGCCCGTTCGGACCCATGCGGATCTCGTCGGCGTTTTCGGTTCCCTTCAGGCGGGCGGCACCCATGCCCTCGCCGATCTCGACCGCCTTCACCGCGTTGATCGACATCATCGCCGCCGCAAGGTCGGTGTCGAGCTTGCCATAGACCGGCGCGCCGAGGCCCGGCGGGCAGCCTTGGATCAGCACTTCGACGACCGCGCCGACGCTGTCCTGTTCCTTGCGGATGCGGGACAGGTAGTCGGTCCATTCGGGGACTGCCGCAGGATCGGGAAGGAAGAAGTCATTGCGGTCGATTTCGTTCAGGTCAAGGCGCGCGCGGTCGACCGTGAGATCGCCCATCTGCACCATATAACCTGTAATGGTCAGGTGTTGCGCCAATTCGCGCAGGACCGCACGGGCGACCCCCCCGGCGGCGACGCGGGCGGCGGTTTCGCGGGCGCTGGAGCGGCCGCCGCCGCGATAGTCGCGGTGGCCGTATTTCAGGTGATAGGTGATGTCGGCATGGCCGGGGCGGAAGGCATGGGCAATCTCACCGTAATCGCGGCTGCGCTGGTCGGTGTTCTCGATGGTCAGCTGGATGGGGGTGCCGGTGGTGCGGCCCTCGAAAACGCCCGAAAGAATTCGAACGGAATCAGGCTCTTGCCGCTGCGTGGTCATCTTCGACTGGCCGGGGCGGCGGCGGTCGAGGAAGGGCTGGATCGCGGCCTCATTCAGGGGAATGCCGGGGGGGCAGCCGTCCACGGTGGCGCCGAGCGCGGGGCCGTGGCTTTCGCCCCAGGTGGTGACGGTGAAGATGCGGCCGAAGCTGTTGACGCTCATGCGGAAAACCCCTTTGCGACGGCATACGGGGGCCGCGTGCGGGGCGCAACGGGGCGCGCTTTCGGAACTCCGGCCCCTGCCTGTCCGGGGCGGGATTTCCCCGGAGAACGCCCTGCACATCCGATGCACGGGGGATGCACGATCCATGCACAACCCGTGCGAACGCCCCGTTGAGGGGGCGTTAACCCCGTTCCGCCAGACTGCGGCCAAAGGGCAGGAGGCGCGCATGGGCGAGACGAAGGCCGAAACGGCAAGGCGGATCAACTATCACTACATGGCCGACGCGATGCGGCGGCTGGAATGGGACCTGCACCAGAAGGTCCTGACCGAGGGGCGCATCCCCGAGGCCTGGCACGAGATCGCGCGGGAGCGCGGCGAGGCCAAGCGCATCCGGGTGACGATCGCGCTGGAGGAGGACGTGGTCCGCTTCTTCCGCGGCATGGGCGAGGGCTATGGCCCGCGCATGAACGCGGTGCTGCGCGCCTTCATGCACGCGCGGCTGGCGGGGTTGCTGCGCGGGGGCGAGACGATGGACTACCTGTCGCGGCGCGAGGGCGAGGGGCTGGACGGCCGCAAGCCGGGCTGGGGCGAGGCGCAGAAGGACTTTGAGGACCTCGGCCCTGACGCCGCCCGGCTGATGAGCGAGGAGCCGGGGGTGCCGCTGGACGAGGAGAAGCGCTCGGCTCGGGCGGATACGATGGCGTGGCTGAGGGGGAGGTAGCGGGCGGTGTTGCAGTGCATAAAGGCACTACCGCAAGGACTTCATGCGGAAGTAACCAAGTCGCCGTAAGCTCTTATCACCTCTTTGTGCCAAGCTCGCTGAAACCACCGGGGATGGTTCTTGATCTGATGACGTATGCTGGGGGCGTTCATGATCTCTGCTGCTCTATAAGCATACTTCACAAAGTTTCGGCCTTTTCCAAGGTGAGTGTATCGACTCAGTAGCTGTCTCTGGTAGACGTTTCTCGAAGGTATTCCTTGGGCCTTCGCTGCAATCAGCTTTGCTCTTATGCCCTGCCGCATCTTTTTTTGATAGCGAAGCATTGACGCGGTGCGAATAAAGAATTTTCTGCCATCGTACGTGAATCCGAGGTACTGAAGTGGCCGGTTTTCGTTTTGGCATAGGCCTCGGGAAAACACTGAAAGCTCAGTCTTATGAGTTGATAGTTGAAGGCCATAGCTGGAAATAGCACGTTCGATTTCTTGTACCACGTCCTCTGGTCTGATGTGGGGTGGTGCTACAACGGCTATGTCATCCGAGTACCTTCGATAGGTTCCGCCGATTGAATTGGCATACCGGAGCATACGCCGGTCAAATGAAAGAAGGTAGATGTTGGCGTAAAGGCCCGATATAGGGGTGCCTTGTGGAATCCCCCAAGGGTTTTTATTTACTCTTATCAAGTTATTTTCTTTTCCGCGGACCTTTGTGACGTACTCTTCCGCAGTGCAAATGCGTCCTTTCTTTTTCCTTTTGGGTCCAAGGGCAACTTCTAGTGCCTCTTGCTCCACCCATGAATAGCGAGTGACGTTCTTAAATATCGTCCAATGATGTCCCTCCAAGCGCCCAGCATCCAATAGTTCAAGTAACTCGTGTTTAAGGTGCTGATGGAGAAGAGAGTCGAAGAACCCTTTGATGTCCAAGGCCGTCACAACGCAGTCGGCGCGATGGGCGACCTCATCGAACAACGCCTTTGCATGATGGATATTGGTAGCATTTCCTTTGCGGTACGCAAGCACGCACCTATCAAGGTTGGATTTCTTTAGCTCAGCTTCATATGCGAGCGACAGCCAAGAGGAATATGCCTCGAGATAGGCAGAGTCTCGATGGGAGGCGTACTTTATTTCCCTAGGCTTAGGAACGACCTGCGGTTCGCCTGATGCGCTCAACGTTACCCGGCGAACAAGCTTGGTATACCCGAGCAAAGGATAAAACCGGTGAGGGGTTTCCTCAATCTCGAAGTCATAACTAATCTCTCTTCGACGTTCAGTTAACCGATTGTCGAAGTGAAGGTACTTCCTCTCGCGAGCCTGAAACTTATGAACTAGATCGCTAGTTGAGGGGTCAAATTCCCCTTCGCGAAGTAGGTCTAGTCCGGACATTGTGACTCCGTTCGTCTAATGTCCGGACTTATGTTACCTAACTTCACCCTCTCTACAAGGGGCGCGGGATTCAACCTGGCGTGGTACGCTGTGACCACGTCGTGCAATGGAGGCGAGATGATGGCGATCATGCCGATCCCGACCCGGTGCCGCTGGGCGCGAATAGCGCTTGCGGTCCTTAACACTAGGTCATGTTGACAAATGGCGGAGCCAGAGGCGGATGGAGGTAACGTCGATGAATGCCAGGTAGCTTTCGGCGGTTTTGTCGTAGCGGGTGGCGACGCGGCGGGCGTTCTTCAGCTTGTTGAAGCA
>NZ_JACJFU010000032.1:0-29347 GCF_014164635.1 Paracoccus sp. MC1854 | reverse complement strand
CCGAGCCGAGCTAGGAAAGGTGCGAGCCAAGCCTCATAGGCAGCCCGCCAGTGGCTTGTGGTTGCTCTCATCACGGCACCTCCCGTGAGCACCACCCCGAACTACCACAAAACCTGGCAGAGTAGTGCTAAGTATGCGGTGCCCGCTCTCGCTGCTGCGCTCCAGATGCCGGTTCGATCAGTATCGCGACTCCTCCCAGAGGATCTCCCGCGGGATGTGACCGGGCAAGTGGTGAGCCAGAGTCCAGACGATCGTTTCGTCATCCCCGCGTTTCACGTGCGTTGGCGACCAAGTGAAGTAGGCACAATCCGGATCGCGGTCGCGATAGTCGGGGTCCAGGCCGAGCGCACCCCGGACTTCGTCTTCGTAGCCGCGCGGCGTACGCAGGACGATCTCGAGAATGAATGTGCCATAGCCTGTCGAGATCAGCTTGTTGCCCGCAAGTGCCAGCTTGTGCGCCGGGATTTCCTGAAGCCGGGTCGGATCAATTCCTGGCTCTCCTGACCAGCGATAGACGCAGGGCGCGGCTGGATAGTCGAGGCACAGGACATCCTCGCTTTCGACACGCGGCCGACCGTCCATCTTGTAATGGCCCACGAAGACGGGGGCCGCGCCTGCAGGATGGGCGGGGGTGACGATGGCGTCGGGAAGCGGGCTGTCGGGCAGGCTGTTGCGATCCGGAACTGAAAGGGCCGCGCTGCGCCAAGTCTTGTCCTGGCGCCACCAGGCCAGGCGGACATCGTGGCGTCGATCGCCTCGCTTGTCGAGAAACGAGACGCCCTCCGGCAGGGCAACCTCCCGCCCTGAGGTGATCAGCTTGACCGCCCGGCCGAATGCGGTGTCCTCGCGCGCGATCTCGGGCAGATCCTCCGGACGCAGCCGGCCATCGGGGCGACGTTCACGGATCAGTGCAATCTCGGGATCGGACCAGCAGGCATGGACCAGCCGCAATCCGTTCTGGTCATGCCAGAGTGGCAGCGTCTCCAGGAACCAGTCCGTCCACTCCAGTGCCTCCGGTGTCTCGATGCCGAAAGCCTTGATGAAACTCGCATGCTGGCCGGCATTCTTGTCACTCCGCGGGCGCAGCGGCTGGCCGTCCTCTCCGCGTCGATGGAAGAGGATCGCATTCAGCTCGTGATTGCCCATGATCGCAATCGCCTGGCCCGCATCGACAAGGCCGCGCACGCGCTGAAGGACCCGGCGATCGTCGGCCTTCGTCATGTTGTCGGCTGCCGCGTCGATGAAGTCGCCCAGAAATGCCGGGCGTGTGCCCGATGCCAGTGAGAGGCTTGCCTCGAGGCGTTGCCAATCGGCATGAATGTCGGGAATGATCGTGAACACGGGAAATCTCTCCGTTTTGTCGGCTCAAACGCCGGGATAGAAGCGCCACAAGTCGCGCACGAAATTCTCGTCGGGACGCCGCGCCCGGTGCAGGTCGGTGGCAATCCGCCCGATCAGGTCGGCGCATTCGATCTGCTGTCGCCACAGATGCGCCATGACCTGCTCGGGGTAGAGCAGCCCCAGCAGATTGCCCGCGATCGCTCCGGTGCTGTCACTGTCACCCGAGTGGGTCACGGCGATACGCAGGCCTTCCTCGAAATCACGTCCCACGAGCGCTGCATAGATGGCAATTGACAGGGCCTCCTCCGCCACCCAACCGCCCCCCAGGCTCTCGACCGTGGCGGCATTGCCGTCGGGACGGGCATCACGTGCGGCGTCGATGGCCTTCAGTACATGCGCATCGAGATGTGCGCGTCGCAAGGTCTCGAGGGCACGAGACAGAGGTAAGCCCTCCATCACAAAGGAAAGCAGGAGCGCAAAGGCCTGTGCTGCGTTCCGCTCTGCAGGATGTGCATGGGTAAGGTGAGATGTCTCGTCGGGGGCTTGGCTGACCTGCTGTAAATTCAGCAGCAGCCCCACCGGAGCGACGCGCATGATCGTTCCGCAGCCCTTGCTGTCATTCTGCGCCCATTCGCCAAATTCGCGGCCCGCAGCAAGCGCAGAGAGGCAAGTGGCTCCCGGCGCGCGGCGGCGATGCAAGCGCGGATCACGAACCAGGCCGACATGGTCGACCCATGCGATGGGACTGGACTCGCCCTGTGTCACATACCATCGCAGGAGAGCGTGATGGACGACCCCGCCAGCCACCACCGCAGCGTTACCTCCCCATTTCGCGATTGAGCGCATGACCGAGCGGATGGCGCCTTCCGCCGTGAACAGGGTCATCTGCGTGTCATCCGTGATCGCTGCGCGCACGCCATCATGGGGCAAGATCCGGTCGATTCCGTCAGGAAAACGGGCCCGGATCCGGTCGAGTGACCAGAACTCGATCTCGGCACCCAATGCGTCGCCGATCGCGCCGCCATAGAGGCTGGCGCGGATGCGGCCAAGTTCGCGATCATCTTCGGCCATCAGCGTATCCAGCCAGCGGCGCTGGGCGGGCAGGGGCGCTGCCCCCTTGCGGTGTTGATTTCCACCCGGAACTGACCCGGGTTTTCCATCAAGAAGTGACCCACCTTCAGGTTATGTTTCGGGGGTCAGGCTTGGGTCAAGGCATGGCCGGCCTCCTTCGTTTTCCTGACCGCTGCGCCCGATCGGCTCTCATTCTACATACAAACTGCAAGATCTGCGGATCGAGTATCCTTGGCACCCGCTGTTCGGCCGCGTCCTGCGCGCCCGTGATGGTGGTCATCGGCACGGTTCGGATTCGATCCTGGTAGAAGAACGACCCGGATTCTTCCGGACCTTGCCGCCCTGGATGTGCGATCCCGCCTACTGTGCGCGGCTGGACAGCGGACCGCCCGTTGTCGCGCTTGAAGCCTTGGAAGCGCTCGCCCGAACCTTGGATCTGATGCGTCGTGCCGAGGTTGCGTCATCCTCTGGAGCACCGATTCCAGAGGAGGATACGCATGCCTTGCCGACCCCGATCCCGTTCGCAGCCAACGCAGCTCTGCCTGGCACTGGACGACAGCCGGAACCGTCCTCCGGCGGCACCATCGACACCCGCAATTCTGGAAGCACTGGCCGAGTTGCTGCTGACGGCCGCAGAGAAGATATCGGAGGGCTCGCAAAATGATGCATGTAAAGATCACCGCTGAGCACCTCGCTCGCAGTGCGATCGTCTATGTCCGGCAATCGACGATGAGCCAGGTCCTTGGCAATCTGGAGAGCCAAAAGCGGCAATACCAGATGGCCGAAGCTGCCCGCGACACAGGCTTCGCGGAGGTCCGGGTGATCGACGAAGATCTGGGGCGCTCCGGTTCCGGTCAGATCGCGCGGCCGGGCTTCCAGCGCCTGGTTGCGGAAGTGTGTGCCGGGACGGTGGGCGCGGTCTATTGCATCGAGGCTTCGCGCCTCGCCCGCAATGGCCGCGACTGGCATCACCTGATCGATCTGTGCGCCCTGACGGGAGCCTTGGTGGTCGACCCGGAGGGGGTCTACGATCCCCGCCTGATGAACGATCGGCTGCTGCTCGGGCTCAAGGGAACGATGTCGGAATACGAACTGAGCCTCCTTCGCCAGCGTGGGCTGGCAGCCCGAGACGCGAAGGCGAGACGGGGCGAGCTGCGCTTCACCCTGCCGCCGGGCTTCTGCTGGAGTGAGGACGACAGGATCGAGATGGATCCCGATGAGCGGGTCCAGCAGGCCATCCGCCTGATCTTCGCCAAGTTCCGCGAGCTTGGCAGCGGGCGGCAGGTGTTCCTGTGGCTGCGTGCGGCGGATCTCCATCTGCCGGTGGTGCTGCGTAACGGCGCCTTGCGGAAGATTGCATGGCGCAAGCCCGCCTATCACAGCGTGATGCAAGTTCTGCACAGCCCGATCTATGCTGGCGCTTATGCCTTCGGGCGGACCGGGAACCGGACAGGGGTGGTGGATGGGCAAGCGCGCAAGACCAGCGGTCACCACCGGGCGCTCGAGGACTTGAGCGTGCTGATCAAGGACAACCACGAGGGATATCTCGACTGGCGCGCCTACGAGGAGAACTGCCGCATGCTGGAAGAGAACGCGCATATGCAAAAACGCACGGCCCGCAAATCGGGACGTGGCGGACAGGCGCTGTTGTCGGGCATGGCCCGGTTGCGCGCTGCGGCAGGATGATGCGGGTGTTCTACAAGACGGGGACGGACCTGTCGCACCGTTATCAGTGCCGCGGCGATGACGGACATGTCGGGGCCGGTCTGTGCATCGGTGCCGGCGGGGGAAGTATTGATGCGCTCGTCGCGAGTCAGCTTCTCGAGGCCGTCTCCGGACAGGCCGTGCAGGCCGCCCTTCTGGCGGAGCAGCAGGTCGCCCGGGCGCAGGAGACCGTCCGGCTTGCGGTCGAGAAGGAACTCGATGAGGCCCGATATGTGGCGGAACTGGCGGAGCGGCGCTACGAGCACGTCGATCCCGCCAAACGGCATGTCGCCCGAACCCTGGAGGCGCGCTGGAACGCGGCGTTGGAGCGGGTGGCGGCGGTAGAGCACAAGCTTGCGGCACTCGGCGCGGAGATCCGGGCGAAGCCCGGGGTCAATCCCGCCGTTCTCATGCGGCTCGCCACGTATTTGCCGTCCGTCTGGAACGCGGCGGGAACCGATGCCCGCGCGAGACAACGTCTGGTCAGGCTGCTGATCGAGGAGGTCGTGATCGATATCGACGCAGAGGAGAACGAGTTCATTCTGCTCATCCATTGGATCGGCGGACGCCACACCGAGGTCAGGCTGGCCCGGCGCAAGACAGGGCGGTTCCCGCCAGGCCGCACGCTCACGGCCCCGGAGGTCCTCCGCAAACTTGCCGGACACTGGCCTGACAGGGAACTGGCAGTCACTCTCAACCGGATGCGCTGCCGCACCGAGGATGGGGAGACATGGACAACCGTTCGTGTCGCGGAATTGCGCGACAGGCTCGCGATCCCTCCCTATGATCCTGATGCCGAGGTCCCGAAGACCTTGAGCGTCGACGCTGCTGCCAAGCGGCTCGGCGTGTGCGTCGCTTCGGTTCACAAGCTGATCCGGTCGCAAACTCTGCCCGCAACCCAGATCATGTATTCCGCCCCGTGGAAAATACCGGTCGACGCGCTGGAGACCGAGGCGGTGCGGATAGAACTGCAGGAGATTGCCGCGCGTCGTCCACGGCAAGCGCTTGATAATGTTGCAAACAGGTCCATGAATCTGCCGGGATTCTAACAAACGAGGTGCATTATGAAACGTGATCGCCTGAGCTTGCCTTGAAGCGGAAGCTGTCGTTTCCGGTCTCCAGGATGTGGCAGCGGTGGGTGAGGCGATCGAGCAGCGCGGTGGTCATCTTGGCGTCGGCGAAGACCGAGGCCCATTCGCTGAAGCCGAGGTTGGTCGTGATAACGACGCTGGTGCGCTCATAGAGCTTGCTCAGGAGATGGAAGAGCAGGGCACCGCCCGAGGCGCTGAACGGCAAGTAGCCCAGCTCGTCCAGGATCACGAGATCGAGCCGAGTCAGGCTTTCAGCGATCTGTCCGGCCTTGCCCTTGGCCTTTTCCTGCTTGAGGGCGTTGACCAGTTCGATGGTGGAGAAGAACCGAACCTTTCGGCGATGGTGTTCGATGGCCTGGATGCCCAGGGCGGTCGCGACATGGGTCTTTCCGGTGCCCGGGCCGCCGATCAGCACGACGTTCTGGGCGCCATCGATGAAGTCACCGCGATGCAGTTGCCGCACCGTGGCCTCGTTGATCTCGCTGGCAGCGAAGTCGAAGCCCGAGAGATCCTTGTAGGCCGGGAAGCGCGCCGCCTTCATGTGATAGGCAATGGAGCGCACTTCGCGTTCTGCCAGTTCGGCCTTCAGCAGCTGGGACAGGATCGGCACGGCTGTCTCGAATGCCGGCGCCCCCTGTTCGATCAGGTCGGTGACGGCTTGGGCCATGCCGTGCATCTTCAGGCTGCGAAGCATGATGACGACGGCGCCGCTGGCGGGATCATGACGCATGGCGGTCTCTCCCGATCTGGGCCCGCAGGCCGTCATAGCGTTCGACATCGGCCTTCGGCTCATGGCGCAGGATCAGCGCCTCCGGTGTGTCGATGTTCGGGCCGCCGGTCGTCTTGCCGTCGATCAGCCTGTGCAGCAGATTCAGCACATGGGTCTTGGTCGCGACGCCTTCAGCCAGAGCCATTTCCACAGCAACCAGCACAGCCTGTTCATCATGTTGCAGGATCAGCGCCAGGATATCGACCATCTCGCGATCGCCACCGGGACGTCGCAGCATCTGGTCCTGCAACTGTCGGAAGGCCTGGGGCAATTCCGCGAAGGGCGCACCGTTCCTGAGGGCACCCGGCTTGCGGCTTCGATGACGGCCAGATAATGCCGCCAGTCATAGATCGTGCGTGGCGGCAGGTGATGGGAGCGCTGGATCACCCGCTCATGTTCGCACAGGATCTGTCCCTCGGCGGCAACCACCAGCCGATCCGGGTAGACTCTCAGGCTGACGGGCCGGTTGGCGAAGGGTGCGAAGGGACCGTGGCGCCAGTGGCGCCGCGTAAGCCCGAAGCACGGCACGCTGTAGCGATTGCGTTCGAAGCTGATCAGGCAGGTGGGTGAGACACGCTTGCTCCGCTCGACGAAGCCGTCGAAGGCAGGCGGCAGCGGCATCAGCGCAGTTTGCTCCTCGGCCCAGGCGTCGGCGACGGTTCCGGGCAGAACCCCGTGCGGGATCTCGCGCCACAACTCCAGACACCGCTGTTCCAGCCAGGCGTTCAGCGCCGCCAAGTCAGGAAAGTCCGGCATCGGCTGCCACAAACGAGGCCGTGCATCCTGGACGTTCTTCTCGACCTGCCCCTTCTCCCATCCCGCGGCAGGATTGCAGAACTCCGGCTCGAAGACATAGTGGTTGGTCATGGCGAGGAAGCGGATGTTGACCTGCCGTTCCTTGCCGCGACCGACGCGATCGACCGCCGTCTTCATGTTGTCATAGATGCCGCGGCCCGGCACGCCGCCGAAGACGCGGAACCCGTGCCAGTGGGCGTCGAACAGCATCTCGTGGGTTTGCGAGCCGGATAGGCCCGGACCAGGAAGGCCCGGCTGTGTGCCAGCTTGATATGGGCGACCTGAAGCTTCGTGCGCTCGCCCCCCAGAGCCGCATAGTCCTCGCTCCAATCGAACTGGAACGCCTCGCCCGGCCGAAAGGCCAACGGGACGAAGGTGCCGCGGCCCGTCGTCTTCTGCTCGCGATGCTGGTCCATCCGCCATTGCCGGGCGAAGGCCGCGACCCGGCCGTAGGAGCCAGTGAAGCCAAGCGCCACGAGGTCGACATGGAGCTGCTTCAGCGTTCGGCGCTGCTTGCGTGACTTGCCGGCTTCCGTCTTCAGCCACGCCGCCAGCTTCTCGGCAAACGGATCAAGCTTGCTCGGCCGCTCCGACGTCGCGAACCTTGGCTCGATGGTGCCAGCGTTCAGATACTTCCTGATGGTGTTGCGCGACAGACCGGTCCGCCGTGCGATCTCCCGGATCGGCAGCTTCTCCCGCAACGCCATGCGTCGGATGATGTTCAAAAGTCCCATGTGGATCACTCCGTTACCCCGCCGCGCTCCGCTTTGGGGAAGGGTCACATGGGTCAGTTCTCAGTGGAAATTACGCGCCTACCCGGGTCAGTTCCGAGTGGAAATCAACAGCCGTTTCACCGAAGCCCAGATCATGGGCGTGCTGCGCCAGGCCGAGGGCGGGCTGGCTGTGCCTGAGCTGTGCCGCGAGCATGGAATCAGCAGCGCGACGTTTTACAAGTGGCGCGCCAGGTATGGCGGCATGGATGCGTCCATGATGGGCCAGATGAAGGCCCTTGAGGACGAGAACCGGCGGCTGAAGCGCATGTTTGCGGACCTCAGCATGCAGGCCGATCTGCTTCGCGAGGCGCTTGGAAAAAAGTGACGCGGCCAGCTCAGCGCCGGGAGTTGGCCGAGAAGGCGGTGGCGACGAAGGCGGCCAGCATCGCGCTGGCCTGTCGGGCGTTCGGCGTGAGCGAGACCTGTTTCCGCTACAGCCCGAAGCGCGTCGAAGAGAACGAGTTGATCGCCGACCTGCTGGTCGGGCTGACCAGGGCGCACAAGACCTGGGGGTTCGGCCTGTGCTTCCTGCACCTGCGCAACGTCAAAGGACATGTTTGGAACCATAAGCGGGTCCACCGGATCTACTGCGAGTTGGAACTGAACCTGCGCATCAAGCCGCGACGACGGCTGAAGCGGGAGAAGCCCGAAGAACTGGCCGTGCCGGAAACGCCGAACACCACCTAGTCCATGGACTTCATGGCCGACCGGCTGGTTGACGGGCGGCAGTTCCGTCTCTTGAACGTGCTGGACGACTTCAACCGCGAGGGTCTGGGCATCGAGGTCGACTTCTCGTTGCCCGCCGAACGGGTCGTTCGGTCCCTGAACCAGATCATCGAATGGCGCGGAAAGCCCCTGTCCATCAGGGTGGACAACGGCCCGGAATATGTGAGTTCCACGCTGACGACCTGGGCCGGGAAGCAGGGCATTGCCCTGACCTACATCCAGCCCGGAAAGCCCCAGCAGAACGCCTATGTCGAGCGCTACAACCGCACCGTTCGGCACGAGTGGCTGGACCTCTACATCTTTGAAACCATCGAGGAGGTGCAGGACATCGCCACCGAGTGGCTGTGGACTTACAACAACGAACGCCGGAACATGGGCATCGGCGGGGTCACCCCTGCCCAGAAACTGAAGATGGCCGCGTGAATTCTACGGCCGCACCCCGTTAAAACGGGGAAGATTACCCCAGCGCCTGACGCAGGGGCAGGTTCTCGAACGGGGCCGCGAACAGGTCCGGCTGCCGCCACTGCGCCGCCGCATTCTTGCCCTTCAGCCGCTTCGCCGCGTTGGCCAGGATCGGCGCCGGGTCCACAGGCTCATGCACGTGGAGCGAGCCGGTATCGACCTCGACGCTCGTCCGCTCCGCCTTGCCTGTCCAGTTCAGATATACGGTGCCTGCAGCCGCTTCAGCTCCTGCAGCGCGTCCCGCATCCGCTCGGTATCACTGCTGGCCAGCGCCTCGTCGATCAGCCTCTCGATCCCCGCCCGCGCGCTGTTGAAGTTCAGGACCGCGTCGAGACGCGGGTGATAGGCCCGGACCGTTTTCTCGCTATCCGGATCGAGGCCGGCATGGTCCATCCCGACCTCGGGGTTGTTCACCCGCGTCTCGCCATGGCGATAGCTCAGCACCTGAACAGGCCCATCTGCCTTGCGGGGTGTGGTTCGGCTCGTGATCACCCTTCGTTGCGGCACTGGCGACTCTTCGGTCGGTAGCAGGTCGAAGCCGCCCACCTCGTCTTCGAGGTCATCGTCCTTGTCCGGATTAGGGATCAGGAAGATTGATCCGCCGCGACCTCTGCCGCGGACGAGCAGCCCGGCACCGACGAAAATGTCCCGCGCGGCAAGGTAGTCGTCGTCTGTCATGTTCGGCACCCGCGCGCGCATTCGGGCCATCATGGCGGCGTTGCCGATGGCGGAACCGTCTTCCGGTGCAAGAGAAAGGATCAGGTCGGCCAGGATGTCGGACATCGAAAAACCGGGATGCCAAATACGTGTGCCCGAAGGCTATCGTCGCCGCTGGCACATTGTACCCCTTGGATATGCCAATCAGACATAGCCGTGACATGAAAAGCCGACTCGGGTCTTTGCCGCTCCTGCGAGGGGCGCAACTGCGGGCTGTCTGCGTGTTCCGACCGCGCGAAGGCGGATGGCCTTATTTTGACTGCGAAATGGCCATGCAAACCTCGAAATGGCCAGGAATTGGCTGTTCCAACACAAGAGCAGCGATCAACAGCTACTGGCAGCGCGAGTGACCGCAGCTTGGGCAGGTCATGCATCCCTCGATCATCCGCATCCCCGGCGTCCCGCAGGCAGGGCAGGAAGGGCCGATCGAGGTCGCGCCGCTCGCATGGGGGTCCGCCTTTAGTCCTGTCCCTTCCCCCGGCAAAAAGCCGATGGCGACCATGTGCCGCTCGATCACGCCGCCGATCGCGGCCAGGATCGAGGGAACGTAGCGGCCTTCCATCCAGGCGCCGCCGCGGGGGTCGAAGACGGCCTTCAACTCCTCGACCACGAAGCTCACGTCCCCGCCGCGGCGGAAGACGGCCGAGATCATCCGCGTCAGCGCCACGGTCCAGGCATAATGCTCCATGTTCTTGGAATTGATGAAGACCTCGAAAGGCCGCCTGCGCCCGCCGTCCTCGATATCGTTGACGGTGATGTAGATGGCGTGCTCGCTGCCGGGGAACTTGAGCTTGTAGGTCGCGCCCCCCAACGCCACCGGGCGGTCCATCGGCTTGTCCAGCAACTCGGGCGCCGAGGGCTTCTCCACCGACAGGACCGAGCCCGTAACCTCGTTCGGGCGATAGGTGGTGCAGCCCTTGCAGCCCTGATCCCAGGCCGCAAGATAGACGTCCTTGAAGGCGTCGAAGGAAATGTCTTCGGGGCAGTTGATCGTCTTGGAAATCGAGCTGTCCACCCAGTCCTGCGCCGCCGCCTGCATGGCGACATGGTCCAGCGGCGACAGCGTCTGGGCGTCCACGAACCAGTCGGGGAAGGGCGCGTCGCCCATGCGGTCGCGCCACAGCCGGGCGGCGTAATCCACGACCTCCTCCTCGGTGCGGGTGCCGTCCTTCTGCAAGACCTTGCGGGTATAGCTGTGGGCGAAGACCGGCTCGATCCCCGAACTGACGTTGCCGGCGTAGAGGCTGATCGTGCCGGTGGGGGCCACGCTGGTCAGCAGGGCGTTGCGGATGCCGTGGGCGCGGACGGCCTCGCGCACGTCCTCGTCCATCTTCTGCATGAATCCCGAGGACAGGTAGGCATCGGCATCGAACAGCGGGAAGACGCCCTTTTCCTTGGCCAGACCCACGCTCGCCAGATAGGCCGCCCGTGCGATGCGGTGCATCCAGTGGCGGGTGGCCTCGGCTGCCTCGGGCGCACCATAGCGCAGGCCGACCATCATCAGCGCGTCGGCAAGGCCCGTCACGCCCAGACCGATGCGGCGCTTGGCCTGCGCCTCGGCCGCCTGCTGCGGCAGCGGGAAGCGCGAGGCGTCCACGACGTTGTCCATCATCCGCACGGCCGTTGTGACCAACCCATCCAGAGTATCGAGATCCAGCGCGGCCTCGGGCCCGAAGGGGTCCTGCACCAGCCGCGCGAGGTTGATCGAGCCCAGCAGGCAGGCGCCATAGGGCGGCAGAGGCTGTTCGCCGCAAGGGTTTGTGGCAGAGATTTCTTCGACATAGACGAGGTTATTCATACGGTTTATCCGGTCGATGAAGATCACGCCCGGCTCGGCATAGTCATAGGTGGCGCGCATGATCCCGTCCCACAGATCGCGAGCGCGTATAGTCCTGAACACCCGGCCGCCGAAGACCAGCGGCCAGTCGGCATCGGCCTCTCGCGCTGCCATAAAGGCGTCCGTCACCAGCACCGACAGGTTGAACATCCGCAGTCTGGCGGCGTCCTGCTTGGCGGCGATAAAGTCCTCGATGTCGGGATGGTCGCAGCGCATCGTCGCCATCATCGCGCCCCGGCGCGAGCCTGCGGACATGATCGTGCGGCACATGGCGTCCCAGACATCCATGAAGCTCAGCGGCCCCGAGGCGTCGGCGGCTACCCCTTTTACCTCGGCCCCCTTCGGGCGGATGGTCGAGAAGTCGTAGCCGATTCCGCCGCCCTGCTGCATGGTCAACGCGGCTTCCTTGAGCCCGTCGAAGATGCCCGCCATGCTGTCGGGGATCGTGCCCATGACGAAGCAGTTGAACAGCGTGACCGACCGCCCGGTGCCCGCGCCCGAGATGATCCGGCCAGCGGGAAGGAAGCGGAAATCCTCGAGCGCGGCGTAGAAGTGGCCCTCCCAGGCGGATGGGTCCACTTCGACCGAGGCGAGGTCGCGGGCGACCCGGCGCCATGTGTTCTCGACTGTCGCATCGAGCGGTGTGCCGTCGGCGGCGCGCAGCCGGTATTTCATGTCCCAGATCTGTTCGGCGATGGGGGCGGCGAAACGGTTCATCCGGGAAACCTGCGTTGGTGAAAGCGACTTCCCTCATGCACCCGGGCCGCGCCGACGGCAAGTTTCGGCGCAGGCTGACGCGTCCGCACGATCTTCATTCTTGTATAAAGCCGACAAAATCAGTCAGTTTTAACTTGCCTGATTCTCATGGAGTCCCAAGATGACCCGAGCCCTTCCCCTTTCCCTTGCTGCCGTGCTGCTGTCCGGCGTCGCGGCAATGTCCTCTGTCCCCGGCGAAGACCACGGCGACGGAACCGACGCGGCGGGCATCGCCGCGCCGATCAACCTTGCCGAGCCGCGCCAAACCCCGGCGGCCGCGATGACCTATGAAATCTTCGAGGCGACCGTCGAGCATGGCGATATGCCGGAATGTCCCGCCGCGATGGCGCAGGAGGGGCGGTTCTGCCGCGTGGTGCTGCAGAACGACATGCTGCATGTTTTTGCCTTCGCCGAGGACGGCGACCAGCCGATGATCGCGGTGATGGAATACCCGCTGGACGCCGTCACCTTTCCGCAGTGAGGGTCAGGCGTCCTTCCTATGCGCCTCGCGCAGGGCGCGGCGGTTGATCTTGCCGGTGGGGGTGCGCGGCAGCGCCTCGACCCGGATGAACTCGCGGGGCTGCTTGTAGCGGGCGAGGCCAGCCTCGCCGGCGGCGCGCATCGCCTCGGGCGTGGCCGGGCCGGTCCAGAAGGCGGCGATGATGGATGCGCCCGGAACCGGCAGTTCGGTCACGGCCACGTCGCCCGCGCCGGGGACCGGGACCAGCACGTCCTCGACCTCGGCCGGGGCCACGCGGAAGCCGCCCGCGTTCATCATGTCGTCGGCCCGGCCCAGGGTCGAGATCGCGCCATCCTCGGCCTGCACCGCCAGGTCGCCGGTCAGGAACCAGTCGCCCTGAAACCTTTCAGCGGTTTCCTCGGGCTGGCCGAGGTAGCCCAGGAACAGCCCCGGGTCGGTGCGATGGACGGCCAGGATGCCGGACTGACCGGGGGGCAGGGGCTCGCCGTCATCCGACAGGATCGCCACGCGGCGGCCGGGCTGCGGATAGCCCGCCGAACCTTCCGGCGCGTGGCGCGCGGGCGAGCCCGAGAGGAAGGTCGAGCATTCCGACATCCCCATCGCCTCGTGCAGGTCGGTGCCGGTGCGGTCCTTCCACGCTCGGCGCAGTTCGGGGTCGAGCCTTTCGCCCGCCGTCAGCCCGTGGCGCAGGTCGGGCAGGGACGCCCAATCGGTGCGCAGCATCCGCCGGAAGACTCCGGGCGCGGCGGCGATCAGGGTGGCGCCGTGGCGGCGAGCGATCAGCGGGATCTGCTCGATGGCGGTGCCCTCGGCCGGGATCAGGGCGGTGGCGCCGGCGGTCCAGGGGTCCATCAGCCCGGTGCCCAGCGTGAAGGTCCAGTTGAAGGCGCCCGCGTGCAGCAGCCGGTCCGAGGGCTGCAGCCCATACCAGCCCTCGGACATCATCCGCCGGGCAAGGATCGCGCGATGGGCGTGCATGACGGCGCGCGGATTGCCCGAGGTGCCCGAGGTATAGACGATATAGGCTAACCGGTCGGCGTCGCCGCGGTCGAAATCCGCAGAGGGCAGGGCGGTCATGGCGGCAAGCTGATCGGCGGGCAGGGCATTGGTCGTCCCTTCCGGCAGGGCGATGCCATTGCCCGCAATGACCAGCGCGGGCTGGATGTCGGCGGCCATCTTCGTGACCTCGCGGGCGGTCAGCATGGCCGAGGTCGGGACCGGGATCAGTCCGGCCGCAATGCAGGCAAGATAGGCCACCGGGAAGGCGGGCTCATTTCCGATCCGCAGCAGCACGCGGTCGCCGGGCCTGAGGCCCCGGTCCAGCAACCCTGTCGCTGCGCCAAGCACCGCCGCCCGCAGGCGGGCATGGGACCAGCGGTCGGCCCCTGTGGCCGAGACCACCGCAAGCGCCAGCTTGTCGGGCGCCTCCAGTCCCGCCGCAAGCACATGTTCGGCCAGGTTGAAGTCCTGCGGCTTGCCGTCCTGCATGATGCGCCATCCCAACTTGTGACGCTGGAGGGGATGCGACGGAGGGACCGGAAATGCAAGACGGCCCGCGTTTCCGCAGGCCGCTATCACGCTTTCGGGGCAAAGCCCGGAGGAATCAGAGCAGGCGCAGGTCCGATGCCGAGGCGCGGCCGTCGCGGCCCGACTGCAGCTCGTACTCGATCTTCTGGTTGTCGTTGAGGCCCGTCAGACCTGCACGCTCAACCGCGGAAATATGGACAAACACGTCCTTGCCGCCATCGTCGGGCGCGATGAAGCCAAAACCCTTGGTGGCGTTGAACCATTTAACGGTGCCGGTCGCCATGACCTTCTCTCCTTCAGTCTCCCGATGGCGAGATTGCCGATCGGGGTCGTGCAGCCCTTTCGCAGTCCGGCTGCCCCGTGAAGGGACGCGGTAGAAAGTCATGCTCACGCGGAAACAGGATGAACAAATCACCTGCGAACGCAAGCACAGAATCGTGTTCGCATTGACGCAGGGTCACGGGCGCGTGATCTCAATAGCTTGCACGCAACATCAGTCACGCAGGTCGGGCGGAGTGGCCTCGATACGCAGGGATTCCAATGCGGAATCAAGGAGTGCTGATTCGGAACCCTGTCTGTCGAGGCGGCGGATCGAGACGCTGCGCTCTGCCACCTCCTTCATCCCGACGGCGATGATGACGGGCACCTTCTTCAGCGAGTGTTCACGGACCTTGTAGTTGATCTTCTCGTTGCGAGTATCGGCCTCGGCCCGCAGGCCGGCGGATTTCAGCGCCTCGACCACCTCGCGCACATAGTCGTCGGCGTCCGACACGATGGAGGCCACCACCACCTGCCGGGGCGCAAGCCACAGAGGCAGCTTGCCCGCGTAGTTCTCGATCAGCATTCCGATGAAGCGCTCGAAGCTGCCCAGCACGGCGCGGTGCAGCATGATGGGGCGGTGCTTCTGCCCGTCCTCGCCGACATATTCCGCATCCAGCCGTTCCGGCAGGTTCGGGTCCACCTGCAGCGTACCGCATTGCCAGTCGCGGCCGATGGCGTCGGTCAGCACGAATTCCAGCTTGGGGCCGTAGAAGGCGCCTTCGCCCGGAAAGATTTCGTAGCCGTGGCCCGCCGCCGTCACCGCATTGGCAAGCGCGGCTTCCGCATGGTCCCAGCTTTCGTCCGAGCCGATGCGCTTTTCGGGCCGGGTGGACAGCTTGATGCGCCACTGGTCGAAGCCGAGATCGGCATAGACGCGCGACAGGAACTCGATGAAGCGGCGGGATTCGAGTTCGATCTGCGCCACGGTGCAGAAGATATGCGCGTCGTCCTGGGTGAAGCCGCGCACGCGCATGATGCCGTGCAGCGCGCCAGAGGGCTCGTAGCGGTTGCAGGACCCGAACTCGGCCATGCGCAGGGGCAGGTCGCGGTAGGATTTCAGGCCGACGTTGAACACCTGAACGTGGCAGGGGCAGTTCATCGGCTTCAGCGCGTTGATGGTCTTCTCGCGGGCGTGGTCCTCGTCCACCTCGACGATGAACATGTTTTCCTTGTAGTTTTCCCAGTGGCCGGATTCTTCCCACAGCTTGCGGTTCACGACCTGCGGGGTGTTCACCTCGACATAGCCGCCCTTCCGCTGCTGGCGGCGCATGTAGTCCTGCAGCGCGACATAGATGTTCCAGCCGTTCGGATGCCAGAAGACCTGGCCCGGCGCTTCCTCCTGCATGTGGAACAGGTCCATCTCTCGTCCCAGCTTGCGGTGGTCGCGCTTGGCGGCCTCCTCCAGCATGGTCATGTGGGCCTTGAGTTCGTCGCGGTTGCGGAAGGCCACGCCGTAGATGCGCTGCAGCATCGGGCGTGTGTTGTCGCCCAGCCAGTAAGCACCGGCGACATGGGTCAGTTTGAAGGCGTCGGCGGGAAGCTGACCGGTATGCTGCAGATGCGGGCCCCGGCAGAGATCCTGCCAGTCGCCGTGCCAATACATCCGCAGGTCCTGACCTTCGGGGATGCGGTGGATCAGCTCGACCTTGAAGGGCTCTCCGGCCGCTTCGTAATGGGCGATGGCGCGGGCGCGGTCCCAGACCTCGGTGCGGACGGGATCGCGGGCGGCGATGATCTGCTTCATCTTCGCCTCGATGGCGCCGAGGTCGTCGGGGGTGAAGGGTTCCTCGCGGTCGAAGTCGTAGAACCAGCCGTAGTCGCGGACCGGGCCGATGGTGACCTTCACGTCGGGCCAGAGCTCCTGCACCGCGCGGGCCATGACATGGGCGAGGTCATGGCGGATCAGTTCCAGCGCGGGGGCTGCGTCCTTCATGGTGTTGATGGCGATGGAGCCGCCTTGGGTCAGCGGCCAGGCGAGGTCGATGTGTCGGCCGTCGAAGCTGGCGCTGATCGCGTTCTTCGCAAGGCTGGGCGCGATGGATGCGGCGACCTCGGCCGCGGTGGTGCCGGCGGGATAGTCGCGGATGCTGCCATCGGGGAAGGTGAGAGAAATCTGGGACATCGCGTCCTCCCAATCGGTTCGGCGCCCACGGAACGCCCGGTTGCGGGTTATGTGGGGGCCCGTGTGGCGCGGGCAGGGGGCCGTGTCAATGCGGGCCTTGGTGGCGCCGCCGGTCCGGGGGCTTCACGCCCCCGGGCCCCCGTGGGATATTTCTACAAAGAAGAAAGAAGGAGTGGCGCCATGTTTCACCGGACAGCAGCGGGGCGGCGGCTGGCCTATGAGCGGCTGGAGGGGCAGGGACCGGGCATCGTGTTCCTGCACGGGTTCAAGTCGGACATGGGCGGGACCAAGGCGGTCGATCTGGAGGCGTGGTGCCGGGCTCAGGGCCGCGCCATGCTGCGCTTCGACCTGTCGGGGCACGGGAGCAGCGAGGGACGCGTCGAGGAGTTCGGCGTTGGGGACTGGTTGGAGGATGCGCGCGACGTGATCGACGCGCTGGCACCGAGGCGGCAGGTGCTGGTGGGGTCGTCGCTGGGCGGGTGGCTGGCGCTGCTGCTGGCGCGCGAGCGGCCGGAACGCTGGGCGGGGCTGGTGACGATCGCCGCCGCGCCGGATTTCACGGCGCGGATGCAGGCGGAGTTCACCGATGCGGACCACGAGGCTCTGGCGCGCGAGGGGCGGATCACCCGGCCGAGTGAATATGGCGAGGATTACGTCTTCTCGCGGCGGCTGTTCGATCAGGGGGCGGAGAACAGCGTCTTCGGGCAGCCGCTGGCGCTGCCGATGCCGGTGCGCTTCCTGCAGGGGACGGCGGATGCCGATGTGCCGATAGAGGATGCGCTGCGGCTGTTGTCCCATGCCGAGGGGCCGGATATCCGGCTGATGCTGGTGAAGGACGCGGACCATCGTTTCAGCGGGCCGGGCGAGTTGCGGATGATCCGCGAGGCGGTGACGGAACTGGCGGGCTGAACGCAAGCGCCCGGCCGCGAGGGCCGGGCGCAGCATCGTGAAGGGGTCAGAAGCTGACCTGGAAATGATCGCCCATGTCGGGCTTGGCGCCGGTGATCTTGGACTTGGCGATCTCGTAGAAGAAGCCGATGCGGCCGGCGGTGGTCCAGACCTCGGCCTCGGACATGGTGAACTTCAGAAGGCGCACGTCCGGGTCGCGCTCGCCGCCCTCGAACCAGCTTGAGGCGACCGCGTTCCAGACCTCGTCGAGCTTGGCCGCGTCGTTCGACAGCTCCAGCCGCCCTTCGATGCGGGCGTAAAGCTGGCCATCGCCGTCCCCCACCGCATGGACGGCCTTTTTCGCGCCATCTTCCACGGCCTCGACCAGGTCGGTGCCGTCGGCGGTGATGAACCACAGTGTCGCGGTTTCCGGTTCCGGGTAGTGGGACATCGGCACCAGCCGCCAGTCGGGCTCGGCCCCCAGCATCCCGGCGTTGATGCCTTCGAGGCGCTTCCAGAAGGTGTCGCGGTTGTCGGTCATGTATCCTCCTTTGCGCCCCGGATGGGCGCGGACAGTCGCAGGGCCAACACCCGCCGCACGGCTGAGGTTCCGCAAAGGGAAAGGCCCCGCGCGCGGGTGCGGCGGGGCCTTTGGACTTGCAAGGGAGGAGCGGTCAGACGGCGATGCGGCTGTCGCGTTCCTCGGGACCGGGGGTGCGGGTGTCGCCGGGGCCGGTCATGCCACGCAGGCGCTTGATCCGGTTCTTGTCGGGGGTCATGCCGTTCTCGTCCATGAAGTCCAGCACCATCGGGCGGATGTTGATCCGCCAGCTCTTGCCCGCGAAGATGCCATAGTGGCCCGCGCCGGGTTCGAGATGCTGGGCCTTCTTGTTGTCGGGGACGCCGGTGCAGAGCCGGAGCGCGGCGACGCACTGGCCGGGGCCCGAGATATCATCGTTCGCGCCCTCGACGGTCATGATCGCCACGTCCCTGATCTTGCCGATGTCCACCTGCCGTCCTTTGACGACGAAACGGTTCTGGGCGATCTCGAAATTCTTGAAGATGCGTTCGACCGTGGTCAGGTAGAACTCGGCCGTCATGTCCATCACGGCGAGATATTCGTCGTAGAACTTGTTGTGCTTGTCGCTGATCGAGCCTTCGCCCCGCGCCTCGGCGATGATCTTGTCGCGGAAGGCGGCGGCATGGGTTTCGGCGTTCATGGCGATGAACGAGCCGAGCTGCGCGAGGCCGGGATAGACCATGCGGCCGACGCCCCGATACTTGAAGCCGACCTGCTGGATGAAGGCATGTTCAAGCTGGCCCATCGTCACCCGGTTGCCGAAGTCGGTGACATCGGTCAGCGCCGCGTCGGGATCGACGGGGCCGCCGATCAGGGTCAGGGTGCGGGGTTGGGCAGCCGGTTCGTCCTCGGCCAGGATCGCGGTCGCGGCCAGCGCCAGCGGCGCTGGCTGGCAAACCGCGACGACATGAAGATCCGGTCCGAGATGCTTCATGAAATCGACAAGATAGCCGGTATAATCCTCGATATCGAACTTGCCCTCGCTGACCGGGATGTCGCGCGCGTTCTGCCAGTCGGTCACCCAGACGTCGCAATCGGGCAGCAGCGAGTTGACGGTCGAACGCAGAAGGGTCGCGTAATGTCCCGACATGGGCGCAACCAGCAGGACGCGGCGGGCCATCGGCTCGCGCCGGGCGACGCGGAATTGCACAAGGTTGCCAAAGGGGCGGCGCACCACCGGCTCGACATAGACCAGATGGTCCTGGCCCTCGGTGCCGGCGATCGGCGGGATGTCCCAATCGGGCTTGATCACCATCCGGGCAAAGCTGCGTTCCGTCACCCGGCCCCAAGCGCTGAGCACCTTGAACATCGGAGTGGGGATCATGGCGAACAGGGGATAGGAGGCCATGGCCCGCGCGGATGCGCCCATCCACTCGTTGGTGTTGCGAAGCGTTTCCATGGCGTCGTAGGACAACATGCCGCGCATACCCTTGTAGACCATGGACCGTTACTCCTTCAAAGTTGTGGTGCGTAATGCCGGCTTTACGGCTTACGTCAAGCAAGTCTTAATGCGAATCGTGCTGATGAGGACCCATTGCCATGGCAATTAAACGAGAGGACGTCGCGTCGCGTCGCGGGAAAAAAGCCTCGGCTGTGGAGGTAGGTCAGCCGGAACAAGGGCTTGATGCTGCAATTGCAGAAACCCTTGGCCCAAAGGTAGTTGCGGCAACTCAACAGGATTCGCCTTCGCTCGGCGAGTCGGTGGAACCAGATCCGGTCGCCGCGATCATGTCCGGCACCTTGCCGGCTGTCGAGAATGATTCGGCTCCGCCCGCGGGCAAGCGGACACGCCGAAAGGCAACAGCCCCGGATGGGTCGAAGGCAGAGGCGGCTTCCGCATCCAGACCCAGGGGAAAGCCGAGGAAGATCGCCGGAAACGCGGCGGAACCGGCGGTGGCCGCGAAAGCGGCGGAGGTCGCTGACGCCGAAGCGGGCGCGGAGAAGACCGCGGCTCCGCAGGATCAGGCCGCGCGACGGGGCGAAGCTCCTGCAACGCCGGCTGCTGATGTAACGCCGGCGACAGAGCAGGAACCCGTCACCGTCACCGACGAGGGGCTGCCCGCACAGCCGGCAACCGCCACCGAGCCGCCCCGCCCCGAGGCGCCGCCGCCTGCCGCCCCGGCACCGGAGACCACCCCGGCACCGGAGGTCGCATCGGCATCAGAGGTCGCCCCGGCATCGGCGACGGCCTTCGGGAATCCGCTGCTGGCGCCCGGCCTTTCCGAGAAGCTGTCCGAGAACATCTCCCGTATCGAGAACCTGAGCCAGCGCCTGCTGCGCGCCGCCAGCAGCCGGCCCATGCGTCATCCGGGCGTCGAGGTGCCGGGACCCGAGCTTTACGGCTCGGTCGCGCAGGCCTGGCTGAAGCTCGCCACCGAACAGCCCGCGCGGCTGATCGAGCAGCAGGTCCGCTACTGGGGGGACACCCTGCGCCATGTGGCCGATGCGCAGAGCGCCTTCGTCCAGGGCTTCCAGGCGCCGGAAAGCGACGGCCCGGTGGACCGCCGCTTCAAGAACCCGCTGTGGCAGACGAACCCCTTCTACAGCTTCGTCATGCGCCAGTATCAGATCAACGCCGAGGCGATCCGCAAGGCCGCCGCCGACCTGGACATCCAGAGCGATGTCGAACGCCGCCGCGTGGACTGGTTCACCCGGCAGATGATCGACATGCTGGCGCCGACCAACTTTCTGGCGACCAACCCCGACGCGCTGATCAAGGCGCTCGAGACCGAGGGCGAGAGCCTCGTGCGCGGACTGGAGAACCTGGTCCACGACATCGAGGCGAGCGGCGGCGAGATGATCGTCTCGCTGGCCGACCGCAGCGCCTTCCGCGTGGGCGAGAACATCGGCACCACGCCCGGCGAGGTCGTCCACCGCACCCGGATGTACGAGCTGATCCAGTACGCGCCGACGACCGGACAGGTGCACAAGGCCCCGGTCGTGGTTTTCCCGCCTTGGATCAACAAATACTACATCCTCGATCTCAAGCCGCAGAACAGCATGCTGCGCTGGCTGGTCGAGCAGGGGCATACGGTGTTCGTCCTGTCCTGGAAGAACCCGGATTCCAGCTTTGCCGACGTGGCCATGGACGACTATGTGGCCGCGTTTCTCGAAACGATCGACAAGGTGCTGGAACTGACGGAGGAGCCGCAGCTGAACGCCGTCGGCTACTGCATCGGCGGCACGACGCTGTCCACCACCCTGGGCGTGATGAAGCAGCGCGGCGACGACCGGGTGAAATCGGCCACCTTCTTCACCACGCTGACCGACTTCTCGGATCAGGGCGAGTTCACCACCTTCCTGCAGGACGACTTCGTCGGCGGGATCGAGGGCGAGGTGGAGCGCATGGGCTATCTGTCGGCCAAGCTGATGCAGCGCACCTTCAGCTTCCTGCGCGCCAACGACCTGATCTGGGGCCCCGCCATCCGCAGCTACATGCTGGGCGAGACGCCGCCTGCCTTCGATCTTCTCTACTGGAACGGGGACGGAACGAACCTGCCCGGTCCGATGGTCACGCAGTATCTGCGTGAAATCTGCCAGAAGAACGCGCTGGTCCGGGACGGGTTCGAGGTTCTCGGCCATAAAGTCGACCTGTCCGATGTGACGGTCCCCCTTTGCGCCATTGCCTGCGAGGGCGACCACATCGCCCCCTGGCTGCACAGCTGGAAGGGAATCGCGCAGATGGGCGCGGAGGACCGGACCTTCATCCTGTCGGAATCGGGCCATATCGCCGGGATCATCAACCCGCCGAGCAAGGTCAAATATGGCCACTACCTGTCGCACGCAGGTTTCGACGGCACGCCTGAGGAATGGCGCGAGCATGCGACCTACACCCCCGGATCGTGGTGGAACCACTGGGGCGAATGGCTGGCCGAACATGCCGGACCGATGGTTCCGGCGCGCAGCCCGCAGCTTTCGCTGGCGCCCGCACCGGGAACCTACGTGCACGAGACCGCCTGACGGCGAAAGGGAAGCGCGAAAGGGTCTGATGCCAGACTCTCCCGCGCTGACCCCGCATTCCATGCGGGAACACGCAAGCGGAAGACTTTTTGCTGCAGTGCAGCATAAACCGCTTGAAATGCTGCACTGCAGCATCTATTGTATGTGCAGTGCTACTGAACCCGATCAATAACCGCATCCAGGAGAGATCCGATGGCCAAGACCCCCGACTTCACCAAGACCTTCCAGGACATGATGGCGAACTTCCCCGTCGACACCTCGTCGATGTCCGAAGCCTTCAAGACCCAGGCTCAGCTGAGCGAGCGGATGACCCGCGTCGCCCTGCAGGCCGCCGAGCGTTCGACCGAGATCTCGGCCGCCTGGGCCAAGGACACGCTGTCGCGCATGGGCGAGCTGACCACCTCGAAAGAGCAGCCGGGTGACTATGCCAAGGCGATGTCCGACTTCGCCTCGGCCGCCGCCGAACTGGCTGCCGAACACATGGCCGCCTATGCCGAGGTCGCCAAGAAAGTCCAGATGGACACCGTCGATCTGCTGATGAACGCCGGCAAGGAAGTCCAGGCCGACGCACAGCGCATGGCGCAGACCGCGACCTCGAACCTTCAGAACGTCGCCCGCCAGGCGCAGGACGCCGCCACCAGCTCGGTGAACCCCGGCATCAACAAGGACAAGGCCTGAGCCTTTCCGCGGGATCGCGCCGGCAACCGGCCCCATCCCGGCTGACATGACCGGACGCGCGCCCTGACCCGGCGCGCGTTTTTCTTTTGCAATCGCAGGAATGGCATCCCATCATCGCTGCAGATGCATAAAAGCGAAGTGCCCATGTCCGCCCAAGCCGCCAAGTCGAAGCCTGAGCCGCTGCTGATCAAGCGCTATGCCAGTCGGCGGCTGTATAACACCGAAACCAGCGACTACATCACGCTGGAGGAGATCGCGCAGGTGATCCGCGACGGGCGCGAGGTGCGGATCATCGACCTGCGATCGGGCGATGACCTGACGCGCCAGTATCTGCTGCAGATCATCGCCGAACATGAAAGCCGGGGCGAGAACGTGCTGCCGGTCGACCTGCTGACCGACCTTGTCCGCAGCTACACCGCCCAGGCGCAATCGGTGGTGCCGCAGTTCCTTGCCGTCAGCTTCGAGATGCTGCGTCACGGCCAGTCCAAGATGATGGAGCAGCTTGCGACGCTGCAGCATCCCATGGCCTCAATGCCGGGCTTCTCCGAGATGCAGCGCCAGCAGCAGTTGTTCCTGAAGGCGATGATGGGCGGCTGGACCGGCAATTCAAGCGGCCCCTCCCGTGAGGACGACGAGGGCGAGGTCCTGCCCGTTCCTGCCACGGACCGGGTGCGTGGCAAGGCTCGTCCTTCTGGTTCAGCGTCCGAGGACGAGGCCGAGGATATCCGGCGCCAGCTTGCGGAACTGCAGACCCGGATCTCTAAGCTCTGACTTGCAGCGGGCTTGAGGCCGGGCTAAAGCCCTTCCAACGGACGGTTGGCCGAGTGGTCGAAGGCGCACGCCTGGAAAGTGTGTAGGCGGGGAACCGTCTCGAGGGTTCGAATCCCTCACCGTCCGCCACTTGCCCTTGGGAACGTGTTCTCCCGATCCGGCTACGGCCGGATTTTTCTGTTGTTTTCGAGGGTTATGCGGATGGGGCTGAGCACTGGCCTCGGCGCTAGGAGGGCCGGAAGCGCGCTCTCCGGGCCGCTATTCTCCGGACCTGTTGACTGCGTGAGTTCGGTAAAGTTCTGTATACCATTGACTATAAACGGGTACTTTCAGGGCGGACCTGAGCACTTCGTCGGGAGTCGCGTTTGGAAAACGGACTGAAATCCAACGATTTCACGGGCCAAACAGACCATCCAGATCAGGCCTTTGAGTCCGTTCCGTTCCCGCTATGCACGCTTCTATGTCGGGTTGAGTTCGAAGGGTCCGTCGCTCCATTGCTGGTCAACGAACGCGTTCAATAGCTGCCCGGTCCTGCCCGGATCCTCAACCAGAAGATACCGCCAGACACCGTGGTCGCCGAGGCTGTTGACCGCCGCCACCCAGCGCTGGGCGGCCTTAGCCTTGGCATCGGCGTTATCGTCCACTCTCCCCTTGATCTCGACGATGATATTCTCGCCGCGATCCGTGACTACAATGAAGTCGGGAACATAGTTCGAAAGCATCCCGCGGTGCCGGTAGGGAACAGTGAAGCCCAGCCTGTCATTCTTCACCCATCGCACCACGCCCGGGTGGGTGTCCAAGAGGAAGGCTGCGCTTTGCTCCCATTTCTTCGTGTCCGCGACCATCGCATTCAGGTGGCACCGCGTGACCGCATAGATCGGTTTCGTGGTGTGAAAATCGACGTAAAGCGTGCTTCCACGCCCCGCGGCACCCTGAGGAATGATCGCGACCTCTCCTGTGCCGGACGCCGCACCTTTCTTTATGGCCTCAATGAGTGAACCAGTAGCGGCCTTCATATACTCGCCCACCAGCAGCACGTCACAAGGCCGGCTGTCCCCCTTTCGCTCCAGCTTCTCGGACAGGAATCGCTTGGCGGCGAAAGCGACCTTAGGGAACAACTGCTGAACCGGAACAGCCTCGGTTCCGTTGTCAGTCAGCCATCGCTCGCAGATCTCGCGCGCCAGCCTGAACGCCACTTGCTGATCGCGGAAGCGATTGCGCCATTCCTTGAGGGATAGCACGGGGCGCTCTCCGGGGCCGAAGGCAGCCAGAGTGCCATCAGGCGTGGTCAGTGGGGTGAGTTCGACGATCTGAGGGATCTTCATGGGGTCGATTGTGACCTTGGCCACCTTGCTCCAGTCGATGTGGACATCGAACTGACCCGACTGGTGGTAGCCCGAGACGACGGGGAACGTAATCTCGTATTCCGATTTCTCCGGAACCGAAAATATGTGGTTCGGATCAGGCTTGGGCGGCTGCGGACCGACGGGCTTCACCTTGAAGGGAATCAGCTCGAACGGGACGCCGAAGACCTTGGCGGTCTCCTCGGCAAACATCTGCGTTTCCTCGTCGAGCGCATAGCTCTTGCGGCGCAGCGCGCGCCCGACGACCTGTTCGCACAGCAATTGCGAGCCAAAGGGCCTCAGGCCGACGATATGCGTGACCGTATTCGCATCCCATCCTTCCGCCAGCATCGCCACTGAAATGATGCAGCGGACATCGCGGCCGGGCGGGACGCGCTCATCAACCCATTTCAGCGAGCCGTCGTTGTCGTCGCTGGCGACCTTGTCGTTGTGCTTGCGGACAAGCTCCGACCAGTCCTCGGGAACCTTGCCGCCCGGCCATTCCGCCTTGCCGACGGTATCGAGGATGAACCTGAGGCGCCTGGTCTCATCCTTGGAGCCGCCTTCCTCGATGTCTTCCATGACCTTCGAATCAATGCGGACCGTAACCTCCTGGCCGGGCGTGTTGCGGAACCACGCGGGAGAGACGCCATAGCTGTCATTCCCGTTCGCCAGCCAGTCGTGGACCTCCTTTGCCACCGCGGTATCGCGACAGACGACGATGAAAACGGGCGGGACCGGATGCCTGTGCTGCTGCTTGGAATGCTGCTCCCATTCGATGAACCGCTCATGCCATTCCAGCGCCAGCAGGTTGATCGGCGCCGAGGCGTAGTTCATCACGATCTCGGGCGTGATATTGGTGCCGAGGCCATCCTCCTTTGCCTTCGCCTGAACCCAGCGCCAGATGTTGAAATAGGCCGCTTCCTCGGCACCAGACACGTCGCGAGCGGGAAGCTGTGGGATCTTCACCAAGCCGGATTCGATCGCGTCCAGAAGCCCGAAATCCGAGACGACCCACGGGAACGGCTTGCCAACCTCGTTGCCCGAACCCTGAATATAGAACGGCGTCGCCGACAGATCGACGCAGAGGTTGATCCCCCGCCGTCGGCTGCCGCCCGCGAGCTTGTTGATCCGGTCGAGCCCCTCGATCCAGATCGTCGCCTCGCGCGCGTTCTTGCTTGCCAGATCCTTGTCCTCGTCGAGGCTTTCCTCGGATGCAGCATCGCCCCGCCGATAGGCGTGATGTGCCTCGTCGTTGAAGATCAGCCAGTGCGGGCTACGGCCCTTGCCGCTGCCCATCTCGCGCCGGATGCGCTTGAACCATGCCTGGTCGGACTCGAAATACTTGACCTCGACACTCTGATTGGCCTTGCGGGCGTTCTTCACAACCTCGACCGGCTCGCCGGTTTTCACCACTTTGGCGCTGTCGCCGTTGACGCTGTTCGTCTCCTTCTTCGCCAGCCGGTGCCAGTTGGCGATCATCACCTCGCCGCGGCGCATATCCTCCATCCGGTGCGGCGGCACCAGCTGGCGGGTGCGGTACAGGCTCAGGTCGCCGAGCGCGGGGTCCAGTTCCTGCAGCCGCTCACGGATTGTCACGTTCGGGCAGACGATCAGCACGGTATCCGAGAACCTGTCGTCCCGCGGAGACGCCACGCGGTTCAGGATCGACCAGGCGGTCAGCATGCCCATCACCGTAGTCTTGCCGCTGCCGGTCGCCATCTTGCACGCATAGCGCAGGAAGGCGCGGATCCCGGCAGCCTTGGCCTCCAGCCCCGGCTCGTCCTTCGGAATTTCGGGCAGACCCTTGCGATAGACCTGCTTGGCCTCGACGAGGAAGATGATCGTCTCGGCCGCCTCGATCTGGGCGAAGAACAGGCGCTGCATGCGCTGATCGCTGCGCCACAGGTCCAGCAGCTCGCGCGTCACGGGCGAGGCACCGTCATAGGCGACGCCACCGCTGTGCACGCCAGCCCGCCAGTCCTTCACCCGGCCCCGGATCGCGTTGACGATCTCGAGCTCGACTTCCTCGCCGGCCTGGCTTTCGAACAGTTCAGCCTGATCGCGACTGGCACGACCGCGCCCGGAATGTTCGGGCACGCGATAGAAATAGCTGGCGCGGCGGCGGCCTTCGGCCTTACGCGGTGGCTTCGCCTTCTCGATCTTCCAGTGGAGCAACGGCTCGCGGAAGGGCGAGTTGATGATGGGCGACTCGACCTCGGCGACGGTCAGCGGAGCGTCCTTTGGTGCGGCTTGCGGCATCAGACAGCATCCTCGGCGCTGCGGGTCGCCATCAGCTCGTTGCCGCGCTCGTCGATCACCTTGACCGCGATGCGACCCTTGTCGCCCAGTGCGAAGGGCTCGCTGACCGTGCCCGCCAGATGAGACCAGACGCTGTCCTCGAACTGGCCTTTCAGCGATTTCTGAAGGTTGTCCCAAGCGCTGGTCTTGGGGAAGAACACTTGGCTGGCATAGAAGGCCATGCCGTTGTGATTAGTGTCGAGCATCCAGCACGGCAGGTTCTCGGCGTCGATATGATCCGTGTCCATCAGATGTGGCAGAAAGATGTCGAGCCCGCGCAGAACCACGCGATAAAGCGGCGTGCCGTCATCGCGCTTGCCCGCCTTTTCCAGCCGCACATCCGGCAGGCCGGTGATCGAGAAGATTTCGCTGTTCTTCGTGGTCTTGAGCAGGTCCGACATCACCACATCCGGAGTCATCGAGATGTAGGCGGTCGGGATCTTCATCTTTTCTAAAAGTTCGCGCGCCTTGGCCTGAATCGCGAAGCCGAACAGGAACAGCTGGCCAAAGCCCTGCTGCATGGCCTCGATGGCTGCGTTGAACACGTAGTCCGAGCTGATGGCGCCGTCCTCGGGACCGAAGGCGATCGCGATGATCTTCTCGCTGCCGTTCTTCGCGACAGCCTCGGCATGCAGGTATTCGCGGTCGGCGAGTGGGCGGACGTTGTCGAGCTGAAGGGTAAAGTTTCCTGGCAAGCTGAGTGATTTGCTTTGCCGCAGCACCTCGATCATCCGGTCGAGATAGACGCGTGGGCTGGAGGACTGCGGCTGTGTCGACGTGCCTTCGGCGTCCTCCTCCATGCTCATCGCGGCTTGGATCGTGGCCTCGACAGTGAAGGGGCCGCAGACGCGCGTGATCTGCTTGTTGACCTCCGGCTGGTCAACCAGGGTGATCATCTCCGGATCTTCATTGTTTGCGATGGACTTAAGGGTTATGCGCGGAACAAGGCCGCCCACATCTTCTCCCTTGCGGTTTAGCTTGCGCTCATAGACGAAACCGCCCCCTGGACCCTTCACCGGGTTGCTTAGGCGATACCATGGGAAGGTGGTTGTCAGGAGCCTCTGGCGCGCGAGCGCAATCGGAACCCGGCTTGTATCAACGGTGATCCAGCGGCGCCCCCATTCCTCAGCTATCACGGCCGTGGTCCCCGATCCGCAGGTGATGTCCAGTACGAGATCGCCTGGGTCCGAGGTCATGAGAAGGCAGCGCTGAACAACTTTTTCGTTCGTTTGCACGACGTAGAGCTTGTCGGCCGCGAAGCCCGCGACGCCTGTATCGTCCCATCGGTCCGCGATCGGAAAAACGGGGAAGTCGCTGAAATACCTGACGTAGCGCAGCGTGTTGCCGACAAGGTCGACACGACGTGCCGCAACGAGTTTCTTCATTCCCTCGGTGCCGGTCTTCCAATATCCTTTTCGAGGACGATAGACGTTTCCCTCAAACTCCACCGGAAAATCGCCGGGCGGCCGCTGCGAGGTGAGGTTATCGAAGGTCAGGACCTTCGCGCCCTCTGGGAGAAGGTCGAAGTTCTTTCGTTCTTCCACCGTCATGGAGCGGCGCGCACCATTAGCTAATTCGATCCGGTTGTAGCCGCTAGATCCTTCGGCCCCCAGAACCTTGCGCTGATAGAGGCGGTTGTACTTCACCATCGGTTTTGCCTTGGCATACCATAGCAGGTAATCGGACGTGCTGGCGATGAGCTCAGATGTGGCGCTCGAAGTCTTCGAGAACGTGATCATCGAGACAAAGTTTTCATTGCCGAATACCTCGTCGAGTGCTTCTCGAACGTGGTGCAGGTTGTCGTCTGAAATCTGGACGAAGATCGAGCCGGATTCGGCAAGCATCTCTTTCGCCAGAAGCAGTCGATCACGAAGGTAAGACAGGTACGAGTGGAGCCCCAATTCCCACGTGTCCCGATAGGCTTTCACCATCTCGGGTTCCCGAATCATCTGATCATCCGGCCCATGCTTCACGTCGCGCTTCCGGACAAAGGGCTGGAAGTTTGAGCCGAACTTCACGCCGTATGGCGGATCGAAATAAACTGTCTGCACCTGACCGCCCAGGCCCTCATATTCGAGGAGCGAGTTCATCACCTGCAGCGAGTCGCCAAGGATCAGGCGGTTGGTCCAGGGGCCCTTGTGCTCGTAGGCGTCCAGCCGGTCGGCAATGTCGAGGTCCAGATCGCCGAACAGGTCCAGCGTCTGCCTAGGTCATGTTGACAAATGGCGGAGCCAGAGGCGGATGGAGGTAACGTCGATGAATGCCAGGTAGCTTTCGGCGGTTTTGTCGTAGCGGGTGGCGACGCGGCGGGCGTTCTTCAGCTTGTTGAAGCA
>NZ_JACJFU010000031.1:0-30375 GCF_014164635.1 Paracoccus sp. MC1854 | reverse complement strand
GACGGCCGCCCTGGGGCTTGGGCCGCGGCCTCGGCAGCAACGGCTCCAGCGCCGCCCACAGATCATCGGATACAAGGGGCTTGCTCATGTCCCCTAACGCACGAGAGGCGGTTTTGTTAGGCGCTCTTAGGGCAATCCCCTGTCTGATGTTAAGCGATAGAAATATCTTTGGGTTTTTGGGAAATTTTTCGAACAAGCGGCTATACTGCTTGAAAAAGATGCCGGTGGCAGAGCCTTGGAGGCTCAACTCATCGCAGATTATTGAAAAATCCTTGCCAGTGTCTCCGGTGAGACTTCGTCTTTATCAGGTGGACTCATGGTTGGCGTCACTGAAGAGGGCAAACTGAACGTGGTGGCGACGAACGATTTCACTTATTTTCCTCGCCCCTTCCGCAGCAGGGTGAGCCAGAACGGCAGCCGAAGCGAACCTGTGATCGCGGAAACGAAGGACGTTCCATGTGATCCAGAGGACGTCCTATAAAGCGCCGCGCGGAATTGGGGTTTCACCTCGATTATAGGCTGCCCAGTCGGTCACCTCGGGATAGAACCGCCGCCGCCAGGCCCGCACCCGCGGGTTCATCCGCCGCCGCCACCATGGCGGGACCATTGCCACAAAGGTCATCGCCGGATAGCCATGGGGCAGTTGCGGCGCTTCATCCTCGGCATAGGTCTGCAGCAGGGGAAAGCGGCGGTCGGGCTTGGTGTGGTGATCCGAATGGCGCTGCAGGTTGATCAGCAGCCAGTTCGAGGCGGTGTGGCTCGCGTTCCAGCTATGGCGGGGCAGGACGCGTTCATACCGTCCGCCGCCCAGATGCCGGCGGGTCAGTCCGTAATGCTCGACGTAGTTGGTCAGTTCAAGCTGCCAGATCGCCACGAAGGCCTGGAAGGCGAACAGCAGCACCCCCTGCCAGCCGCCCAGGGCCGCTGCCAGCAGCAGCATCCCCCCTTGCAGCGCCCCATATCGCCAGAACGGATTGCGCCGGTCCCAGACCGGCCGCCCGGCCCGCGCCAGCAGCCGCTTTTCCGCCCCCCAGGCGGACCGCGGGCAATCCAGCAGCACCTGCAGGAAATAGTGGTAGAACCCCTGGTCATACCGTGCCGACACCGCGTCGCGCGGCGTCGCCACCCAGGAATGATGGACCAGCAGATGCTCGGTCCTGAAATGCGAATACAGGTTCGAGGCGAGGATCAAGTCGCCCAGCCAGCGCTCGAACCCCGGCTTCTGGTGCAGAAGCTCATGGGCATAGACCATGCCGATGGTCCCCGACATGACGCCGATGCCGAAGAAGATCCCCAGCTTCTCCCATCCGCCCAGATGCCCTGTATGGGTGACATGCCAGATCGCCCAGAAGACCACCGCCGCCTGGACCGGCCACCAGACCCAGGTGATCGCGCGATGCCAGAACAGCCGCTCGATCGGCGTCCCGGTATCGGGGTTGCTGCTGTTCAGCCCCAAGACCCCGTCCAGCGCGGTGACCATGTACCACGCATAGGCGGGCATCAGCAGGAACCACCAGCCGCCGCGCATCGTGGCCAGCACCGCCAGCGGCACCAGCCCCAGCGACATCCAGAAGGGCAGCGCGGCCCGCAACGACGACATCCTCATGCCCGCGCTTCTATCCCCGGCACCCCCGAGTCGCCACCCGCGCCGCCAGACCTGCCACAGGCGCTTCTTTCTAGCCCAAATACCCCCCCGCCGCAGGCGGTCCGGCGCATCAAACTGGACAGGCGGTCAGGCCCCATCCACGGGGTCTTGTCAGGTCGTTGACGAAGGCCAAGGGCAAGCCGATAGAAGATCCCCTGAAACATGCGGCTGCCATCTGCCAGGGGGCTGACATCCCTTTTCAACACAAGTTCAAAGGCGAAAGAAATTTCCTGACCGTCAGGGCAAATGCAGTCACCGGCCAGCATCCCGCCAAGTCACGAAGAGGGCGCAGAAGGGATCGGCGAGAGGTCGAGCAGGCGCAGCTTGATCTGGCCCGCCTCGCGGACATGGTGGAACAGGAAGGCGGCCGCGGCCTGCATGTCGCGCGCCTCGATCAGGTCGAGGATCTGCAGATGCTCGCGGCATTGCCGGGGCAGCCGCTCGCGCTCGTTGCCGATGCGGTATTCGATCAGCCGCCGCACCCGGTTCACCCGCCGCACGGCATCCAGGAAGAAGGCGTTGTTGGCGCAGCGCATAAGCATCTCGTGGAACTCGATATTGGTGCCGTAGATGGCGGCGCGGCTTGCGCTCTTGAACCCGGAAAGAAGGTCAAGCTGATGCTGGCGCGCGGTGGCGAAAGCCTCGGGATCAGGGGCGAAGCTGGGCAGCAGCAGGGCCTGCATCTCGATCGCGGCGCGGAACTGGTAGGCGTCGGCATAGGCCTTGAGCGAGTTCAGGGTCTCGCGGAACTCCCATCCGTTGCCGGGCAGCCGGTCCACCAGACCCTCGTCGGCCATCTGCTGCAAGGCGCGGACCAGCCGGCCCCGCGCGACGCCATACTGGCGCATCAACTCGCTTTCGCTGAAGCGGTCGGGAAGGCGGCCGGACAGCCGGTCCTCGGCGATCTGGAAATACAGGCTTTCCTCGTGCGAGTTCCCGCCCGGCATCTCGGGCAGGTCGGCGGCATCCATCGCAAGAAAGAAGCCGCGGTTCGGCTCGGCCCGGACGATCCCGAGATCCTCAAGCCTTTTCAGTGCCCCCACGACCGGGGCGCGGGATACGCGGAAGGCATCGGCCAGCTTCTGCGCGCCAAGATGCCGGCCTGCCGACATCTCTTCGCCGCGGACATGATCCAGCACCTGCTGCATGATCCGGGGAACAAGGCTTTCACGGGCCACGAAGTCATCCTCCCTCTCAGCTGGACCAGTGCATGAATAAATTACAAAATGCAATCCAGTCCATGGACAGCGGCGTAATGCCCTGCCCGCGTTCACACTTACTCTCCCTCAACAAAACTTATTGCATTTTGTCCGAACGAGCTTCAATATTCCTGCAGACCATCAAAGGTCCAACCGGGAGGAATTCATGTCTTTTGTCACCCGCAGGCTCGCAGCGGCCTGTCTTGCCGTAATGACGGCGGTGGCGCCGGCGGCGGCGCAGGATCTGGAACTGACCATCACCGCCCCGGCGGGCGCGGGTGGGGGCTGGGACTCGGCGGCGCGCTCGCTGCAGGAAGTCATGATGAAGACCGGCACTGCGAAAAGCGTGCAGGTCATGAACGTGCCGGGCGCGGGCGGGACCGTGGGACTGGCGCAGTTCGCCCAGAACGCCAAGGGCTCGCCCGACCAGCTTCTGGTCGGCGGCATCACCATGGTCGGCGCGATCCTGACCAACAAGGCGCCGGTGAACCTGACCAACGTCACCCCCATCGCGCGGCTGACGGGCGATCCGCTGGTCGTGGTGGTGCCGAAGAACTCGCCGCACCAGACGCTGGCCGATCTGACCGCCGCCATCCAGGCGGATGTCTCGCGCACCATCTGGGCGGGCGGATCGGCGGGCGGCGCGGACCATATCCTTGCGGCGCTCATCACCCAGGCGGCGGGCGGGGACCCGTCCAAGGTGAACTATGTCGCCTATTCGGGCGGCGGCGAGGCGCTGGCCGCCATGCTGGGCGGGCAGGTCACGGCCGGGATCTCGGGCTATGGCGAATGGCAGGGGCAGATCGAATCGGGCGACCTGCGGGCGCTGGCGATCTCCTACCCGGAGCCGATCGAGGGGATCGAGGCGCAGCCGCTCAAGGCGCAGGGCGTCGATGTGGAACTGGTGAACTGGCGCGGCATCTTCGCAGGGCCGGATATTGCGGACGCCGACAAGCAGGCGCTCTCCGCCGCCATCGAGCAGACCGTGAAGTCGCCCGAATGGCAGGCGGTCCTGACCGCCCGCGGCTGGACCGACTATTACGCGCCCGCCGACGAATTCGCGGCCTTCGTCGCCTCGGAAAACGAGCGGGTCCACGCCACGCTGCAGTCCATCGGCCTGGCCGAGTGATCCGGTCCGGGCGGGGACGCTTTTCCCGCCCGTTTCTTTCAGGGGAGAGGGAAGGATGAACCTGGGACAAACTGCCCTGCATCGCCCCACGGCGATCATCGGCGTCGGCCTGATCGCGCTGGCCGCGATCACTTGGTTCGACGCGAGGGGCATGAGCATCCGCTCGAACTACGGGGTCGGCGCAGATGCAGCTTCCTATTTCGTCGCGGCCTTTCTGGCCGTGCTGGGCCTTGCGCATCTGGTCACGGCCCTTCGCCCCGGCATCACCGCCGACCACGCGGACTGGAGCGGGGTTGCCTGGATCGGGCTCGCGCTGGGCGGGCTGATCGGCTCGATCTGGCTGGGCCTCGGCTTCATCCTCGGCTCGACGCTGCTCTTTGCCCTGACCGCACGCGCCTTCGGACGGCAGGCGCTTGTCGCCGATCTGGTCATCGGCGCTGTTATCTCGACCGGGGTCTTCCTGATGTTCAACAAGCTTCTGCAACTGGCGCTGCCCATGGGCCCGCTGGAACGCCTGTTCTGAGGTCGCCATGGACGCGCTTATCCAGCTTCTGAACGGGTTTTCCATCGCCATCCAGCCGATGAACCTTGCCTTCGCGGCCATCGGCGTCCTCTTGGGTACCATGGTCGGCGTGCTGCCGGGGATCGGCCCGGCGCTGACGGTCGCGCTGCTGCTGCCCGTGACCTTCAAGCTCGACCCCGGCGGCTCGATCATCATGTTCGCGGGCATCTATTACGGCGGAATGTATGGCGGCTCGACCACCGCGATCCTGCTGAACACGCCCGGAGAGGCCGCGTCCGTCGTCACCGCGCTTGAGGGCAACAAGATGGCCCGCAAGGGCCGGGGCGGCCCGGCCCTGGCCACTGCCGCCATCGGGTCCTTCGTGGCCGCGCTGATCGCGACCATCGGGCTTGCTTTCCTCGCGCCGATCCTCGTCAAGCTGGCCGTCCGCTTCGGGCCATGGGACTATTTCGGGCTGATGCTGATCGCCTTTGTCACCGTATCGGCGACCTTCGGATCATCGCCCCTGCGCGGCCTGACCAGCCTTGCCATCGGCCTCTGGCTGGGGCTGATCGGCATCGACCAGTTGACCGGCCAGACGCGGCTGGCCTTCGGCGTCCCGAATTTGTTCGACGGGATCGAGGTCACGACTCTGGCCGTGGGCCTCTTTGCCATCGGCGAGGCGCTGCATGTCGCCTCCCGCCATGCCTTTGCGCCGGAAAAGCCGATCCCGATCAAGGGCTCGATCTGGATGACCCGCAAGGATTGGGCGCGGTCGTGGAAGCCTTGGCTGCGCGGCGCGGGCATCGGCTTTCCCATTGGCGCGCTGCCGGCGGGCGGCGCGGAAATCCCGACCTTCCTCAGCTACACCACGGAACGCAGGCTGTCGAAGCATCCCGAGGAGTTCGGCCATGGCGCCATCGAGGGCGTCGCCGGCCCCGAGGCCGCCAACAACGCCTCCGCCGCAGGCTCGCTGGTGCCGCTGCTGACGCTGGGGCTGCCGACCTCGGCCACGGCGGCGGTGATGCTGGCGGGGTTCCAGCAATACAACATCCAGCCCGGCCCGCTGCTGTTCGTCCAGCACGCCGATCTGGTCTGGGGGCTGATCGCCTCGCTGTTCATCGCCAACATCATGCTGCTAGTGCTGAACCTGCCGCTGGTGGGGCTGTGGGTGCAGCTTCTGAAGATCCCCATGCCTTGGCTTTACGCAGGCATCCTGGTCTTTGCGACGATGGGCACCATCGCCGCGAACCCCTCGGTGGTGGAACTGCTGCTGCTGTCGGCCTTCGGCGTCCTCGGCTTCATCATGCGACGATACGACTATCCCGTGGCGCCGGTGGTCGTCGGGCTGATCCTCGGCCCGATGTCCGACAGCCAGTTGCGCCGCGCCTTGCAGATGAGCCTCGGCGACCCCATGATCCTGCTGCAGCACCCTGGATCGGCCATCATGATCGCGATCGCCACGATCGCCCTGATCGCGCCCTTCGTTTTCCGGGGACTGGCCCGCTTCCGGCAGGACGAGGACTGAGACAGGCCCCCGCGGGGTGCCTGTCATGATGGAAAAGACCATGACCCAAGAGACCACCCTTCGCACCGCCGGCACCGACTGGCGCATCATCGACCTGCCTGCGGCTGCGGGCGAGCGGCTGGGCGGGATGCCGCATATCCACCGCATCCTGCTGGAGAACGTGCTGCGGACAGGTGGTGCGGACGCGCCTGCTGCGCGGGACGCGATCCTGGCGGCGCTGGACGGGCCAACGGATGCGGAAATCCCCTTCCTGCCCGGTCGGGTGCTGATGCATGACACGACCTGCGGGCCAGCGCTGGTGGATATCGCCGGGATGCGCTCGGCCCTGGCCGAGGCGGGGCACGACCCCATGCTGCTGAACCCGGTGCTGCCGGTCGATGTCTCGACCGACCATTCGCTGGCGGTAGATTTCTTCGGGGGCAGGGGGGCGATGGCGCGCAACCTTGCCAACGAATACCGCCGCAACGCCGAGCGTTACCGCTTCATGAAATGGGCGACGAACAGCCTGCGGAACTTCCGTGTGCATCCTCCGGGGACCGGCATCATGCACACCCTGAACATGGAGCGGCTGGCGACTGTGGTTCAGGCCCGCGACGGATGGCTGATGCCTGACGCCATGATCGGCACCGACAGCCACACGCCGATGGTGAACGGCATCGGCGTTCTCGCATGGGGCGTCGGCGGGATCGAGGCGGAAAGCGTCTTCTTCGGGATGCCCGTGATGCTGCGCGTCCCCGACGTGGTGGGGATGCGGCTGACGGGGCGCTTGCCCGAGGGCGTGACCGCCACCGACCTTGCGCTGACGGTCACGCAGATCCTGCGCGGCATCGACTTGGCCGACCGCTTCGTCGAGTTCTTCGGGCCGGGCGTGTCGGCCCTGTCCGCGGGCGACCGCGCCGTGATCGCCAACATGACGCCCGAGTTCGGCGCGAACACCGGCTTCTTCCCCGTCGATCAGGCGGTGCTGGACTACCTGACCGCCACCGGCCGCAGCCCGGATCATGTCGCGCGGGTGGAAGCCTACTGCCGCCGTCAGGGCCTCTGGTTCGAGGCAGAAGAAACGCCGCGTTTCTCGCAGGTGGTGGAGCTTGACCTTTCCTCGGTCGAGATCAGCGTCGCCGGCCCTCGCCGCCCGCAGGATCGCCTGCCGGCCTCGGCCACGGCAGCAGGCGCGGCCGAGGTGCGGGGAGGCTCGCCAAAGCCGGTGTCCGCAGGCGATGTGCCCGACGGTGCCGTCGCCATCGCCGCCATCACCTCCTGCACCAACACCACCGATCCCCGCCTGCTGGTCGCAGCGGGTCTGGTCGCGCGCAAGGCGCGCGAACGTGGCCTGACCCCGGCCCCTTGGGTCAAGACCTCGCTTGCCCCGGGATCGCCCACGGCACAGCGCTATCTGGAACGTGCGGGGCTGCTCGATGACCTTGAGGCGGTGGGCTTCGGCATCGTCGGCTTCGGCTGCACGACCTGCATCGGCAACTCGGGGCAACTCACCGCCCTGTCGCAAGAGGCGCTGGGGAAGGGCCGCCTGCAGGTGGCCGTCCTGTCAGGCAACCGCAACTTCCCCGGCCGCGTGCATCCGCAGCTTGAGGCAGGCTTCCTCGCCTCGCCGCCGCTGGTCGTGGCCTTCGCGCTGGCGGGCGACGTGGAACGCGACATCCTGCGGGACGAGATTGCGCCGGGCGTGCGGCTGTCCGACCTCTGGCCCACGGGGGCCGAGATCGACGCGGCGCTCGCCCGCGCCGCTGATGCGGACGACTTTGCCGCCGCCTATGACGAGGCGGAATCAAGCCGCATGTGGGCCGAACTCGATGCGCCCGACACGGCCCTGTTCCTTTGGGACGAGGCGTCCACCTACATCCGTCGCCCGCCCTTCGCCTCCTTCGACGAAGCCTCGCGGCTGGGCACCTATGCGGCGCGGCCCATCCTGATCGTGGGCGACGACATCACCACCGACCACATCTCGCCCGCGGGTGCGATCCCGGCCAAAGGCGAGGCGGGCGACCATCTGATCCAGCGCGGGCAAAATCCGCGCGATCTGAACGTCTTCTCATCCCGCCGCGGCAACTGGGAGGCGATGCTGCGCGGGTTGTTCACCAACCGCAACGTCAGGAACATGCTGGGCGAGGGCATCCCCCCCGGCTCGACCGTGCTGCCGGACGGGCAGATGCTGCCGCTGTGGCAGGCGGCCGAGCGTTACCGTGCCGATGCCCAACCCGTCGTCGTGGTCGCGGGCGAGCGCTACGGCATGGGCTCGTCGCGCGACTGGGCGGCCAAGGGCGTGGCGCTGCTGGGTGCCCGCGCCGTGCTGGCGGTCAGCTTCGAGCGCATCCACCGCGCCAACCTGATCGGCATGGGCGTCCTGCCCCTGCGCCTGCCCGAAGGTGTCACACCCCGGACGCTGGCCCTTTCCGCCCATGACCTGATCGAGATCGACGCGGATGCCGCGCAGATCGCACCGCGCAGCCCCGTTGCGGTCCGCGTCCGCCGCGCCGATGGCCGCATTGAGGAAATCACCGCCGCCGCAGCCATCGAGACCTCGCTGGAGGTCCAGACCCTGCGGCAAGGCGGGTTGCTGCCGCTGATCCTGCAACACCAGGTGGAACCGGCCGCCGCCTGACGGGCGGCCGGGGAACGCGGGATCAGTGCGACATCAGCACCGGCAGGGTCGCGTTCTCAAGGATATCCCGGGTGACGCCGCCCAGCAGGTCCTCGCTGAACTTGCTGTGCTCATAGGCGCCCATGATGAGCTGCCCGGCGCCAAGATCGGCGCAGGTATCCAGGATCGTCCGGCCGATCCCGCCGGGACCGGCGGGACGCACCACCAGCTCGGCCTCGATCCCGTGGCGCGACAGCAGCAGCAGCACGTCCTGCGCGTAATCCGGTCCCAGATCGTCACCGATCCCCAGCAGCGTGACGCGGTCCTTGGTGCCGAGGATATGCATCGCATCCGCCAGTGCCCGGGCCGAGGCGCGCTTTCCGTCCCAGGCAACCACCGCCGATTCCACGATGGCGGGCGCATCATAGCCGGGCGGCACAATCAGAACGGGGCAGCCGCTGCGCAGGGCCACGACATCGGCGCGGGTGGCGAAATCGCCCGTGCGCGAGCCGGTCAGCGAGCTTCCCATCACGACGATGTCATGGCCGCGGGCGGCCTCGGCGATGCTGTTGGCGCGGTGGCCCTTGATCTCGACGAACTCGGCCCGGTCCTGCAGCCCCGCCTCGGTCACGCGGGCGGTGAAGGCCTCGCGGCGCTGCGCCGCGAAGTCGGATTCCGCCTGGTCGAGCATCCGGTCGATCTCGCGCGTGAAGAAGGGGGCGGGGCGGCTTCGCATCGGATTGGGTGCCTGCCACAAAACGGCGGTGATCCAGGCGTCGTATTTCTGCGCCATCTGGATCGCCATGCGCAGCGCCCCCTCGCCGCCTCCGTTCCCGAGATAGGTCGTCATGATGCTGCGAATGGTCATTGCCGATGCTCCTTAGAAGGCGTGGTCGCCGGGATAATGAAGCCTCCGCCGGGCGGGTTCAATCGCGCAGGCACCCGACGGCGCCTTGCCGCAGCGGAACCCAAGCCGTTCCAGATAGTTGCGGCGGTGCAGACCGTTTTCCCCGATGGATCATGACGCATCTTTCCCTTGCCCCGGGCCGCAACTGCTGGCGGGTGGCCTCCGCCGACCGCCTGTCCCTGATCGTGGACGGGCAGGCCTATTTCCGCGCCCTGCGGCAGGCGCTTATGTCGGCGCGGCACCTGGTCGTGATGATCGGCTGGGATTTCGACTTCGAGATCGAGATGCTGCCCGGCGACAGCGACGCCCAGGGGAACGCCCCCGACGGGCTGCCCAACCAGGTCGGCCTGTTCCTCGACGCGCTGGTGGAACGCCGCCCCGGCCTTGACATCTACCTGCTGAAATGGAGCGGGGGCGCCCTGATCGCGCCGGGGCGGGCGATCCCGGCTTTTCGCATCAAGCTGATGTCGCCCGACCAGATCCATCTGGCCTTTGATGGCCGCCATCCGATCGGGGCCTGCCATCATCAGAAGATCGTGGTCGTGGACGATGCCCTGGCCTTCTGCGGCGGCCTTGATGTGACGGAAGGCCGCTGGGACACGCCCGAGCATCTGTCGGGCGACCCGCGCCGGCGGCTGCGGTCGGGCGAGATCGCCCAGCCCTGGCACGACGCCACCGCGATGATGACCGGCCCTGCGGCGCAGGCCTTGGGCGAGCTTGCCCGCGCCCGCTGGCTGCGCGCCAATGACGCGCCCTTGCCCGAGCCGGTGCCCGACCCCGCGCCCGCCGATCTCTGGCCCGAAAAGGTCGCCGTCGATTTCCGCGACCTGCCCGTCGCCATCGCCCGCACCGAGCCGCCCGAGCGCGACACCCCCGCCGTGGACGAGATCGAGCAGCTTTATCTCGATGCCATCGCCGCCGCCCGCCACAGCATCTACATCGAATCGCAGTATTTCGCCGCCGACAGCATCACCCGCGCCGTCGCCGAGCGGCTGGCCGAACCGGATGGCCCCGAGGTGCTGGTGGTCAACCCCGAGGCGGCGCAGAGCGCCTTCGAGGATGCGGCGATGCATGTGACCCGAAGCACGATGATGCTGGCGCTGCAGGCGCGCGACCGTTTCCGCCGCTTTCGCATGGTTTATCCGGTCAATGCCGCGGGCGAGCCGATCTATGTCCATGCCAAGCTGCTGATCGTGGACGACATCTTCCTGCGCGTGGGGTCCAGCAACATCGACCGCCGTTCCATGGGATTCGATACCGAGGCGGACGTGGCCGTGCTGGCGCGCACGGACGCCGACCGCGACCGCATCCGCGCCATCCGCGCCAATCTATTGGCCGAGCATCTCGGCTCGACGGTGGACCGGGTGCAGACGGTCATCGCGGAATGCGGCGGGCTGATCCCCGCCATCGACCGGCTGAACCCGGAAGGCCCTCGCCAGCTGGAGGTGCTGGTCCCCCGCGACCCCGGCCCGTTGGGGCGTTTTTTGTCACGCAGCCGCTTCTTCGACCCGCGCTATCGCCGCAGCGCCCGCAGTCGGCTGGGGCTGACGAACCGTCACCTGTTCATGGGCCTTGGCGCGCTGGGACTGGCAGCGGTGCTGCTGGCACGCCACCGGCGGCGCTGATCGCCGGCGACGGAGGGGTCACAAGGCCGAGGGCACCCCCTCACCCCGCATCCCGGCCATGTACTGCCGCAGGGTCACAGCGCCGAGGATGGCGGCCCCGATCAGGGTCGAGATGATCTCGGGCGCGATCATCAGCAGGGCGGCGACGGGCAGAGCCAACCGCTCGATCTTCAGCAGCGGCCCCAGCAGCCAGTTGGTGATCGCCGCCGACAGGGCGATGATACCCAGGACCGCGCCGGTGAAGGCCAGCAGGAAGTCGGGCAGGGTGAAGGCTTCGGTCACGATCAGCAGCGAGGGCGAGAAGACGAACACGAAAGGCACCAGCGCCTTGCCCATCGACAGCCGGAAAGCCGTGTTCCCGGCCTTGAAGCCGTTGGCCCCCGCGATCCCCGCAGCCGCATAAGCGGCAAGCGCCACGGGCGGCGTCACGTCGGCCAGCACACCGAAGTAGAAGACGAAGAAGTGGGCCACCAGCGGCTCGACGTTCATCATTCCCAGCACGGGGGCGGCGACGGCCACCATGATGATGTAGTTCGCCGTCGTCGGCACCCCGCAGCCCATCAGCACGCAGACCACCGCCGTCATCACCAGCGTGAACAGCAGCGACAGCGTCTCGATGCTGAACAGCTCGAACGGCAGGACCGACAGCAGCCCGTGGAACGAGATCGCCCAGTTCTGCGCGACGCTTGTGACCATGAAGGCGATCTTGAAGCCGACGCCGGTCAGGGTGACGACCCCGATCACCACGCCCACCAGCGCGGCGGCGGCGGTCACGGCCAGCGACTGCCGGGCGCCCGAGACGAAGCCCTCGTAAAGCCCGGCGGCGGTTTCCTTGAGGCCCCCGACGACGCCGGCGGCCATGACGCGCTGGATCACATAGACCACGATGCAGGCCGCGATGGCCGAGAAGGCCGACAGGAAGGGCGTGCGGCCCGACATCAGCATCCAGACCAGCAGGACCAGCGGCAGGATGGACAGCCAGCCCTCGCGCAGGACCTTGCCGGCCTTTGGCAGTTCCTCGGCCCGCAGGCCCCGGATGCCAAGGCGCTTGGCCTCAAGATGGACCTGCACCAGCACGCCGAAGAAATGCATGAAGGCGGGGACGATGGCCGCGATCAGGATCGTCCGCAGCGGGATGCCGAGGTATTCCACCATCAGGAAGGCCACGGCCCCCATGACCGGGGGCGTGATCTGGCCGCCGGTGGACGAGGCGGCCTCGACGGCGGCGGCGAAATGGCGCTTGAAGCCGATCTTGATCATCGCCGGGATGGTCAGCGCGCCGGTCGTCACCGTGTTGGCGATGGAGGACCCCGAGATCGTCCCCAGCATGGCAGAGGACACGACCGAGACCTTGGCCGGTCCCCCCGCGAAGCGCCCGGTCAGCGCGGTCGCAAGATCGATGAACAACTGCCCCAGCCCGATCTTCTGCGCCATCACCCCGAACAGGACGAAGTGGAACACATAGGTCGCGATCACGCCCAGCGCGGTGCCGTAGATGCCCTGCGAGGTCAGGTAGAGGTGGTTGATGATGTTCGCCCAGTCCGCGCCCGGATGGACCAGGATGCCGGGCATCGAGCGCCCGAAATAGGCATAGGCGATGAAGCACAGCGCAATCACCGGCAGCGGCCAGCCCATGGACCGGCGCACGGCCTCCAGCAGCGCGACCAGCAGGATCGTGCCCATGACGATGTCGATGGGCAGCGGGTTGCCGACCCGGAAGGCAAGCTGGTCATAGATCCACGGCACGTAGAAGGCGCTGACCGCCCCCCCGATCCCCAGAAGCCAGTCCGTCACCGGCACGCCAAGGATGGCGAATCCGTCCGTCTTGTGGCGGTTGCGAGCCAGCGCCGAGAAGGACAGGAAGATCACGAACAGCGACACGCCCATGTGCAGGCCGCGATGGGTCGTGGCGCGCGGGATGCCGAAGCCGGCGGTGTAGAAGTGATAGACCGACAGCAGGAACAGGATCACCCCGGACAGGATCGCGACGGGGCGCGTGACCGTGCGGAAGCGGGCCTCGGGATCGTATTCCTCCTCGAGCGCGCGCAGTTCGGCTTCGGAAAGCTGGCGGGGTGCGTCGGTCATTCTGGTGTCCTGCGTTGCGGATCAATGACAAAGGACGCGGACCGGAGACCGGCCGCGTCCTTCCGTGGGTCAGGCCCGGCTCATTCGAGCTTGCCGGCCTCCTTGTAGAAGCGTTCGGCGCCCGGATGGAAGGGGATGCCCGCCCCCTGCGTGGCGCTGTCCAGCGTGATCAGCTTGCCCTTGGCATGGCCAGCCGCGAACAGCTTCTGCGTGTTCTCGTTGTAAAGCGCCTGAGCGATGCCGTGGACCAGGTCGTCGGGCTGATCGGCGCTGGTGACAAGCTGCGCGCCGACCGAAAGCGTGCCAACATCCGCGTCCTGCCCCTCATAGGTGCCTGCCGGAACGGTGTCGGTGGCGAAGAAGCTGTAGGTCTCGCGCAGCTTGTCGGCCTCGGGACCGGCGATCGGCACCAGCGTCACGGCGTGCTGGCTGGCCAGTTCCGCGATGGCGCCCGCCGGAAAGCCGCCGACGAAGAAGAAGGCGTCCATCGCCCCGTCGCGCATCCGGTCGGCCGCCTGGTCGGGCTTGAGGTATTCGGCGGTGACGTCCGCTTCCGACAGGCCGAAGGCTTCGAGGATGATCTTGGCGTCCACAAGTGTGCCCGAGCCCGGCTCGTCCAGCGAGACGCGCTTGCCCTTGAGATCTGCGGGCGAGGCGATGCCCGAGTCGGCCCGCGCGACCAGGTGGATGCTTTCGGGGTAAAGGTTCGCGATCAGCCGCAGTTTTTCGACCGCCGGCTGGCCTTCCCACAGGCCCGTTCCGGTCTGCGCCCAGTAGGCCACGTCGGACTGGGTGAAGCCCGCCTCCATCGCGCCGCCGTTGATGCCGTTCACGTTGCCGACCGACCCGTTCGAGGCCACCGCCGTCGCCACCAGCCCCGGCACCCCGCAGGAACCCCCATCCTCGCAGGCGCGCGATCCGGGCGGGTTCGAGATCGCGTTCGCGATCAGCCCGCCGATCGGGTAGTAGGTGCCCGCGGTTCCGCCGGTGCCGATGCGGAAGAAGGACATCTCCTGCGCGGCGGATACCTGCGCGAAGGACGCGGCAAGCGCGAAAGCGGCAACCAACCCCTTGAAACTCATTCTCAATCCCCCTGTCTTCTTGCGAACGGGGGGACATTAGCCCGCAGCGCCCGGAAACGGCAACCGGGCAGGGGCAGAAATCCGTGGGCACCAAGACCTCGTTTCCGGCACCTGCCGCCCGTCAGTCCTGCGGCGCGCACCACCATGGCGCGACCTTGCGAAGCCTCGCCCAGGCCTTGTCCGCCTGCTCGCGGGCCTTGGCTTCCCGCTTCGAGGCATCTGCGGGCAGCCAGTGCTCCTCAGGACCCTCTTGCGCGTTCCGCCGCATGTTCGTCAGGTCGTTGAGCGTGCCCAGCGCGTCCTGCATCCGGGCCATGCGGCGCACCATCTCGGCCTCGGGCTTGCCGGGCCAGAGCGGACCGAAGAACTCGGACAGGTAGCGCATGTCCTTGGCCCGCTTGCGGAAATCATGCAGGTCGTCTTCGGACAGCCGGTCCAGGTGGTCGCCGAAGGCCAGCATCTCGGTCCAGGCGACCTGCAGCGCGCGCGAGGCGATCACCCGCACCGAGGCCTCGGCCAGCCGCCGGCGCCGCCCGCTGCCGGTCAGTTTCGCGCTATCCAGCAGCCGCGCCACCTCGTCCGAAAGCAGCATCCACGCCTTGCCCTTCATCTCGGCCCGCAGCGCCTTGCGCAGTTCCGCCGCCTGCCGCGCGGCCTCGTCGCCCGCGGGGCTGCCGGCCAGTTCCCCGGCGTGAACATCGGCATCCCGCAGAGGGCCGAGGGCGCGGAACCTGTCGGCAAGCGCCGATTCCAGCCGCCCGCCCGCATCCGGCGACAGCATGTCCGCGAACCCCCGCACGGTGGACCGCATCCGCCGCAGCGCCACCCGCGCGCGATGCACCGCCTCGGGATCGTCCGAGGTCAGGATCGGTTCGATCTGCGCGTCATGGGTCGCCGCGCCCTGCTCGATCAGGCGGCGGAACGCCTGCAGCCCGCTCATCTTCGCCGCCAGAGCCTTCGATTTTCTGCCTGCCGTCTTGCTGGCCGCCATGCCCGTCACCCTTTGCTCTGCCCGGAAACGCCTTGCCGCGAAGGGTAGTTGCAATCGCGCGGGTGACAAGGCACCGGCGCTGGCCGGGCGCGGTTCGGGCTGCGGACCTATACAGCCCCGTGCCCCGGCGCTATCGCTTGCCCGGACGATGCAGGCACCGCCCTGCCGGATGGTGGCGGAGGGGCCTGTGATATTCTGCGAGTTCGGCCCGAAGAACCGGCCCGCGCTGTTTCGTGGCCCGCATGCGCTGGTCACGGCCGACAGCGCGGCCGAGGTCGCCCCGGCGCTGGAACGCCTTGACCGGGCGCGCCGCGCGGGCCGGTGGATCGCCGGCTGGATCGCCTACGAGGCCGGCTACGCGTTGGAAGAGCGACTGCTGCCGCTGATGCCGCAGATGCAAGGCCCGCTGCTGGCCTTCGGGATCTTCGACCGACCCGAGGATGCCGATCTGCCTGTGCCGGACGAACAGGTCCGGCTGTCGCCTTTCCGGCCGCTGATCTCTCGGGCCGGGTATGACGCGGCCTTTGCCCGGGTGCAGGATTATATCCGCGCCGGCGACTGCTATCAGGTCAACCTGACCTTTCCGCTGGAAAGCCGGCTGGAAAGCGGCTCGGCCCTCGGGCTCTTCCATGCGCTGCGGGGGCTTCAGCCGGTCGGCTTCGGCGCCTTCGCCGATCTGGGCGGGCCGGCGCTCGTCTCGCGCTCGCCCGAGCTTTTCGTGCGGCTGGATGCCGAGGGGCTGATCGAGACGCGCCCGATGAAGGGCACGGCGCCGCGTGACCCCGACCCCCGGCGCGATGCGGAACTGGCGGCGGCGCTGGCGGCATCGGAAAAGAACCTCGCCGAGAACCTGATGATCGTGGACCTGCTGCGCAACGACATCGGCCGGATCAGCCGCATCGGGTCCGTCCGCGTGCCGGAACTGTTCACGGTCGACAGCTTCGCCACCGTCCACCAGATGAGTTCGCGCGTGACCGGCCAACTGGCCGCGCCCGCCAGCCTGCCCGCGCTGATGCGGGCGCTGTTCCCCTGCGGCTCGATCACCGGCGCCCCGAAGATCCGCGCGATGGAGATCATCCGCGAACTCGAGCCCTTCCCGCGCGGCGCCTATTGCGGCAGCCTCGGCTGGATGGCGCCGGATGGCTCGGGCTGCTTCTCGGTCGCGATCCGCACTCTGTCGGTCTGGCCGGGCGGGCGCGTGACGCTGAACGTGGGCGGCGGCGTGGTGGACGATTCCACCGCCCCCGAGGAATGGGAGGAGGCGCTGTGGAAAACCCGCTTCGCGCTGCCGCTGACGACCCCGGACTGAGGCTGATCGAGACGGCGCTGTGGGACGGCACGGCCTGCCCGCGCATCAGGGGGCATCTGGCGCGGCTTGCGGCCAGCGCCGCGGCGCTGGGCTGGCCCTGCGATGCGGATGCCGCCCGCGCCGCGCTGACCGGCGACGCAGGAATGCCCGCGCGGCTGCGGCTGACGCTGGACCGCGGCGGCTTGCTGGAGGTGACGCGCCATTCCCTGCCGCCCTCACCGGCGGAATGGCGGCTGGGGCTGGCACCGGCGCGGCTGGATTCAGGCGATCCCTGGCTGCGGCACAAGACCACGCGCCGGGCGGTCTATGACAACGCCCGCGCGGCGATGCCCGAGGGGCTGGACGAACTGCTGTTCCTGAACGAGCGCGGAGAGGCCTGCGACGGCACCATCACTACGCTGTTCTTCGACCGGGGCGCGGGGATGCGGACGCCGCCCCTGTCCAGCGGGCTGCTGGCCGGGGTGCTGCGGGCGGAACTGCTGGACGGCGGGCAATGCCACGAGGAAAGGCTGATGGCCGGGGACCTGCCGCGCGTCCGCCTGTGGGTCGGGAATGCCCTGCGCGGGCTGATGCCTGCAGTCTGGCGGGGCTGAGACAGCCCTCCGTCGCGGGCCAGCCGGCCAGAGGAAAAGGGCAGGGCTTCCGCCCCGCCCCAAGCTTGTTCAATCGCTTCGGCCCTGCATCAGTGACGGATACTGCAAGCCTTACTGCCCGCCATGGGTCACGCGGTAGATCGTGCCGTTGGCGTCGTCGCTGACCAGCAGGTTGCCGTCGGGCAGGACCGCGATGCCTGTGGGGCGGCCCCAGACCTCGGCCTCGTTCAGCACGAAGCCGGTCATGAAGTCCTCGTAGACGCCGGTGGGCTTGCCATCCTCGATCAGCGCGCGGACAACCTTGTAGCCGGTGCGGTTCTCGCGGTTCCACGACCCCCGCATGGTGGCGAAGATGCCGTGGTATTCTTCTGGAAAGGCCTCGTCGTCGTGGAAGACAAGCTGCATGGTCGAGGAATGGGCCTGCAGCAGCACCTCGGGGGTGAGGGACTTGTCGGCAAGGTCGGGGCGCTCGCCCGCATGGGCGGGGTCCTCGTTGCCGCCCGCGTAATACCAAGGCCAGCCGTAGAAGCCGCCGTCCTGAACCGAAGTGATGTAGTCGGGCGCGAGGTTCGGGCCGATGTGGTCGCGCTCGTTGCCCGTGCACCAGAGCGTGCCATCCTGTTGCACCGCCATGCCGGAACAGTTGCGCAGGCCGGTGGCGAAGTTCCGCAACTCGCTGCCGTCGGGGTTCATGACCTGCACCACGGCGCGGTTTTCCTCGTCCCCCCAGGCGGCGCCGACACCGTGGCTCTGCTCCCATGCGGTGATCTCCTCGGGCGGCTCGTCGGACATCGCGCCGGCCACGTTCGAGGCCGAGCCGATCGAGACGAAGATGCGGCTGCCGTCCGCCGTCGTGGCGAGGTCGCGGGTCCAGTGCCGCTCGGTCGGGATGTCGGGGAGGATCACCTCGGCCTCGCCCGAGGCTGTCCGGTCGCCTTCCGCGTAAGGGTAGCGGACGACTTGGTTGGCCGCCGCGACATAGACGTGCTCGGGGTTCTGCGGCGGGTGGAACAGGATGCCGAAGGGTCGGTCGAGTCCTTCAGCGAAAACCTCGGGTGTGGCGGGTGCCTGCGCGTCGGCCGGGAAGACCGAGACCCGGCCCGCCTCGCTTTCGGCCACGAAGATGTCGCCGTTGGGGGCGATGCGGATGACGCGCGGCTCGGTCAGGCCTTCGGCGAAGACCTCGACCGCGAAGCCCTCGGGCACCTGCGGCATCGTGCCTTCCGGCCGGTCGACCATCGTCGGGTTGTTCTGGAAATCCGGCGCCTCGGGGTCGTTTTCGGCGTGGCTGGGCGCGGGCAGGGCGTCTGCCGTGATGTGGCGGCGGGTGCCGGGAGCGTTGTCCTCGGCGGTGCCGAAGGCGGCCTCGCCGGTTAGAACCTCCTGAGCGTGAAGGGGTGCCAGAAGCGCGAATGTCAGCGGCAGGCTGGTCAGGATCGTGGATGTTCGCATGGGTTCCTCCCCGGAATTGCGCGGTCGATCGCTGGCAGTGCCGGGGAAAGCGCGTGGCTGGTGGGAAAGTTCCTTAGCGCGTGGCCAGCGCCCAGACCTTCCGCATCAGTCCCGGCAGGGCGTTCGGGTCGAAGCTGGCGCGGGAGGTCTGCTCTCCGCGCGTGGTTCCGGCAGGCGGGCCGGTCAGGACGCGCAGGCGCAGGTCGAAATGGGTGAAGACGTGGCGGACCTCTCCCCGGTCGGTCCAGGGGCCGGGGCCGGGCGCGGGCAGATCGGTGCCGTCCCAGCCGGTCGTCGGGAAGCCCAGCGTGCCCCCCAGCAGCCCGCGCGCGGGGCGGCGTTCCAGCAGGACGGTTCCCTCGTCCATGGCGACCCAGACTGTGCCGGTGCGGATGGGCTTGGCGGGTTTCGGCACCTTGCGGGGAAGCTCGGGCGCGATGCCTTCCGCACGGGCGGCGCAGAGGTCGATCAGAGGGCAGATTCCGCAGGCGGGGTTGCGGGGCGTGCAGATGGTGGCGCCCAGATCCATCGTCGCCTGCGCAAAATCTCCGGGCCTTTCGGTCGGCGTCAGGGTTGCGGCAAGGCCCGTCAACTCGCGCCTGGCGGCGGGCAGCGGGGTCTGGATGGCGAACAGCCGGGCGACGACACGCTCGACATTGCCGTCCACGACCGTCTCGGGCCGGTCGAAGGCGATGGCGGCGATGGCGGCCGAGGTATAGGGGCCGACGCCGGGCAAGGCGGCCAGCCCTTCGCGCGTGTCGGGGAAGCCGCCGGCGGCGGCAACCATCCGGGCGCAGGCGATCAGGTTGCGGGCCCGGGCGTAGTAGCCCAGGCCCGCCCATTCGGCCATCACCTGCGCCTCGTCGGCGGCGGCGAGCGACTGGACCGAGGGCCAGAGGGCCGTGAACCGCTCGAAATACGACTTCACCGCCGCGACGGTGGTCTGCTGCAGCATGATTTCCGACAGCCAGACGCGGTATGGGTCCATCGGCGACGTGCCGGGCGGGGCGCGCCAGGGCAGGACCCGCGCATGGCGGTCATACCAGCCCAGCAGGCGGGGCGCGACTTCATCGCTGACGGCGGTTTCACGCAAGTTTGCCCCCTTGGTCATCGCCCCCATCTGGCATCCCGCGCGCAGAGCGTCCAGATTGGGCGCAACCTGTTCAAGGCCACGCATGACCGCCAGCTCCAAGCCCCCGCGCAAGCGCACCGCCTCGTCCGACGCCCCGCCGAAACGGCGGATGCGGGGGTTCGAGCCCGCCGCCTCGCTGGTCGCGCCCGAGGTTCGCAAGACCGCCGAAAAGCGCGGCTTCGCGGTGGCGCGGCTGCTGACGGACTGGCCCGAGATCGTGGGGCCGGAAACCGCCGCCCACACGCGCCCCGTCAAGGTCAGCCACGGCAAGGGCTTCGGCGCCACGCTGACGCTGCTGACCGACGGAGCCCACGCGCCCTTGGTGCAGATGCAGCTTCCCCGCCTGCGCGAAAGGGTGAACGCGGTCTACGGCTTCAACGCCATCGCGCGGATCGTGGTGACGCAGACCGCAGCTCAGGGATTCGCCGGGGGGCAGGCGCAGTTCCGCCCGGCCCCGCAAGTCGACTCTCCTCCGCCGCCCGAGGCAATTGCCGCGGCCGATGAAGTTGCCGCCCGCTTCGACGATCCGCGGCTTGCCGAATCCATGCGGCGGCTGGTGCTTGCCCGCGCCGCGCAGGATGCCCGGAAACGGGCGATGTTTTCCCACGACCGAAAGGCCAACCTATGACCCCGACCCTCCGCAGCCTGATCTCGGCCGCAGCGCTTGCCGCGCTGGCGCTGCCCGTGGCGGCCCAGACGACCGCCCCCGCCGAGACCGCTCCGGCAGCCGAGGCGCAGGCTGCCCCGGCGATACAGCCCGACATCTGGCAAGGCGCCGAGGATGCGCCGGTCGAGATGATCGAATACGCCAGCTTCACCTGCAGCCATTGCGCGGCCTTCCACACCGACGTCTATCCGCAGCTCAAGGCGGAATACATCGACACCGGCAAGGTCCGCTTCACCCAGCGCGATGTCTATTTCGACGAGCCGGGCCTGTGGGCCGGCATCCTGGCCCGTTGCGGCGGCGAGGAGAAGTTCTATCCCGTCGCCGGGATGCTGTTCGAAAAGCAGCGCGAATGGCTGGGCGCCAAGACCGGCGACGAACTGGCCGCGAACCTGCGCAAGATCGGTGCGATGGCGGGCTATTCGACCGAGCAGATGGACGCCTGCTGGCAGGACACGGCCAAGGTGGAAAGCCTGCTTGCGACCTTCCAGCAGAACGCGGTCGCCGACAAGATCGAGGGCACGCCGACCTTCATCATCGGCGGCGAAACCGTCCGCAACGCGCCATGGGAGCAGTTGAAGGCCGAGATCAACGAAAAGCTGGCCGCCGCGAACTGAGGCAAGGGGCCGCCCGCCAAGGCGGCCCTAGCCTTTCGGAAAGATACGATCCAGCGCCGCATCGAGCGGCGCCGGATCGTCGAAGGCCAGCCGCACCGGCAGGGTCAGCACCTTGGACCGGAAGCTGCGTGGCAGCCGCGCGGCATCCTTTTCGGTCGTGACAAGCTGCGCGCCAAGCATCCGCGCCTCGGTTTCCAGCCGCGTGAGCATCTGGCGCGAGAAGGGCTGGTGATCGGCCAGCGCCTCGGCCCGCACGATCCGCGCGCCCAAGCCCTGCAGGGTGGCGAAGAATTTTTCGGGGTGGCCGATGCCCGCAAAGGCAAGCGCGGGCAGCCCGTCCCAGTCCATCCCTGTCATCAGGGGGGAAAGCCGCCCCGTCAGGCGCGGCACCGGCAGGTCGGGCCAGCGGGCCGAGAAACTCTCTTGCGCGGCGGGTTCCCCGATCGTCAGTACCAGATCGGCGCGTGAAAGGCCCGCAGCCACCGGCTCTCGCAGCGGGCCGGCGGGAATGCATCGCCCGTTGCCCCAGCCACGCGCTGCATCGACCACCACCAGCGACAGGTCATGCGCCAGCGAAGGGTCCTGGAAGCCGTCGTCCAGCAGGATCGCCTGCGCGCTTGCCTCGATGGCCGCGCGTGCGCCCTTGACCCGGTCGTGAGCGACAAACACAGGGGCGAAGGCCGACAGCAGCAACGGCTCGTCCCCCACCTGCGCGGCAGAATGCCGGCGTTCATCGACGCGCAGGGGGCCGGTTTCCGACCCGCCATGGCCGCGGCTGACCACATGGGCGGCGATGCCCCGCGCCGACAGTCGCTCGACCAGCGCGATCACCGTTGGTGTCTTGCCGGTGCCGCCGGCGTTCAGGTTGCCCACGCAGATTACCGGAACCCCGACCCGCAGTCGGGGGCCATGGGCCAGCCGCCGCGCAGTGGCGCGGGCGTAAATCGCGCCCAGCGGACCCAGCAGCCGGGCCGTTGCGGCAGGCGGACGGTTCCAGAAGCCGGGCGCGGTCAGCATGATCCCTCCGGCACGTCCGACAGGACGGCCTCGGCGATGCGGCGGGTGATCTCGGCGCCGGCGGTCGCGACCTCCCACGCCTGCCGGGCAAGGCGGGCGGCGGCGTCTGGGGCGCTCAGATCCTCGATGGCAGCGGGCAGGGCGCCGGCCGAGTAAAGCCGCCGCGCCCCGCCGGCCCGGTCCAGCGCCTGCCACTCGGCAAGGTTCGCCGACAGATGCGGCCCGTGGACGATGGCAGAGCCAAGGCCCGCGGGCTCGAAGGGATGGCGCGCGCCGTCCGTCCCCCGCGTCAGCGTGCCCCCCATGCAGGTGACCGAGGCGAGCCGGTACCACAGCCCCAGTTCGGCGCTGTCCTCGGCCACCAGAACCTGGATGTCGGGATCGGGGTCCAGCGCCTCGCGCCGGGCGACGGTCAGGCCCCGCGCCTCGGCCGCATCGGCGATCGCACCGGTATCCTCGGGCCGGGCGGGCGCGATGATCAGCAGCGCGCGGTGATGGTGGGACAGCAGTTGTTCCTGCGCGGCAAGGATATGCGAAACTTCGGCCAGCGGCAGGGCGGCGGCAAGCCAGACGTGGCGGTCCTGCAGCAGAGGACGCAGGGCGGCAAGCTCGCGCATGTTGCAGGGCAGCGGCGGCAGGATGGGGGCGGCGCTGCCGATCACCTCGACCCGCTGCGGGGCGATTCCTTCACGCAGCGCGGCGTCCCGCGCCGCGTCGTCGGGGACAAGCACCCGGCTGAGCCGCGCCACCGGGTCCCGCCGCGCGCCACGCCACACCCGGCGGGCCGCAAGCCCGGCCAACTGGCCCGGCCCCGCGACCAGCGTTACGGGAACGCCCGCGTCGTCGCAGGCGGCGATAAGGGCAGGCGGCAGGAGGTCGTCCGTCAGGACCAGCGCGGCAGGCGAGGCCCTGCTGACCAGCATCCTGGCGGTGCCCGGATCGGCCGGCGAGCCGGGCAGGACGCTGGGCACCGCGCGACCGCCGCGTTCGACGGCCACCGGCCCCAGTGCACCCAGCCGGACGCCAGGCCGCCGGCGGCGCAGTTCCTGGGCAAGGTCGCGCCGGTCGGAGGCCCCCCCGCATATCAGGATCAGCGGGCCGTCGCCCGGCGGCAGCACAGGATCGGAGGGCGCATCCTCGGCCCGCCCGCCCCGGATCTGCAGCCAGAAAGCCAGATCACCGATGCCGCCCATCCTGCGCCTATGTCAAAACGGATTCGTCGGGGTCGTGCAGGCGATGCAGATGGGCGATGAAGTAGCGGATCTGCGCCTGATCGACGGTCCGCTGGGCCTGTGCCTTCCAAGCGGCATGGGCCGAGGCGAAATCGGGAAAGATTCCCACGAGATGGATCGAGGCGGGGTCGCGGAACTCGTGCGAGTCGGTCGACACAAGCTCGCCCCCGTAGACGAGATGCAGGCGTTGGGTCATCGGTCACCTTGCGGCTGATGTCAGGTGGAGGGCAGATACCCCGCCCGCACCCCGAGACCAAGGCGGAATATAAAATTCAAGATTTTCGGCGTTTGCCGGGAATCACTTCCTGTGCCATCTTCATCTCACGGACCCCGTTGGTCCAGGTTGAGGTTGGGTTTTCTGGTTTCGCGTGTGGTGGTTGAGGGTACGCGGGGGATGTGGGGTCCCGGTCTTGCGACCGGGACCCTGCGTTTTTCAGGCGGCAGGGACGAGGGTGGCGTCATCCGGGCCGCTTGAATCCCGTGCGCCAAGGGCCTAGCGGGAACCGATCGTCGCGGGCGTGGCGGAATGGTAGACGCATGGGACTTAAACTCCCTGGGGCGCAAGCCCGTGCGGGTTCGAGTCCCGCCGCCCGCACCACAGGCTTATGGCAAATGATCGATTTTCGATAACTTGCTTGCGGCCGGATGTTTTCATTCAGTGCGGGCACACTCCGCAGATCGTATTCAGCGGAAAGATGATCCAGGAGCGCGTCAGATCATTCGCCCCGAAAGGAAAAACTGTCTGATGTCATGTTGTGACAACCATTTCCAAGCCATTTCTGCATGGTAAGTCATTGTTTTTTCTAAGGCGGCGCTTCGGGTCGGCGGCGCACTTGGCCATTTTGCAAGCAAATAGTGGCCATCCCCTCGACCTCATACATTCCTGTCGATGATCGAGCGATGTCTAACTTCATGTAGGCGACAAACGCAAATCTTCCAAACGAAAAAGGCCGCCCCTACGGGCGGCCGTTCAGAATTTACAGTTGAAGGAAATCTGGCGTGGTCTTCTCAGGATCGGAGGGAGGCCGGGAGGTCTGCGGTGCTGTAAAGATCCATTCCTGCCTCGCGGCGAGAAATCGCAGGGCGCACGAAGGCGATCTTCAGCCGACGGACAACCTCCTTGTGCTCGACGCCCAGGCGAAGGGCGATCAGATGCACGGTAGTGACCCGCTCCATGAACTCGGAAACATCCTTCCTGTCGAAGCGGCAGAACCGGTAGCCGGACGGACCCTCGATCACGACCGGCTTCAGATCCAAATCATCAGGGGCATCGACGAGAGCCCAGCCGGTGTCCACCGGCAGCCACATCATCTTGAACGCTGCGGATGCCGAAAGGTGTGCCTGAACGTGATGAATTTGCGCCTGAACCTCTATCGGGTCCACGAGCACGCCAGCGTATCCAGCAACATCGGCAAGCTGGAACACTCGCTGCAGGTATCCACCGAGGATGAGGTGCACGATGGCGTAGCAGGGCACCTTCGCCTTTTCGGCAGCCTTCGAGATCGACACCACGCCGTCCGGCGCCGTCCCGACCATCATCGCATTTCTGCGGAGTGCCACGAGGAAATCAGCGACATGGGACGCATCTGCGGCACGCTGGGTCCGCCCGGGTGCAATGCCCGGCCCTCCGCCCACGCGCGTCAATATCCGCTCGGCAAGGAGTTGGTCGGCCTGGGGACGCGTACAGTTCAGCGCTTTCGGGAGCGAGATGACGTGTATCGATCGGCAGACGGATGCGGCGATGGTCCGCCCTGCATTTGCGTCGAACACATGGTATTCGCTGAGCGCTTCATCGGCAGGCACCAGGCCGCGACTGGCGAGGAAATTCCGCAAAGTGCGCGAGTTGAGGTTAACCTCCGAGGCGAGCGAGCGCACGCTGTGGAGCCGTCTTTCCTTCAGCGTGGCGCCGAGGATCTCCTCACCAGCCGCCACCTCCATGGTGTCGAAAATATGCTCGCGCAGGATCCGTTTGATGTCCCCCGGATCCTTTTTTCCCTTTGTCGAGGAAAGCCATTCGTAGAAGCGACCAAAGACCTTGCGCCGGCCCGGCTTGGCCTTGCCGCGAAACGCCGCCTGGACCTGCTGCAGGGCATCGCGAATTCCCGCTTCGCCAGCCGCCGTGCAGGCGTAGCCGATGCGGCCGGCGCGGTCCCATCCCGACGCGTCAAGTGCGGTGAGGTTCGCTCCGGCGCCAAACGCGATCAGCGCTCCCAGCATCTCGGTCGCTCGAACGGCCTGCTCGAGGGTCTGCCCATCCAGCCATTCCGGCCCTTCCTCACCCTCGAGACGCTGCATGACGTAGGTCTGCAGCGGAGAAGGCGATCGACGCTCGCAGTTGTCGGCAAGCGCCAACAGAGCGCCGCCACGCTCCGGAACGCGCTCGGCGAGCTCGTGGAACTGATCGCTCCATTTGTTTCTTGCCAGGTGCACCAGGGCGATCTCGTGGTGCGGACAGGTTCGAACCACCCGCAAGGTCCAGGCGAGACGCCCACGACGCGTCCCGGGATTGTCACCTCCTTTGATATCGTCCTGCGCGAGGCAAGCAGGGCAGAACACGGTGTCCGGGCTCGAGAGGAACTCGGCCGTGATCTCCTCGCCGCGCAGGTCCGCACGTCGTCTCCCAACCGTCCGCGCGGTGTTGCGAAGCACAGGAGCGCTATCGATCCCGGCCAAGGCGCAGAGGCGCTGCACAGCCTCGGTGTCACCGGCGGCGAGCGCTGCGGATCTTACGCCGATGTCGTGGAGAAACGGCACCAGCCGGCCCCCGGTGTGAAGTGCGGCAAGACGGGTTGCGAATGAGACCGGCGTTTCAAACGGATCAAAGGGGAGGAATGGAAAAAGGGTAGGCATGACGCATGCGCTCTGGGTGAAGAACTGGCTCTGGTTGCGGCAGGGTCAGGCGCGGCGGGGCGCGTCGACATCGATCTGCGACCAGCGTGGCGAACGGAAGATGTTCTCGCCGGGGGCGCAGCCCTCCTGCATGTCGTAGCTACGAGCGAAATGCTCGATCTCAAGGCTGGATGCACCCTCGTGAAGTGCCACCTCGATCGAATTGATGATCTGTTCGATGCAGCGACCAAAGCGGGCACGGCCGGCATGAATGAGGCGTGCGACAAGATCGTTCTTCTCCGGTGCGGCAAGTTTCGCCTGTGCCGAGAAGGTTTCAATCAGCTTCCAGAGGATCTTCTCGTCTCCAGCCATGGTGACCGACGGCAGCTCGATCCTGGAATAGCGGCGCTTCACCTGGTCGTCGTAGGACGCAATCTGCCACAGCGTCTCGATGCCGGTCAGGATGACAATGACGGCTCCTTCACCCTGCATCAACGACTTCAAAGTCTTGAGAATATCCTCGATCTCGCGAGCCGAACCGTTCCGAAACAGGTCGTGAGCTTCGTCGATCCAGAGTACGACGGTTCCGAGCAGCTGCAGCCGATAGCGCACCTGGGTCCAGATCTCCCAAGCGTGCCTCAGTCCACGAGCCTCGGGATAGCCGGCCTGCCGAAGGATCTCCAGACCCAGCGATTTCAGGGTGGCGGGGCTGGGCACCCGCACGCCGAGCCAAGGCATCCTGCCTGCCTCAGTGGTCTGAAGGGCAGGGTGCTCGCGGAGCGCATGATCCACGAGGGAGGTCTTTCCGCCGCCTGCACCATCCACGAGGGCGATACCCCGCGTCTCGCCTGTCGACGTGAACACTACCGGTGCCGCGATCTGGCGGCCCGTATCATCTCGTTTGATGAGCCGATCGAGATGCGTGCGAAACTCGCGATCACGCGGCAACTTCACGTATTTGGAGCGCAGGCCGTCGATGACGGCATGCACTTCACTGCACTGTATCTGCGGGTTTGTAGTCACCACTTGTCCTCGATCTCAAATCCTGGGTCGTCGTCAGCGTCTCCCTTCGGAGCCGCGTCACCCAAGGGATCTGCAGTCGAAGCGGTGGGCGCGGAAACGAATCCACGAGCGTTCCGCGGTTTTTTTTTTTCGCGAGACGTCGTAACTTCGTCTGAGCCGATGTCGTCTCCCGCTCCCCCCGCCATCTCATCGCCGAAGCGTGTGTCGGGAGAAGCGAGCGGCAGGCTGCGCTCGGACATGTCGAAACCGATCAGTAGCCGCTCCTCCTCTTGCAGAATCCGCGCCTCCGACCATTCGTCGGCGAGGAGGCCTATGCGCTTCATCGCCTGTCCATTGATCTCGTCGATGTGTCGGATTGCCTTGAAGACGATCTCTTCATCGAAGGTGACCTCATGCTTGAAGCGGATCTGGAGCTCTCGTGCGGCTGCCAGCCATGTTTGCGCCCATACGCCCTTGAAGCGATCAAACACGGCCGGCACCTCATACCACTCGCCATCGAGCTCGACCGCAATCGCCCCCAGGTCCTCACGGTACCAGCGCAGGTTTACCTCGCGCTTCTTCGTGCGCAGCATCCAGCGGGCCAATTCCTCGGAATGATAGCGGATGCCGAATACCGTAACGCCGGTCTTGGAAACGGTCCGCTTGAAGCGCGTCCCAAGAGCAAGCCGCCGACGTCGTAAGTCAGGAGCGGGGCATACGCCAAACTGTTCGATGAGGCGCCGCCAGCAGTTGGCAGGGGTTTCTCCCCCGAGCCCGGAATGGGCGCTGCGGTGATAGATGTCGACAACCCAGCGAATGATCGCAGCACACAGATCGTCTGCAGTCAGTGCAGCGCGCGCCTAGGGATCGTAGTCGCCCTTCTCGATCATGCTGCTGAACGTGCGCCCCGTAAGCCGCGGTGTGAGGCCGGTCGAGATAGTACCGAAGAACCGTTCGATGCGCGCCCGCATCTCCGGCAGCCCCGCGGGTGCATGCTCCACGCGGATGCCAAGGTCGCGCAACGCAAGTCGCACGTCGAAGGACGTGTTCTCGGTGCCGCAATCCATGACCACCAACTCGGGCGTTCCATAGTAGGCCCACGGGCTGAGTGCGCCGACAGCATCAGACCAGACACCCTTGTCGCGCAGCATCATCTCGATCGTCTGCAGGGTGGCCTGGGCGTTTGGAGCACGGCAGAGCCGCATGGCGAGGATGCAGCGCGTGGTCGCGCAGATCGCCACGGTCAGGTGCCATCGAGTCTTCTGATTGTCGAGACCCAGACGTGCCTTGTCTTCGTCGGACATGAAATGGGAGAGCCCGGAGGCAGCCGCCAGGGTCATCAGGTCGACCTTCCATGTGTCGAGTTCTACGCGCTGAAGCGGCCGCGTCAGATCCAGACCCTTCCCGACCGGCGCATACTTGTTGCGCGCACGGGCCGACCCCTCGCGGGAGAGATCGCAGCGGAATGGATCAAGTGATCTGACCGCCAATCTCACGGTTTCACGAGACGGCGAGACCAGTTCGGCCGCGCCCCGCGCGCGGCGGCTGCGGTTCTCCTCATCGAACTCCTATTGCACGTTCTCGTAGATGGTGGAGATCGACGGCTTGCGGTCGTCGAGATACCCGCCGACCACGCGGGACATGAGGGCAAGTTCGTCGGGACGGAGGCGCGATTGGCGATTGCCGCGGTTTTCGATGGCATCGTAAAGGCCGGGTAGCCCGAGTTTCACATAAGCACTGAGCCAACGCCGAACCGATCTGACACCGACCTTCGGCATGATCAGCGTGTCGGGATCGATGGCGTTTTCGTCGCACGCGCTCCGTTGAGAGCAAAACACTGCCGCTCTGACCTTGATGTCATTCAAAGCGGACTGGATGGATGCGTCGGTCCGCTTGACGCGGCCCTCCTCCTCCAGGGCGAGGAATGCCAGAACAACCGCCTCTCGGCGTTTCGCCTTGCGGTGCTTCTTTTCTCCCATGGTTGAGAGCATCTCGCTTGGGAGCTCGAGCCGCCGGCGCGCGCTTTCCGGAAGGAAAGCGTTCCGTTCGTGCGCGACGTGCCCGAGTTCGACGAGCCGCGCCATCTCGGTCCGGGAGTAGCTTTCCGCAACTCCCTGCCCGTCGGCACGAACCAGGATGTATGCCTTGTCGGTTTCGTCGACGGGCTGATACCTGGTGCCGTGAACAAGCACAGCATCATGCTTGCTGAAGGCGAAACGCGTTGTGCTCTCGCTGGGCATGAGGTCGAGCATCACGCAGCCCTCCGGCGGACAAAGGCGTCCGGTGCAATGCGTTCATGGGCCGCGAGCACGAGGTGGTGGCTACGGATCTGGCGCACGACGGCCCGGAAGCCACGGCCTCGCAGCCTGGTTTGCTCCGCCAGATCGCCGATCCGAACGGCGCCGATGATTCCGCTGACGGCACTGAGGATTGCCGCGTCCGCTTCCGGGTCGGGCACCCGGACAGCGTGGATGAGTTCGGCATTGTGAACCTCGACCGGGTCGAGGTGCTTCTCGGTCATCACGCAGACCCGGTCGGCGAACGCCTGAGGAACTTGGGACGCGATCCGACGTGCAGTCGCCTGAAACTTCGCCGTCGCCGCCTTGTGTGCGGACTTGACGATCAGCGCCACCCGACTTCCGTTTTTGGAGCGTGACCCGGAAGTCGAAGTAGTGTGTGCGCAGGACGTCCTGGTCGTCGGCCCAGCGAAATGGCAGTTGGTTTTCGAGGTCGATCACCTCGGGGCGAGCCAGCATCACCAGCGCGATCTGCATCTCGGTGTGGCTTTCGACCTCCATGGTCTTCCCGCCCCCTTCACCGAAGACGAGCGCACCGGTGAAATGGTGCTTGGAGCCCATGGTAATCCTGCGGGCGGCTGTAGGGGGTTCCGGAAGCTGCATGCCCCGGTCGAAGTTCTCGTGCATTGTCGGTTTTTCCGGTTCATGAGGCGTGGTTGGTGGGTTGTTGTCCTGATGGCGGATCAGGACTGTGTCTCTCGTTCTGGGGAAATTGATCCACCTGCGGATCCGCAAAGCGAAAACCTGCATCTTTCGCGCAAGACGTTGTCCGGTTGATAGAAATAACCGTTTACATCGTAATCTGGCGTGGCCAGGGTAATCCTCCCCGAAAGTAAGGGGCTTCATAAGTAGAATTTTCTCGGCAAGATGAACGAGGAGATTTCGAATGAAGACAAGCAGATACACTGAGGCTCAGATCATCGCGATCCTGCGGCAGGCTGA
>NZ_JACJFU010000030.1:0-1657 GCF_014164635.1 Paracoccus sp. MC1854 | reverse complement strand
GGGACGCGCTACCTTGGAGTGCGACTTTTGATCCTCAACAATGAGTTGGGCTTTGAAAGGACATTCGAATGAAGGTTCGGTATTCTCACCTCTCGCTGGCGGAGCGTCGCCGGATCGAGCGCTGGCATCATGCGAAGATGAGCCCCGACGAGATGGCGCGGCGGCTCGGCCGGCACCGCTCCACTATCTTCCGTGAGATCCGGCGCAACCATTTCCACGACAGCGAGGCGCCCAGGCTCAGCGGCTACTGGTGCATCGTGGCACAGAGCCTGACCGATGGCCGGCGGATGCGGCAGCGCAAGTTGATACGCGAGTCCCAGTTGCGCGACCAGGTCGAGCGCTGCTTGAGATCAGGCTGGACACCCGAGCAGATCGCCGGCCGCATGCGGCACGAGCGAGCCCCGGTCCGGGTCTGCCACGAAACCATCTATCGTCACATCTACTCCGAGGAAGGCCGCCGGGGCGAGTTGTGGCGGCACCTGCCCTCCGGCCGCAGACGTCGGCGCGGCTATCGTCTGCGCAAGCGTCCTCCGCCGAAATTTGCCCCTGAACTCAGCATCCTGTTCCGTCCCGATGTGGTCGCCCATCGAAAGGAGTTCGGGCACTGGGAAGCCGATCTTGTCCTGTTCCGGCAGAAATACGGCCCTGCCAACGTCACCACGATGATCGAGCGCACCAGTCGTTTCCTCGTGGTGCTGAAAAACGCTGAAAAGCGCACGAAACCCATCATGGCGCAGATCGCCACGGTGCTGGCCCCCCTGCCCTTGCATGCGCGCAAATCCATCACCTTCGACCGCGGCTCGGAGTTCATCGACTGGCCGCACCTGCAGGCCGAGATCGGCACCCAGACCTGGTTCTGCGAGGCGCAGTCCCCCTGGCAGAAAGGCGCGGTCGAGAACGCCAACAAGCGCCTGCGCCGCTGGATCTGCCGCGACACCGATCCGAACACGCTCTCGCAAGAAGAACTGCGCCAGCTCTGTGCCGGTCTCAACGCCACCCCGCGCAAGTGTCTCGGCTTCCGCACTCCCGCCGAGGTGTTCAGGGCCAACATCCTCGGCCGCGGACACCGACGAGAGAAACTCTCACGGGAGCCGAAGTCGCATTTGGGGTAGCGCGTCCACCCCGAACTTCATCCAGCTTCTCGGCCGCCACCGGGTCGAACTCCAGCATCCCCGACGCTGCGCGGACCAGGGCACGGATCGCGTCGGAGTTAGACCCGTAACCGAAACGGGCTTTCAGCCACTCCAACTGCTCGATCTCGGCCGGCGTCAGCCGCGCCGATACCGGCTTGCCGTCCGTGGTGGCGCTGTCACGGCTCCGAACTTCGTGCTGCCGGACCTTGGCAATGGTTTCTTTCGATACCCCCACCGCGTCGGCGACTGTCTGGGCGGTTCCGCCTGCCCGCAGGCGGCGGATCGCCTCGTCGCGCTTGGAAGGAGTGAGTTTCTGACGGGCCACGAGCCACCTGATCCGAGGTTGTAAACATTCAACAGTTCCTGCCATCTCCACCCTTCATCTTCTCTTCGCCTCACGTCAACCTCTTTCCTCCTCCCTTCTTGCACCGCAGGACGGCTCTGCGGATGGCCCAGCGGCGCCCCCTTCCCTGCCTGCGCCAAGAGACGGCACCGAGCAGCGCGGCGGGGAGAGGAAGCAAAAA
>NZ_JACJFU010000029.1:0-29771 GCF_014164635.1 Paracoccus sp. MC1854 | reverse complement strand
CGCCACCCCGCGCAAGTGTCTCGGCTTCCGCACTCCCGCCGAGGTGTTCAGGGCCAACATCCTCGGCCGCGGACACCGACGAGAGAAACTCTCACGGGAGCCGAAGTCGCATTTGGGGTAACGCGTCCACTCTGTGGTCCGCGAGAGCTATGCCGATTTCGGCCCGACGCTGGCGGCCGAGACACTGGCCGAGCGCCATGGGATCCAGGTTTCCAGCGAGACGCTGCGCCAATGGATGATGGAGGCCGGCCTGTGGCAGAGCCGCGCACAACGCCTGCGGGTTCACCAGCCGCGACTGCGGCGCGAAGCCTTGGGTGAACTGGTCCAGATCGACGGCTCCGAGCATCGCTGGTTCGAGGATCGTGCTCCGGCCTGCACGCTGTTGGTCTTCATTGACGATGCGACCGGCCGGCTCATGCAGATGCGCTTCGTGCCTTCGGAGACCACCTTCGCTTATTTCAAGGCGCTGGAGGATTACCTTCGGGACCACGGCCGACCTGTCGCTTTCTATTCGGACAAGCACAGCGTCTTCCGGGTGAACCGGGCCGAGGCGCGCAGCGGCCATGGCATGACGCAATTCGGCCGGGCGCTGAACGAGCTGAACATCGAGATTCTCTGCGCCAATTCCTCGCAGGCCAAGGGCCGGGTCGAGCGCGCCAATCGCACCCTGCAGGACCGCCTGGTCAAGGAACTGCGGCTCGAGGGTATCGGCGACATGGCCGTCGCCAACGCCTTCCTTCCCGGCTTCATCGCGCGTCACAACCTGCGTTTCTCCCGGTCCCCTGCCCGGCCTGACGATCTGCACCGACCGCTGAACATGCCAGCGTCAAGGGTGTCCGAGATCCTGTGCCTGCGCGACCAGCGTCAGCTGAGCAAGCAGCTCGTCGTTCACTATGATCGCAAGCAGTTCATCCTGGACGACACCGAACACGCCCGCAGCGCGATCGGGCAGTACGTCGAGACCTATGCCTTTGCCGATGGCCGGCTCGAGATCCGCTGGAAAGGCATTCTTCTGCCTTATCGAGCCTATGATCACCATCAGCAGCGCGTCACCCACGCGTCGATCACCGAGAACAAGCGCTTGGGCGAGGTGCTGGCCTTCATCCAGGCGCAGCAGGACGCCGCACCGCCCGAGGTCGGTCCTGTCGGCAAGCAGCGCAGCCGCTATGAACCGACCGGCAAGCCAAGGCGTGGGAACAAGGGTTGGGTGGAAAGGCGCCAGGAGCGGCGCGCGGCCGAGCAGGCTCAGGCGCGGCATGCAGCCGACTGAGGGTCAAGGCGCTCAGAGCCGCGGCGATCCCTGCTTCCCCGCATGGCCGGGCCGGGCTGCGATGGCGGAGGTCTCCGCCCGACCCGGCCATGCTCCGGCGCGTCCAACTGCGACATTTCTAAATTGCCCCGACAGCGACACATTAACTTGGTGACAACACATTTGGGTTAGCGCGGCCAGCGCGTCCATCCGGCAAAACCGGCGCGGTTCACAGCAAATGGGGTGGCCCATGCGCCGCTAAACTAGCTGCGTCCCAGCTCGGACGGCGTCACCTCCAGATCCAGGGCGCGCGCCGTGTGATCGGCCAGCGCCATGCCTGCTTGGTTCATCGTCAGATAGAGATGGGTCGCGCCGGCCGCCTTCAGGCGCTCGACGTCCTGCTCATGCAGCACATGCGAGATGATCGGTCCCGCGAACCCCTTGGACCGCAGCGCCCAGGCCGCGGCCTCCTTTGCCTCGGTGCCGTCCATGGCCAGAACCGCGGCGTGCAGCCCCGCGATGTTGACCCCTCGCCAGAAGCCAGCATCCTCGACATCGGCCCACAGGACGTTGCGGCCCGCCTGCCGGTGCGGCTCGACCTTGTAGATGTCAGAGTCGATCCCCACCAACCGGTCCTCGAACGGCAGCAGGTACTGATAGGCCGCCGAACCGGTCCGGCCCATGCCCAGGATCAGGATGCGGGCATTGCCCATGTCCGTCGGCAGCTCGTCCCGGTGGTGCCTTGCCGTCTGAAAGCGTTGCAGCTGGCTTTCGTAGCGGTCGAACAGCGCCTGCGCCACGCGGTTCAGAGGCGAGGCCGTAACGAATGACAGGCTGACCAGCAGCGCCATGGCCACCAGCTTGTCGGGCACCAGGTCGGCCGTCAGGATCAGCGCCAGCTCGCTGTAGGTGGCCAGGTTGACCACCGCCAGGAACGCGCTGCGCGCCCTCAGGCGGAACAGCAGGAGAAGCAGGTAGAACAGCCCCGCCTTCAGCGGCAGCAGCGCAATGAAGACCAAGGCGAAAACCAGATCGCCCTGATCCGGCAGGCCCGACATCCCGATCTGCAGGAAGAAGCCGACCAGGAAGGCCTCCTTCAGGCCCCAGAGCGCGTCGGTCAGTTCCTTTGCGCGCTTGTGGGTGGAGAGCATCAGCCCCATGGCCAGCGCCCCGATCTCGGAGCTGAGGCCCACGAACTCGAACCCCATGCCGCCGATCACCAGCGCCAGCAACATGCCCATCAGGACCAGCAACTCATCCTGGCCGGTCAGATCCAGTATCCGGAACAGGAGCGGACGCAGCAATGGCAGCGCGAGCACATACAGGGCCCAGACCGAGGGCGCCTGCCCGCCCCAGATCGACAGCACCACAAGCGCGATGATGTCCTGAAGGACGAGGATGCCAATTGCGGTTCGCCCGTAGAAGGCACCGATGTCACGCTTTTCCTCCAGAACCTTGGCCGAGAACACCGTCGAGGAGAAGGCGAGCATGACCGCCAGCATTGCCGCAGTCCGCAGGTCCATCCCAAGAAACAGCACCAGTCCGGGCGTCACCACGACGATCGAGATCACGAAATGCAGCAACGCCCCGCCCAGCACCTGCGGCTGCGCGATCTGCCGGAGCCGCAGCTTCATGCCGACTGCGAAGAGCAGCAGCAGCACACCCAGGTGTGACAGGTAGTCCAGGATGTCGCCGGTGGCCTCCGGCAGCCTCAGCACGGGCCCCAGCGCATTGATCGCGAACCCCGCCGCCAGGAACCCGACCATCGGCGGCAAGCCAAGCTGGCGCACCGCAAGGCCGAAGACGAAGGCAAAGCTGACGCAGATGACTTCGAACATGCAGACCTCCGGATCAGCTCGAGGTTGGCATAGCGGCGGCGGTTTCGTGCCTCAATGGCGCTGCGGGCTCCTGCCCGCCCGGGTAGCCAGGAAGCGTATCCGCGGCGATTTGGAGAGAATGCCGTCGGTCTTTGCTGCGGAGTGCCCCTGTTCCCGTGCCCGCCTCTGCAGTGTGCGTCCGTTGAGCAGGACGGCGAGATCCTGGTGGTCCACATGATCGCACCGGCCTGAAAGCCGCGACAGGGACCTCGACGGAACAATCATTTCATACCAGGGTTGAACTCGGCATCGAGGGGCAGACGGGAGCCAGGCCGAGATTGATCTTCAATCCGCCAGCCCAATCCGACAGACACGGCCACACGCTTGGTCGCACATGCTGAGTTGCGGCAGGACAAGGGAATGTCTGGCCCGACTGGCCCCGTCCCGCTGCAAGGCAAGGCCGTGCAGGCTTGAGCCAGCAAAGACTTGCATTCTTGACGCAGCAAGGCCCTGCAAGTGCAACACCGGCTCGCCTTCTGCCCAGGTCATTCTGACGCCTGACGAGCTTGAGACGGCCCGCCGGTCCGCCCTGCTCGCCAGCCTGCCCGAAGGCACAGAGGCCATGCTGCTGAAGGGTGCACGGGTGCAGGGCCTCGGCGCCGGCCAGATCCTCTTCCTGCAGGACGAGCCTGCCGATGCGCTGTTCGTCGTGCTGGACGGCTGGATCAAGCTTTACCGCACTGCCGCCAGCGGGATCGAGGCGATGATCGGCGCCATGCGCGATGGTCAGAGCTTCGGCGAGGCGGCAGCGCTTTGCGGCCAGCCCTGGCCGGTCTCGGCCGAGGCGATCAGCCCGGCGCGGCTGCTGCGGCTGGACGCGGGCCGTGTGCGCCGTCTGCTGCAGTCCGATCCGGTGCTTGCCACATCGATGCTGGCTCCGGCCTTCCTGCGTCTGCAGCAGCTTGTTGCCCATATCGAGGAGCTGAAGACCTGCACCAGCGTGCAGCGTGCGGCCGAGTTCCTGCTGGACCTTCACGAGGAAGGCGAAGGCGACAGTCCTATAACGCTGCCTTACAACAAGGCACTGATCGCCGGCCGGTTGGGAATGAAGCCCGAAACCCTGTCGCGGGCCTTTGCACGGCTACGCGATCATGGCGTGCAGATCGAGGCCACGATGGTCCATATCAAGGACGTGGCGCATCTGCGCGACCTGGTGGCAGAAGGCTTGGCCTGAGGCAGGTGGCGTGCCGCGCAACTTGTCCGGTCAAACTCAAGCACACTGCATCCTTCAAACGGTTGCTGCAGATAACCTCCCAACCACCGAGCCTCAGCCTCACGCCGGTGCGTGCTCGGGCGAGCTTTGCGGCTTCGCCACTCTTTCGTGGATTTTCCGGTCGAGATCGGCGCCGAGATACAGATAGTCCCAGCGATACTGGCCTGTGTTGGACAACTCGGGCAAATTGAGGATCCGCACGGTTCCCTGGATGAAGGTGCAGATGCCTTCCTCACGAAGTTCTGGCATCTCCCACGAACACCAATCAATGCGATAGTAGAACTGGGAGCCGCAACTGAGTTAGAATCCCCCTTGTCGCCCCGCCAAGAACGAAATCGCGGATGCGGGAGTGACCAAATCCCCCCATTGCCAGAAGCTGCGCACCGTTTGACAGGGCGGTATCCTGCAACGCCTCGGCGATAGTTCTATTACCGAGAGTTGTCTCAACAGGCTTAGCGTTGAGCCCCCGCTTTGCCAGCGATGACGCAAGAGCACCGGCAAGATCTGACCCGCCCAAAGGTTTTTCGTCCCGGACCGTCAGGACCGAGACTTGGCCGCCTTCCGCCAGAAGCGGCAGCGCATCGCCAAGGGCGCGGGCGGCGACCCGGCTGCCGTCCCAGGCGATGGCGAGATGATCCACCGCGGCGGGACGGGCCGAGGGCGGCACCAGGACGGCCGGGCGGCCCGAGCCGAAGACGACCGCCTCGGCCATGTCCTCGACCGGGGCGGTGTCGGGGGCCCAGGGCAGCAGGGCGAGGTCGAAATACCGGGCCTGCTCGGCGGCATCGCCCGGCACCGCCCCCCAGGGAACCTTGCGCGCGGTGCAATGGACATCCGCGGGCGATGCGGCGCTTTCCAGGACGAGCTGCTCGAGGCGGCGGCATTCGGCCCTGCTTTTCTCCTCGGCGGACTGGACAAGTCCGGGGATGTCGATCAGCAGGTCGCCCAGGCCCGAGGAGACGCGCGGAAGATCGATCGCGAAGGTCGTCACGCTGAGCGCGTATCCAAGGGGCCGCGCCAGGGCGACGGCGGCGCGGGTCGCGTCATCGGCGATCGCTTCGGGATAGGTGATCAGGGGCATATAGGCGATGCGGCTGTGCGTCATGTCGGCTTCTCCATGCGGTCTTGGACATCGTGGGAGGAAGGGAAAGGCGGGCCGCGCCTGTGCGACAATCTACCAGAATGACTGACCATCCCTGCCTCACCCCCATCGATGCCGGGTTGCTGCATGGGGGCATGGTGCCTTGGACCGGCCATCGCCGGCAAGCTCCGGTGGGATCGCCGCCGGTTCCGGCCGCGGCCTGCCGCGGTCTTGACCTCGCCCCGGGGCTGGGCAAGCTCCTCCGGGCGGCCCCAAGGACAGGCCGGGCATCGCGGAAGGCGCGTTCGCGCCCGACGCCCGCAGGATGCGCCGTGCGCAATGGGGGCCCCGGCATCCGGCATTCAAGCGGAGGCGAGATCGTGAGCGACGACGAGATGCACCATTCCCTGACGGCGGCGCTCACGAATCCGCACGCGCATCCCGGCCGCACCTGTCTTCTCGCGCTGGAATCCGGGCCCGGGGGGCTGACCGGGCCCGAGGCCGCGCGGCGCCTGGCCCGCCACGGGCCGAACCGCCTGCCCGAGGTCCGGCGCCGCGGGCCGGTCCTGCGCTTCCTGGGGCAGTTCCACAACGTGCTGATCTATGTGCTGCTCGCCGCGGCCCTGGTGACGGCGGCGATGCAGCACTGGATCGACACCGGCGTCATCCTGGCGGTGGTGCTGGCCAATGCGGTGATCGGGTTCGTCCAGGAAGGCAAGGCCGAGGCGGCGATGACGGCGATCCGGCAGATGCTGGCCCCGCATGCCGCAGTGCTGCGCGACGGGCAGCGGGTCACGCTGGACGCGGCCGGGATCGTGCCCGGCGACATCGTGCTGCTCGAGGCGGGCGACAAGGTGCCGGCCGACCTGCGCGTGATCGAGGCGCGCGGCCTCGCGGCGCAGGAGGCGATCCTGACCGGCGAGTCCGTACCGGTGGAAAAGGACGTGGACCCCGTCGCCTTCGACGCCCCCCTGGGCGACCGCCGCCCGATGCTGTGGTCGGGCACGCTGGTCACGCAGGGCACCGCGCGCGGGCTGGTGGTAGCGACCGGCGCGGGGACCGAGATCGGCCGCATCGGCGGACTTCTCGGCGCGGTCGAGCAGCTGACCACGCCGCTGGTGGCGCAGATGGACCATTTCGCGCGCTGGCTGTCCTTCCTGATCCTGCTCGCGGCGGCCCTGCTGCTCGCCTACGGTTATTTCGTTGGCCACCTGCCCTTTGCCGACCTGTTCATGACGGTGGTCGCCATCGCCGTCTCGTCGATCCCCGAGGGCCTGCCAGCCGTGATGACGATCACGCTGGCCATCGGCGTGCAGGCAATGGCGCGGCGGCACGCCATCGTGCGCCGCCTGCCGGCGATCGAGGCGATCGGCTCGGTTTCGGTCATCTGCACCGACAAGACCGGCACGCTGACGCGCAACGAGATGGTGGTCGCCGCCGTGGAAACCCCCGAGGGCAGCTTCTCCGTGGCGGGCGACGGCTATGCGCCGGCGGGGGCGATCACGGCCGCCGGGGACCTCGGGCGTCTGAGCCGGGCGGCGGCGCTGTGCAACGACGCGACCTTGCGCGAGCGGGACGGCCTCTGGTCCGTCGAGGGCGACCCGATGGAAGGCGCGCTGCTGGCCTTCGCCGGTAAGGTGGCACCGGATATCGCCGCGCCTCGGCTGGACGCCATCCCCTTCGACAGCCGGCACCGCTTCATGGCGGTGCTGACCGACGGCCCCGAGGGGCGCGTCACCCATGTGAAGGGCGCGCCGGAACGGGTGCTGCGGATGTGCGGGGATACCGACCACGCCCATTGGCACGACCGCGCCGAGGCGATGGCGCGGCGCGGGCTGCGCGTCCTTGCCCTGGCCGAGCGGGCCGAGGCCGTGGACCGGATCGACGCGGGTGCGCTGGACGGCGGGCTGACCTTCCTCGGACTTGTCGGCCTGATCGACCCGCCCCGCCCCGAGGCCATCGCCGCGGTCGCCGAATGCCGGGCCGCGGGCATCCGGGTCAAGATGATCACCGGCGACCACGCCGGCACCGCCGCCGCGATCGCCGCGCAGATCGGCCTGGAAAACCCCCATCGCGTGCTGACCGGCCAGGATCTCGACAAGCTCGACGACGCGCAGCTGGCACTCGAGGTGATGGGCGTGGACGTCTTTGCCCGCACCAGCCCCGAAGACAAGCTGCGCCTGGTGACGGCGCTGCAGGCCAACGGCCTGTCGGTGGCCATGACCGGCGACGGGGTGAACGACGCGCCCGCGCTCAAGCGCGCCGACGCGGGCATCGCGATGGGCCTCAAGGGGTCCGAGGCCGCAAAGGAGGCCGCCGACCTCGTCCTCGCCGACGACAATTTCGCCACCATCGCCGCCGCCGTGCGCGAGGGGCGCACGGTCTACGACAACCTCAAGAAAGTCATCAGCTGGACCCTGCCCACCAATGCCGGCGAGGCGATGGTGGTCATCACCGCCCTGGTCGCCGGCTACGCCCTACCGCTGACCGCGGTGCAGATCCTCTGGGTCAACCTGATCACCGGCATCACCCTTGGCCTTGCCTTGGCCTTCGAGCCGACCGAGGCCGGCACCATGTCCCGCCCGCCCCGGCGGCGCGACGCGCCCATCCTGTCGGGCGAGCTGGTCTGGCACGTAGCTCTGGTGGCCTTCCTGTTCCTGGCCGCCGTCTTCGGCATGTTCAGCTATGCGCTCGACCGCGGCTATCCCCTGGCGCTGGCTCAGACCGTTGCGATGAACACGCTGGTGGTGCTGGAGATCGCCCACCTCTTCTTCATCCGCAACATCCACGGCACCTCGCTGACCTGGGAGGCAGTCAGGGGCACGCGCGTGATCTGGACGGTGGTGGTCGTCATCACCGGCGCGCAGTTTGCCGTCACCTACCTGCCGCTTCTGCAGGCCGTGCTGGGGACCGAGCCCGTCCCGCTCGCGGACGGCCTGCTGATCGTGGGTCTGGGCGCGGCCTTCTTCGCCCTGATCGAGATCGAGAAGCAGATCAGGCTGGGGTTGAAGCGATGACGCGCCGGGGCCGCCTCCAGGGATGCAGGCTGGGCGCCTGCCATCGTCCCGAACGAGGATCATGCCCCCGCAAGCGCATTTTGTCTCGCCAAGCGGCGTTCCTGCGGCCAACCTCGGGGAGGAACCGGAAGGCCCGAGCGAGACAGCCGTGCCCTTGTCGCCGGCAGGACCTCCGCCCGGGACGATCGTGATCGAAGGAGAGAAAGACCATGACCGCAAGGATGAAGGCCGCCATCTTCGTGGAACCGGGCCGGATCGTGCTCGACGAGAAGCCGGTGCCCGATGTCGGCCCGCTCGACGCGCTGGTGCGGATCACGACAACGACGATCTGCGGCACCGACGTCCATATCCTGAAGGGCGAATATCCCGTCGCCCGGGGCCTGACCATCGGCCATGAGCCGGTGGGCGTGATCGAGAAGCTCGGCTCGGCCGTGCAGGGCTATGCGGAAGGGCAGCGCGTGATCGCCGGGGCGATCTGCACCTCGGGCCACAGCCACGCCGCGCTCTGCGGCTGCCACGCTCAGGACGGCCCCGGCACGCGACACGGCTGGAAGCCGATGGGCGGCTGGAAGTTCGGCAACACCATCGACGGTACGCAGGCCGAATACGTGCTGGTTCCCGACGCGATGGCCAATCTCGCGCCGGTGCCGGACGGTCTCAGCGACGAGCAGGTGCTGATGTGCCCGGACATCATGTCGACCGGGTTTTCGGGGGCGGAAAGCGGGAAGATCCGCATCGGCGACACGGTGGCGGTCTTCGCGCAGGGCCCGATCGGGCTTTGCGCCACGGCGGGCGCGCGGCTGATGGGGGCGACGACGATCATCGGCGTGGACAGCGTGCCGGCCCGGATGGAGATGGCCCGCCGCATGGGGGCGGACCACGTAATAGACTTCACGGCGGCCGATCCGGTGGCCGAGATCATGCGCCTCACCGACGGGCGCGGCGTCGATGTCGCCATCGAGGCGCTCGGGCGGCAGGAAACCTTCGAGGCCGCGCTGCGGGTACTCCGCCCGGGCGGCAGGCTGTCCTCTCTGGGCGTCTACTCGGGCGACCTGACGATTCCCCTCGGCCCCTTCCTGGCCGGCTTGGGCGACCACACGATCGTGACGACCCTCTGCCCCGGCGGCAAGGAGCGGATGCGGCGCCTGATGGATGCCATCGCCTCGGGGCGGGTGGACACGCGCCCGCTGGTGACGCACCGCTTCAGCCTGGACGAGATCGAGGAAGCCTACGAGCTTTTCGCCAACCAGCGCGACGGGGTGCTGAAGGTCGCCATCACGCCATGACGCCGTTTCAGGCGCGCCGCTTCCGCAGGTCGCCATCGCGGGCGCGGCCTTGAACAAGCCTGCCGGGGATGCAAGCACTCGGGTCAGCGCGACATCGCCGCAAGGAACCACGCAGCGGTGATCCGTCGCGGCATGGCAGGCAGGGACCGATGACGCGGGGCGAGGCGACGATCACGGGAAAGCCGATCCGGGTCGAGATCGGAGAAGGCGTCCTGGCCTTCAGCGGCGACCTGTCGGTGGTTGCGGTCGGCCGCCTCGACATCGAGGGCCTTGTCCGGGATGGCGCAGGCGCGGCGGCGCTGGATATCGGCCGGGTACGGCGCCTCGACACGGCCGGGGGCCGGCTGCTGCTGGAACTGCAGCGCCGGCTGGGGTTGCCGGATTGCCCGCTAGCCCTGCGGGGGGCCAGTGAGGCACAGGCGCAGCTTGTCGAGACGGTGCGCCGCAACCTCGGGGCATGGACATGTCGCCCGGCACGACGAGATGGAACTCCACGAAGGTCATGGGCCCCGAATGCCGCGTGCGCAGGTCATGCGCCTCGAGCGCCCCTTCCGCATTTGTCGAGATAACGTCGCGGATGCGGCCAAGCATCTCGTCGGGGATGGCCACGTCCATGAGGCCGCCCACCGACTGGCGCATGAGCTGCCACCCCGACCAGAGGATGTTGAGCGCGACCAGTGCCGCAAGTGCCGGATCGAGAACGGCCCAGCCCGTGACGGTGGCCCGAAGGACACCAAGAAGCACCCCTGCCGAGGAGACCACGTCCGTCAGCAGGTGGCGCCCGTCCGCGACCAGAGCCGGCGAGCGTAGCCGGCGGCCCTGGTGGATCAGGACCCAGCACCAGGCGGCATTGATGGCGCCGGCCAGCCCGTTCACCAGAAGTCCCTCCGGTGCGGCTTCCAGGGCACGGGGGCTCAGGAAGCCGTGATATGCCTCGGTCAGGATGAGCATGGCGCTACGATGATGAAGACCCCGGTCGTCACCGCCGAGAAGTATTCGACCTTTCCATGACCATAGGGGTGGTTCGCGTCGGCGGGCTTTGTGCTTGTGCGGACGGCCAGAAGGGCCACGATGGCCGTGACGACGTTGACGATGCTTTCAAGCGCATCCGAATAGAGCGCGATCGAGCCGGTGAGCCGCCAAGCCAGGAACTTGAGGCCGAGAACCAGAAGGCCCACGAAGATGCTGGCAGCAGCGATCGTCTGAATGCGGTTCATCTCTCCTGCCTCTTCATCACCCACTCCCAAGACAGCGATGCCATAGGAGCCCGCGTAGGCGCGTCCGGCCAGATTGGCCACCGACAAGGGGAGAGGCATTGAACATCCGGTAGACTGTAATAGCCGAAAGGTTTTGCGATCATCGAACTGATCAATGTCATCAGGAACTTATGATGCAGCCCTTTCACCGTCATTCATGACCTGCGCGGCGCTCGCCAGGAGTGACGCCCCGCATCTGAACTGCGGGGCGCATCGTGGCTCAGGCGGCTTCTGCGGGTAGAAGTCCTCCTGCTGGTTCCCGCGACCTGCTGCGGTTGGTCCGCAGCAGGCGCATGCCGTTGGCGATGACGATGAGCACCGAGAGTTGGTGGACCAGCATGCCTTCGGCCATGTGCACATGGCCCGAGAACACCCCTGCCATCAGCCCGGCCACGGTCGCCAGCGCGATCACGAGGTTCTGGCGCATGTTCCGCAGCGTGGCGCGCGAGATCACCACCGCCTCGGGGATCCGCTTCAGATCACCTGTCATGAGCGCGATGTCGGCCGTCTCGATGGCCACGTCGCTGCCGGCTGCACCCATGGCAATGCTGGTGTCGGCGGCGGCGAGCGCCGGGGCGTCGTTGATGCCGTCACCGATCATGGCGACGTGGCTACCCTCGGCTCGCATCTTGCGGATCAGTTCGAGCTTCTGTTCCGGCAACAGACCCGCGTGAACCTCGTCGATGCCGACCTGCGCGGCGATGGCGCGGGCCGCCTGCGGCTGGTCGCCGGTCAGCATGACGATCCGGTCGATCCCCGCCTCGCGCAGACCGGCGATCATCGGCGCGGCACTCGGGCGCGGCTGGTCGGCAAGGCCCAGCAGGCCCGCGAGTTGTCCGTCCACGCCCACCATCACCACGGTATGGCCGCGGTCCAGAAGGCCTGCCAGTGCCGCCTCGGCCTCGGGCGTCACCGGAATGCCCAGCCGGTCGATCAGGCGGCGGTTGCCGGCAGCGATGCGGTTGCCGTCGTGGATCGCGACAAGCCCCATGCCGGCGATTTCCTCAAGGTGCTCAGCCGTGGGAACGACGCCCTGCGCCTTGGCGGCCTCGATGATCGGGCGACCGAGCGGGTGGTCCGAGCCGGCCTCGGCGATGGCGGCGCGGCGCAGCACCGTGTCACGGTCGTGGCCGGTCAGCGGCACGATCTCCATCAGCCGCGGACGCCCTTCGGTCAGCGTGCCGGTCTTGTCCAGCGCGACGGCACTGATGCGGCCGGCGTCCTCGAGATGCTGCCCGCCCTTGATGAGGATGCCCGAACGTGCCGCCCGCCCGATCCCCGCCACGATCGAAACGGGCGTCGAGATGACCAGCGCGCCGGGGCAAGCGACCACCAGCAGCGTCAGCGCGAGCCGGATGTCGCGGGTGAAGATCCAGGCCAGAACCGCCAGCCCCATGATCGCGGGCGTATACCACTGTGCGAACCGCTCGATCATGCGCTGGGTAGGGGCCTTTTCCTCCTGCGCCTGCTCGACGCGCTGGACGATGCGGGCCAGTGTGGTGTCGGCGCCGATATTGGTCGCGCGGATGCGCAGCATGCCGTTCTCGGCAATGGTGCCGGTAAAGACGGCGCTGCCGGGGGTCTTTTCGGCGGGGATGGACTCGCCGGTGATTGCCGCCTCGCTGACGGCGGCGTTGCCAAAGGTGACCTCGCCGTCCACCGGGATACGCTGGCCAGCCTTGACCAGCACGGTCTCGCCCGGCTCGACGGCGCTGGCGGCGACCTCGACGGGCTGGCCGTCCCGCAGGACGGTAGCGGTGGCGGGTGCGGCGGCGATCAGCGCCTTCAGCGCCCCACGGGTCTGGCGCATGGTTCGCGCCTCAAGCCACGAACCGAAGATGAAGAGGAAGGTGACCGCCGCTGCCTCCCAGTATTCGCCAATGACCAGCGCGCCGGTGGCGGCGACGGTGACCAGCAGTTCGATACTCAGGTGCCTGATCCGCAGCGCCTGGACCGCGCGGACGGCGATGTCGGCGCCGGCCAGCAGGGCCGCTGTGACCATCGCCGCCGACCACAGATCGGTATTGCCGAGGGCGTAGCGGGCCAGCAGGCCCAGAGCGATCAGGGTGCCGCTGATGATCGTCAGCCACAGCCGCCGGCGAGCCGGGTGCGAGAACCTGGCCTTCAGGTCAGCCCACATGGGAAATCTCCTTTCTGCTCTCCGCTCCGGCCTTGCGGCCGGGGCGGAGGAAGGGATGGGATGCGGGAAAGAACTCAGAAGGCCGAGGGCCGGGCCTGGTAGCCGGCCTGGCGCACGGCACCGATCAGCACATCGACTGGTGCGGTTGCGGGGTCATGTTCGACCTCGATCCGACCGGTGTTGAAATGCACCGCGGCGCTTGTCACGCCAGGAGTCGCGGCCAGCGCCTTCTCGATCTTCGTCACGCAGGAGGGACAGGAGAACTCGTCGCTGCGCAGGATGGTCCTGGTCATTGGTGTTTTCTTTCATTGAGGGCGCGGGACGGCGCCATTGCTTGCCCCGTGAAGGTATGCTGTCCTGATCCGCACAACATTGGCGAAGCCTGCAAGGGATCTTTGCATGGATGCACAAGGTCAGGACTGGAACGACCTGCGCCTGTTTCTGGCGGTGGCGCGGGCGGGCACGCTATCGGGCGCGGCGCGGGCGCTCGGGATCAACCATTCCACCGTCTTCCGCCGCATCACGGCCTTCGAGGAACGGCTGGGCGTGCGCCTCTTCGACCGCCTGCCCAATGGCTATGTCCTGACCGCGCCGGGCGAGGAGATGCGGGATTCCGTCGGCCGCATCGAGGAAGCGATCGCCACGATGGCGCTGAAGGTCACGGGACAGGACCAGCGACCAACCGGCACCATCCGCATCACCGCGACGGACATGCTGGCCGTCGGCGTGCTGCCGCCCCATCTTGCCGCCTTCCGCGCGGAATGGCCGGGGATCGAGCTTGACCTGCTGGTGTCGGACACGGTGCTGGACCTGACCCGGCGCGAGGCGGATGTGGCGTTGCGGGTCGGCAACCCGGTGCAGGACACGCTGGTCGGGCGACGGGTCGGGCGGCTGGCCTTCGCCGTCTATGCCTCGGCCGGACTGCTGGCGCGAGGGGCGGGCGACCCGGAACGGGGCGACTGGGTGGGCTATGGCTCGTCGCACGGGCCGCTCAGCCGCAACCTGGCCCGCTGGTGGCCCGGGATGCGGCAGGTCTGCCGGACCAACTCGATCACCGCGGCGGTGGCGGCGGCCAGGGTCGGGCTTGGTCTTGCCGCACTGCCCTGCGCCATTGCCGACCGCGACGCGGACCTGATCCGCGTTGCGTCCTTCCCCGAGGACTTCGGGCTCGATCTCTGGCTTCTGACCCACGAAGACCTGCGCCGGACTGCCCGCATCCGGGCGTTCCTGGACTTCATGACCGGGGCGCTGGCGGCCGAGGCAGAGCTTCTGGAAGGCCGCGCGCCGCGCCGGGGCAAGGACGCGACAGCCGCGAGCGGGGGCTGACCCTGGCCGGCCGCATGATCTTCAGCACGCCGGCGCGGCGCCGGTCTTCAATCAGTGAGCCAACGGCTCCCAGCCGGGATGCTCGAAATGCGCGCCATAGGCGTTCAGCGCCTGGACGATGGCGGCCGCGCCGGTTTCCACGTCGCCTGCCTCCAGCGCCGAGGCGCCGTCCATGACCTGCGCCAGCACCAGATGGAACTGCTCGTCGGCCGCCGGCTCCAGATCACAGTTCTCGATCATGAAGTCGAGCTGCCTGCCCACCTCGGCAGCCAGGTCCCCGGCCTGAGCGGGGGTCAGGGCATTGGCGTGGATGGCGTCCAGATTGGCGGCCATGACGGTGCGGATCGCGGTCATGCCGTCGATCATGTTCTGATCGCCCTGCCATTTCGCCCCCTCGTCGAGCACCAGCGCCGCAACCGTGGCCTCATGCCCGCCATGGTCATGGCTCTGGGCGGCCATTGCGGGTGCCCCCAGCGCAAGCGCGAGGGTCAGGGCGAGGGCTGTCACGGGTTTCCCGAATTGCATGGTCTTGTCTCCTGGGTTTCTCCGGCATCGGACTATGCCTGCGTGCCGGAAGTTAACCTGTGGGAAGCCGCACAGCGATTGGCGAAAGCAGCAAGGAAGCCTTGCAGGAATGCACAGGCAAGCCGGGCAGACGGACAGGCGCCCCGCTCCGGCGACTTCCCCGGCTTGCGCAAGAAGGGACGGGAGACGACCGCCCTGCAAGCTGGTGGCGCCGTCACCTGTGGGATCAGCAGACATGACTTGCCTCCGGCGCCCCGAACAGCTCGCCCACCGGCACCATCCGGATGCCCCCTGCCCCGCGGAGCAGGAACAGCGCATCGAGGCCGAGGCGCCGGGCCAGGGCGGCACCCTCTTCCTCGCCCAGCACCATCAGCGCGCTGGCCCAGGCATCGGCCTCGGCGCAGTCGCGCGCGACGACGGTGACCGATGCGGGCGGGGCGGGCAGCGGCGCGCCGCGCCGGGGGTCCATGGTATGGGACAGGTCCCGCCCCCCTGCCCTGACCCGGTGCCGGTAGTCGCCCGAGGTCGCCACCGCCGCATCCTGCAGCGCCAGCACGGAGTGGGCCGCGCGCCGGGCGAGATCGGGCGCCTCGATCGCCACCGCCCAAGGCGAGCCGACGGGGCGCAGCCCCAGCGCCCGCATCTCGCCGTCGATCCCGACAAGGGCCGCGCCGATCCCCAAGCGCCGCAGCGTCCCGGCCAGCCGGTCCACGCCATAGCCCTTGGCGATGCCGTTCAGGTCCAGCGACAAAGGCGCGGCCTTCCGCACCCGGCAGGCGGCAGGGTCAAGCTGCACCACCTCATGCGCAGACCGGCGCGGAACGGCCAGCGCCTGCCGGATGCGACCGGCATCGGCCGGGGCGGAGCCGAAGCCCCATGCCGCCACCGCATCGCCCATGCCGATGTCGAAGGCCCCGCCCGAGGCCCGGCCGACCTCCAGCCCCAGCCGCAGCACGGCCATGAGATGCGCGGGCACGGTCACCCATTCCCCGACCGGCGCCGCGTTCAGCCGCATCAGGTCGCTGTCCGGCCGCCAGGTGGACATCTGCGCGTCGATCTCCTCGACCGCCTGTTGCAGCGCCTGCCGCACCGGGGCCGGATCGAGGCCATCCGCAAAGAACAGCACCGACCACCGCGTGCCCATGGTGGGGCCGTTCAGGGCATGGCGGGTCGGGTCAGTAGATGTCTTCGACATAGCGTCCCTCGGCTTTCAGCAGCGTGGGCGTCAGCCCGGCCGGGGCAAGGATCTCGTCCAGCGCGGCGCGAACGCCTGCCGCCATGCCGCGCCCGCCGCAGACCATCACGCGCGCGCCCGCGCGGATCAGGCGGGCGACCTCGGCCGCCTCGCGCCGCAGGGCGTCCTGGACGTGATGCGGGTGCTCGCCGCGCGAGTTGGCCGTCACGAGGCGCGACAGCCGCCCTGCCCGGTGCCACGCGGTCAGTTCCTCGCGATACAGGAAGTCGCTGTCCGCGTGCCGCATCCCGAAGAACAGGTGCACCGGGCGGCGGCGTGCATTGGCGCGGATGAAGCCCGCCAGCGGCCCGATGCCCGTACCCGCGCCGACCAGGATCAGCGGCGCGCGGCCCCGGCCCGGGCGGAAGCCCGGGTTCCGGCGCAGGAAGGCCCGCACCGTCCCGCCCGGCTGAAGTTCCGCAAGCTGCCCCGAGCAGAGCCCGCCGGGCTGCTTGCGGACCACGATCTCGACGAAGCGGTCGCGCGACCCCGAGGCCAGCGAATAGAAGCGCGGCACGGGCGAGCCCTCGGGCAGGACGCCCAGCAGGTCGCCCGCCTGCCAGCGCGCGAAGCCCTGCCCCGTCAGCCGCTGCCAAGCCGAGACCCGCGGCGCGGCAAGGCGCAGGATCGCGGTCGGCGCCTGCACCTCGGCCCCGTAGTCGCGGCGCGAGATCAGCGTCAGCGCCTCGCTTGCGGGCACCACCGGCTGGTGAAGCAGTTCCAGTTCGACCCCCAGCGCCGCACCGAGCGCGCGGCCCCAGCGGGCAAACTCCTGCGGGGACTGGCGGTCGATGGTTGCGAAGGCCAGAAGCTGCGGCCAGCCCCTTGCCGCCGCGGCTGCCGCGACCTCCTCGGCATGGGCGCAGAAGGCGGGAAAGCTGCGGTCGCCGAAGCCCAGCACGGCCAGCGGCGCCTCGGGCGCGCGGTCCAGCCGGTCCAGCCGGTCGAGGAACCCGCGTGCCGAGGCCGGGGCGCAGCCCTCGCCATAGGTCGCGGCAAGGATGATGAAGCGCGCGGCGTTCGGGTAGCGGGCCGGGTCGAAGCCCGCCATCGGCGCGGCATGGACGCGCTGGCCGGCGTCGGTCAGCGCGGCGTGCAGCGTGGCGGCAAAGCCCCAGGTCGAGCCGCCCTCGCTGCCGACCAGCAGGACCGTTTCGGCCCGGCCGGGCGGGGCATTGCCCCGGATGCGCGGCCGGGCGCGGCGTGCGGAGAGCCACAGGATCACGCCCGTGCCGGCCATCGCGGGCACGCCAAGCGCCATCAGCCCCAGCACCAGCCCCAGCACCGCCGCGCCCTGGCCGGTGTGCAGCATGAAGACGGTCTCGGAGACCCGTTGCCAGGCGGAGAGGTCGGCCCAGCCGAGCATCTCGCCGCTGCCCTGGTCCAGATAACCGATGCCTTGCGCGGTCTTGAGGGTATGGACATCCGCCGGGTCGTCCGGATCGGCCAGCGACAGGCTGCGGAAGGCGGCGACCGGCAGCTGCAATGCGGCAACGCCCGCCAGGTCGGCGCCGATCCGGCCGCTGGTTTCGGCCGGGAAGGCCGGCGTGCGGGCGCCGTCCGGCAGCAGGTCGAAGGTCGAGCCCGTCATCCACAGCGCCGTGGCCGAGGACAGCACAAGACCCGCGACCGCCACCCGCGCGATTTCCACATGCAGCCGCCCGGCCAGGGGACCGCGCAGCCGCGCGAACCAGCGCCGCCAGCCGCCCGTCCGCCGCGCCACCAGCGCCACGCCCGACAGCGCAAGCACCAGCATCGCGCCCGCGCCGAGCGCCGTCACGATCCGCCCGGCGTCGCCCAGGAACAGCGAGCGGTGCAGGTTGGTCAGCCAGCGCCGCAGCGGGTCGGGATCGGCCGATCCGGCGTCCTGCCCCGTCGCCGGGTCGATGACCGCCGCCCGCGGGGTGCCGCCGTCGAACCAGTAGGCGGTGACCTGCCCCGAGGGCGCGCGGCGGACCTGTTCCAGCCCCGGATGACTGGCAGCGATGCGCCCGGCCAGATCGGCCACGGTCATCCCGGCCTTCGCCTGGGGCGCGGCCAGCCGCTCGGCCGCGGGATAAAGCGACAGGGCCGCCCCGGACAGTGCCAGCACGACCAGCAGCAGCGCGGCGGCGATCCCCGGCCAGCGATGGATTGCACGGATCATGGACCCCTCAGCGATAGGAGACGCTGGCGATGTAACGGCTGCCCGAGGCGCTTGCCCCGGCGGCAGCCAGCGGCAAGGCGACCTCGTTCGGGCTGTCGCGCATGTCCTCGACGGCGGCATCGACATGCAGGGTGTAGCCAGCGTCGAACAGCGCATCGGCAAGGTCCAGCGTGATTTCCAACGTGCGGCCCGCGCCGACGCTGGCCCCGGTGATCCCGTCCACCTGCCGGGTGTCGCCGCCGGTCGCGCGATACCAGCCGGACAGCGAGTCGTAGTATTTCGACTTGCCGCCGGCCATCCACAGGCTGCCGGCATAGGCCCCCTGCGGATCGGTGACGTAGAAGGCGAGATAGGCCCCGTCGCCGCCATAGTCGTTCAGCGTGGTGGTCAGCGTGACGGGCCGGGCGAGCGCAATCGCGGGAAGGGTCAGGGCGGTCGACAGGGCGAGGATAGCGGCAAGAGGCTTCATGGTCGGGCTCCTTTCTTGGGAATGAGGCGGCCTTCCCCGGCGCCGGCCGCAGGCGGGCCATGCGCCGGGGAGAGGCGGCGGTCAGTTCGCTGGGGCGGCGGGTGCCGGGGTGGCGGCGGGCGCGGAGGCTTCGCGGGCGAATTCTTCAAGCTTCGCCTTGATGACCTGCAGCGTCGCCGGGTCGATCTTCGCCTCGATCGTGTTGCCGCCGGTGTCGGTCACGTTGACCTCGTAGCAGCCGTCGTCCATCTCCATCGACGAGATCGTCCAGCCGTAGTCGTTGGCGAGTTGCGCCACCGCCTCCCAAGACTGCATCTGCTCGGGCGAGACCCGGCAGTCGTCATCGGCAAGGGCGGCGCCGGCAGGCATCGCGGCCAGCACGGCCAGGGTCGCAAGCATCCGTTTCATCGTGGTTACTCCCGTGTTGCGGTTGTCGGATGAGGCGACTCTGGGCCGCTGCGCTGACAGGGGACTGAACCGGGGCGGAAATCTGCGTCAGCTTGCCGTCAGCAAGGAAAAGGCCCGGCCGTTGCGGGCCGGGCCTTGGGTGCGGGAACGTGAACCTAGCGCAGGCTCATCCGGCGCAGGGTGCCGTCGCGCAGCACGAACTGGTGCCACAGCGCCATCATCGCGTGCAGCCCGGCCAGCAGCAGGATCAGGCTGCCGGCGCTCTCGTGGAACTCGGCGACGATGCCGGGCCGCCCCTGCACGGGCGCCGTCAGGGCGGGAAGGTGAATCCCGAGGAACTGCACCCCCACCCCCATCTGCGACGCGGCATGCCAGCCGGTGAGCGGCAGCGCGATCAGCAGGGCGTAAAGCAGCGCGTGTCCCGCGCCGACCGCGACGGCAAGCGGGCGCGATCCATGGTCTGGCTGCGTCCCGCCCATCAGCCGCAGCACCAGCCGCGGCAGGACGAGCGCCAGCACCGCGAGGCCGAGGGTGAAATGCAGAAGCGGCGGGTGCTGGACGACCTCCCGACCGCCCTCGGCCGTGGCCCAGGCGCCCAGCACGGCGGCCGCCGTGGCCCAGTGGAGGACGACAAGGGCCTTGGGATAGCGTGCGATCATGTCCGGCATGGCAAGGGTTCCTGCATGAGGGGAAGGGTTCGGGCGCCGGACCGCGGCGCCTGCGGGCTCATCTGACGACCACCGCGGGCGGGGCGCCCTTCAGCAGCCCGCCGGGCGGCGGCAGGTTGGCGGGCGGGGCCGTCACCGGCGCGCCCTGCCCCCGGCCGCGCTGCCGGTCGTCGTCGTGATCGTCGTCATCGTCGTCGTCCCGCTCGTGGCGGCGGTCGCGGCGTTTCATCTCGACGACCTCCAGCGTCGCTGGGTCGAGCTTGGCCTTGAAGCCCGCGCCCTGCGCGTCGGTGCCCCGGACCTCGTAGCAGCCGTCGTCGATCCTGATCCGACCGACCTGCCAGCCGCGGTCCTCGAGCGCCTTCTGCACCGCCTCGCGGGGTTGCCACCGTTCCATCGCGGCATGGCAGTCGTCGTCATCGGCATGGGCCGCGCCCGCCGCGCCCAGGGCGGCAAGCAGGGCGCCCAGCAGCATGTGCTTTTTCATCGCATTTGCCCTTTGTCATGGTTCAGGCATCATCTGCCGTCCCTGATGACACGCGATCCTGACGGCCAGCTTAAGCGCGCGGCGCCTAGGCGTCAGGCTGGCGACAGGTTGGGCGGGCAGGTCCTGCGGCAGAGGGCGGACGGGGATTTCATGCGAATTCTTCTGATCGAGGACGACACCATCCTGGGCGCGGCGGTCCGCGACCACATCGCCGCAGAGGGGCATTCCGCCGACTGGGTCGGGCGGCTCGACCGCGCGCGGGAACATCTGGACGCCGCGCCCTATGACCTGGTCCTGCTGGACCTGATGCTGCCCGACGGGCGCGGCATCGCCTTCCTGCGCGAGTTGCGCCGGCGCGGCGACGTGACGCCGGTGATCATCCTGACGGCGCTCGACCAGATCTCGGACCGGATCGAGGGGCTGAACGCAGGCGCCGACGACTACCTGACCAAGCCCTTCGACCTGGCCGAGCTGTCGGCCCGGCTGGCCGCGGTCGCGCGGCGCTACTGCGGCAACCCGAACCCGCTGGTGATCCTGGGCGAGCTGGAGATCGACCTTGCCACCCGCACGGTGCTGCGCGCCGGCCGCCGGGTGGACCTGACCCAGCGGGAATGGGCGCTGTTCGAGGCGCTGGTGCAGCGGCCCAGGCAGGTGATCTCGAAGGCGCAGCTGGAAGACCGCCTTTATGCCTTCGGCTCCGAGGTCGAGAGCAACACCATCGAGGTCCATGTCAGCCGCCTTCGCAAGAAGCTGGGCGCAGGCGCGGTCGAGACCCTGCGCGGGATTGGATACCGGCTCGGGGACGGACGGTGAGCCGCCCGGCCAGCCTTCAGGGCCGGCTGTCGCTGTGGCTAACGCTGGGGGCGGCGGTGCTGTGGACGCTGGCCGCGGCCCTGACGGCCGGGCAGTTGCGCGACGAGATGAACGCGGTCTTCGACAGCGCGCTGGAAGAAGCCGGCCAGCGCCTGCTGCCCTTGGCCGTGCGCGACATCATCGCGCGGGACGATGACGACAGCCCCAGCCAGGGCGTGACCACGCTGCGCGCACATGACGAGCTTCTGACCTATGTCGTGCGGGATGCCGAGAGCCGGGTGCTGCTGCATTCGCATCGGGCCGACCCGGCGGTGTTCCCCCCTTTCCCGGGCATGGGCTTCGCCACCACGCCCACCCACCGCATCTATTCCGACGCGGCCCTGCAGGGCACGATCACCATTTCCGTGGCCGAGCCGCTGGCCCACCGCCATGCCGCCGCGCGCAAGGCGCTGGCCGGGCTGGCGCTGCCGCTCGCGCTGATCGTGCCGGCCAGCCTTCTCGGGGTCTGGGCCGCCGTCCGGGCCGCGATGGCCCCGATCCGGCGCTTCCGGGAAGGCATCGAGGCGCGCGGCCGGGGCGACCTCTCGCCCATCCCGGCCGAGGGGCTGCCCTCCGAGTTCCGGCCGAACGCGCGGGCGGTGAACCACCTGCTCGACCGCCTGCGCCGGGCGCTTCAGGCCGAGCGCAGCTTCACCGCCAACTCGGCGCATGAGTTGCGCACACCCGTCGCAGGGGCGCTGGCGCAGGTGCAGCGGCTGGTCCTCGAAGCGCCCGACGAGGCCACCCGCGCCCGCGCCCGCGAGGTCGAGACCGCCCTGCAGCGGCTGGCGCGGCTGTCGGAAAAGCTGATGCAGCTTGCCCGCGCCGAGGGCGGGCGGTTGCAGGCGGATGCGCCGGTCGATCTCGCGGCGGTCCTGCGGATGGTCGTGGCCGACATGACCCGCGACAACGGCGGCCGGATCGACCTGGCGCTGCCCGAGGCGGGCGTGCCCTCCTTCATCGACCCCGACGCCTTCGCGATCCTCGCCCGCAACCTGATCGAGAACGCGCTGCGGCATGGCGCCCAAGGCGCCCCTGTCGAGGTCTCGCTGTCCGCTGCAGGCCTGCTGCGCGTGGTCAACGCGGGGCCGGCGGTCCCGGCCGACCGGCTCGGGCGCCTCACCCGCCCCTTCGAGCGCGGCGCGACCGGGGCGCAGGGCAGCGGGCTGGGGCTGGCCATCGCCCAGGCGATCGCCGAGGGCACCGGCGGGCGGCTCGAGCTGATCTCTCCGGCCGAGGGGCGGGTCGACGGCTTCGAGGCAAGGTTTTCGACAAGCCGCGCCGGATTGCGGTAGGATCACCCGTGAAGGAGGCCGCCATGAAACGCATCTCGTCCCTCGATCTCTCGATGGCCCTGTCGCTTGCGGCGGTGCTGGGGCTGGCGCTGGCCGCGGCGGGGTTGTGGCTGGGGAACGGGCGCTTCGGCTTCCTCGTCGCCCCCGGCCTGGCGCTGGTCTATCTGGCCGGCGGGGTCCCGGCGGCCGGCCGCGCGCTGGGGTCGCTGTGGCGCGACCATGTGCTCGACATCGACCTGCTGATGGTGGTGGCGGCGCTGGCGGCGGCAGCCGTGGGCGCGCCCTTCGAGGGCGCGGTGCTGCTGACACTCTTCAGCCTGTCGGGCACGCTGGAGAAGCGCGCGCTCGGCCGCGCCCGCCGCGCGATCGAGGCGCTGATGGCGCTGCGCCCCGAAACCGCCCTGCGCAGGGGACCGGATGGGACGGTCGCCGAGGTGCCCGCCGCCGATCTCGTCGCGGGCGATGCCGTGGTCCTGCGCCCCGGTGCCCGCGTGCCCGCGGACGGGGTAATCGCCACCGGCCGCGGCGGCGTGGACGAGGCTCATATCACCGGCGAATCCATGCCCGTCTCCAAGGCGCCGGGCGATCCGGTCTTCGAGGGCACGGTCAATCTCGACGGCGTGCTGGACGTCACCGTGACGCGCGGGGTGGGCGACAGCACCATCGCCCGCATGATCCGGCTGGTGACCGAGGCGCAGGCGGCCAAGGCGCCGTCCGAGCGGTTCAGCACCTGGTTCGGCCAGCGCTACACGGTCGCGGTGCTGGTCGGCGCGGCGCTTGCCTTTGCCGTCTTCCGCTGGCTGGGCCACGACTGGGACGGGGCGCTTTACAAGGCGGCGACGCTGCTGGTCGCGGCGAGCCCCTGCGCCATCGTCATCTCGGTCCCGGCGGCGATCCTGTCGGCGCTGTCGGCGGCCGCGCGGGGTGGCGTGCTCTTCAAGGGCGGCGCCGCGCTGGAGACGCTGGCCGCGGTCGAGACATTCGCCTTCGACAAGACCGGCACCCTGACCACCGGCCGGGCGACGGTCACGCAGGTCGTGGCGCTGGATGGTGACGAGGCCGGGTTCCTGTCGCGCCTCGCCGGGATCGAGGCGCAGTCCGAGCATCACATCGCCGCTGCGATCCGCCGCGCGGCCAAGGTGCGGGGGCTGTCGCCCGCGCCCGTCGCGGACACCGTCAACCGCCCCGGCAAGGGCATCGTCGGGACCGTCCCTTCGGGCACCATCTGGGCCGGCAATCCCTATCTCGCGGCCGAGATGGGCGCCGACCTCGGCCACCCTGCACTCGCCGTGCTGGATGCGGGGGCGCAGACGCTGGTCTATCTGGGACGCGGGTCGCAGCTGCTGGGTGCGGTCACCGTGGCCGACGAGGCGCGGGCCAGCGCCGCCCCTGCGCTGGCCGCGCTGCGCGCGGGCAGGGTGCGGCGGATCGTGATGATGACCGGGGACCGGCGACCCGTCGCCCTGCGGATCGGCGCGGAACTGGGACTGCGCCCCGAGGAGATCGAGGCCGCGATGCTGCCAGACGACAAGGTGCGGGCCGTAGCCGCGCTGGCGGAACGGGGCCGGGTCGCCTTCGTCGGCGACGGGGTGAACGACGCCGCCGCGCTCGCCCGCGCCGACGTGGGCATCGCCATGGGGGCGGCGGGCTCCGAGGTCGCGCTGCAGGCCGCCGACGTGGCGCTTCTCTCCGAGGACCTGGAACGGCTGGCCCATGCCCACCGCCTGTCCCGCCGCACCGCCCGGATCATCCGCCAGAACCTGGGCTTCGCCCTGGGGGCCATGGTCCTGCTGGTGACGGGTGGGCTGTTCTTCGACCTGCCCCTGCCGCTGGCCGTCGTCGGCCACGAGGGTGGCACCGTGCTGGTGGTTCTCAACGGGTTGCGCCTGCTCTCGGACCCGATCCGGCAGGCAGCACAGGAAAGAGACGCAGGGGGCTTGGTTTCAGCCGAGACGGCACAGGGAGGCTGGCGAGCGAGCGCCTCTTCGAATACCTCGGTCGTTTCGCCGAAAGGCTAGCAACCGTGACGATGCTCAGGGCTGATGCCGCTAGGGAGTGCCATTTTTCAGGACCGCATTCGCGATGGTAACAGTCGCTTGGAAATCGCGACGATGATCCTCGAGGGTGCGGGCAGATCCTGAATGATCTCGGCCTGGCGCGTATGGCCTGCCGGCGGGTTCGGGAGCCTGAACCGGCGGCCACGCGGCAGACAGAAGCCATCGAGCCAGTCGCGGAAGACATCTATCCCGACTAGTGTCGCCGCTGCTATCAGGTCACTCTCTCGTCCTTCTTTGCGCTCCCGGAGAACGGGTTGCCGTCAACTGTCCGAGACGGTGAAGAAAGGTGGGATCAGCCAGCTAGAGAGCGTGGTCATGCACAAGGTGTTTGGCGCTGTATCCCACCTCCGTCACCGATCCGAGCCATGACCAGTGATGGGGCATCTGTAGCAGGGTCGAGATACCTAGTCCGACAAAGCCGGAACGTGATCTCATCGGCCACGGCTGACGCGTTGCGGGCAGACAGGCTGGCTGAACCTTCCCCACTTCTCAGCAGACCGTCGCAGTTTTCCTGCCAGCCCGTTCGGGGGCTCGCAAGACCTCGTCGCTGCGGGATGCTGCGATCCATTCCTCGTTGGTCGGCTCGACACCGACGACGACTCGACCGGATGCCGAGGAGATCACCGGGGCGTTGTCCAGGTTCGCCTGCGCGTCCAGCGCCACGCCCAGGAAGTCCAGCCCTTCGCAGATCCGCGCCCGGATCGTGGCATTGTGCTCGCCGATGCCCGCGGTGAAGACCAGGAGGTCCAGCCCGCCGATAGCCGCCGTCACCGACCCGATCTCGCGCACGGCCCGCCGAACGTAGAGCGCAAGCGCGTCCCGAGCGGTTTCCTGCTCCTCCTCCCGCGCAAGCAGGACGCGCGGGTCCGACGAGATGCCCGACACCCCCAGCAGGCCCGAGTCGTGGTAAAGCAGATGCCCCAGTTCCTCGGGCGAGAGCTTCTCGGTCTGCATCAGGTAGAGCAGCGCGCCGGGGTCGATGCTGCCGCTGCGGCTGCCCATCATCAGCCCTTCCAGCGCCGAGAAGCCCATGGTGGTCGCCACGCTTTTCAGGCCGACCATGCCGCAAAGGCTGGCGCCGCTGCCCAGATGGGCGACGATCACGCGGCCTCGGGCCAGTTCGCCGTGGCGCTCGGCCAGGGCGATCGACTGGTATTCATAGGACAGCCCGTGAAAGCCATAGCGACGCACGCCCCGGTCCCAGAAGGCTCGAGGCAGCGGCAGCATCTTCTCGACTGTCGGGAGGCTGTGGTGGAAGGCCGTATCGAAGCAGGCCACCTGCGGCACGCCCGGACGCTGCGCCAGCAGTTGCTCCACCGCCTCCAGGGCGAAGGGCTGGTGCAGGGGGGCGAGCGGGATATAGCCGCGCAGATCGGCCAGAACCTCGGCATCGACGCGCACGGGCTCGAAGTAGCGCGCGCCGCCATGAACGATCCGGTGCCCGATCGCCCCTATGGCGCGGTCGCCGCGGCGCCGGTCGATGCGGGCGCCAATATGGGCGAGCGCGGCGGTATAGGGCGCGGCCGGGTCCAGCACGACCGGTGCGGGGGGAACGCCCGTCTCGCCGAAACTCGGCGCGGGCCCGGTGATCCCGTCCACCTTGCCGTTCCACAGCGGCTTGCGGGCAACGGGCTGCCGCCGCTCGAACAGCGCGAACTTGATGCTGGACGAGCCGCAGTTCAGGACAAGGATCAGGTCGTCCGGGCTGGTCATGGCGGGCTGGTCCGGTAGCGATGCGCCAGCATCACCGCCAGCGCGCAGGAGGCAAGCCGGGTGTCGCGGGCGTCGGCCCGGCTGGTCAGCACGATGGGCACCCTGGCCCCCAGCGCGATGCCCGCCGTGTCGGCGCCGCCCAGATATTCGAGCTGCTTGGCCAGCATGTTGCCGCTTTCCAGATCGGGCACGACAAGGATGTCCGCCCGCCCCGCCACCGGAGAGACGATGCCCTTGACCTGCGCGGCTGCCGCCGAGACGGCGTTGTCGAAGGCCAGCGGCCCGTCGAGAACCGCCCCCGCGATCTGGCCGCGGTCGGCCATCTTGCACAGCACCGCCGCGTCCAGCGTGGCGGGCATGCCGGGCGAGATCGTCTCGACCGCGGCGAGGATCGCCACCCGCGGCGTCTCGACGCCCATCGCATGGGCCAGATCGACCGCGTTGCGGACGATATCGGCCTTTTCCGCCAGCGTGGGCGCGATGTTCACCGCCGCGTCGGTGATGATGAAGGGGCGCGGATAGGCCGGCGTCTGCATGACGAAGCAATGCGTGACCCGGCGCTTGGTCCGCAGGCCGCCCTTGGCGGCGATCACGGCGCCCATGAGTTCGTCGGTGTGCAGGCTGCCCTTGACCAGCACCTCGACATGGCCGGCGGCGGCAAGCTCGACCGCCCGCTCGGCCGCCGCATGGCTGTGGGGGACGTCCTCGATGGCGATGCCGGACAGGTCCAGCCCCGCCTCTGCCGCGACACCTTCAAGGCGCGCGCGCGGGGCCACCAGCACGGGGACGATCAGCCCCGCGTCGCGCGCGTCGATCACCGCCGACAGGCTGAGCGCGTCGCAGGGATGCACCGCCGCGGCCCGCACCGCGTCGAGCCCGCGTACGAGGTCCAGGAGCCGCGTGGTCCCGCCGTTGGCCGTCTGGGCCAGCCGCACCTCGGGCAGGGTCGTGCGCTGCCAGCGGCGCTTTTCGGCGGGGGCGATCAGGTCGGCATGGCCGTCAATGACGACGGTGCCGTCCTGGTTGGTGCAGCGGCAGGACAGGCGCAGCCGGTGCGAGGCCGGGTCGTGCTCCACCACCTCGACGCTTGTGGAAAGGGTGTCGCCGGCGCGGATGGGCGCGCGGAATGCCAGTTCCTGCCCCAGATGGGTGGCGCCCGGCCCCGGCAGGCGGGTGCCGAGCACCACGGCGACCAGGGCGCTCGCCAGCATCCCGTGGCTGAGCCTTTCGGCCAGATGCGCTTCCGCCGCCGCGTCGGGATCGAGCGCATCGCCCCCGTCAAAGCCGGTCAGCGCCGCCAGCAGCCGGATGTCGTCCAGCGTCAGCCTGCGCGTCATCGACGCGCCGTCGCCCAAGGCGATCTCGTCGAAAGTCCTGTTTTCAAGGGCCGTCAGGCCGTCGGCGATCATCGGCTTTCTGTCGGGCATGATATCCTTTCCGTGGCAGGGGCCAGTCCAGCGGGCTTCCTTCCCCGCGTCAAGGGCGGTTGCCCCTGCCCCGGCCGGACCGGCGGCCGGGCTTCGCATTAGCGCTGCAGGACGTAGCTGCCGGGGGCATCCATGATCGGGGGATGGCTCGGGCTGCCCAAGAGCGGGGGCGCCACCCGTTCCGGGGTCGAACCGGCATCGAGCCAGGCGATCCATTCCGGCCACCACGAGCCGGGCTTCGTCGGTGCCGCCGCAAGCCAGTCCTCGGTCCCCACGACATGGTCGTCCTTGCGCTGCCGGGCCAGGCGATAATGCCGGCGCGGATGGCCGGGCGGGCTGACGATGCCCGCATTGTGCCCGCCGCTCGTCAGCAGGAAGGTCACGTCGGTGTCGGCGAGATAGTGGATCTTGTAGACCGACCGCCAGGGCGCGACATGGTCCCGCTCTGTCCCGACGACGAACAGCGGCACGCGGATGTTCTGCAGCGCCGCGGGGCGGCCATCGACGACGAAGCGCCCGGCCGCGAGTTCGTTGTCCAGGTAAAGCCGCTGCAGATACTCGCTGTGCATCCGATAGGGCATGTGCGTGGCATCGGCGTTCCAGGCCATCAGGTCCGTCATCGCCGTGCGCTGGCCGGTCATGTAGTCCTTGACCAGCCGCGACCAGATCAGGTCGTTGGACCGCAGAAGCTGGAAGGCCCCCGCCATCTGGTCGGCCGCCAGATAGCCCTGGTCCCACATCATCCCTTCCATCACCCGCAGCTGGCTGTGGTCGATGAAGAGCGCGAGTTCCCCCGGTTCGGTGAAATCCGTCTGCGCCGCGAACAGCGTCACCGAGGCGAGCCGCTTGTCCCCGCCCCCGCCCATCGCGGCCGCCGCGATCGCCAGCAGCGTGCCGCCCAGGCAATAGCCCGTGGCATGGACCCTCGCCCCCGGCAGGATGTCGCCAATCGCATCCAGCGCGGCCATCACCCCCATCCGGCGGTAGTCGTCCATCGACAGCTCGCGGTCCTCGGCAGAAGGATTGCGCCACGAGATGCAGAAGACCGTGTGCCCCGTCGCGACCAGATGCCGGATCAGCGAGTTCTGCGGCGACAGGTCGAGGATGTAGTATTTCATGATCCAGGCCGGGACGATCAGCACCGGCTCGGCCACCACCCTCTCCGTCACCGGCGCATACTGGATCAGTTCGATCAGGTGGTTGCGATAGACGACCTTGCCCGGCGTGGCCGCGACATCCTCGCCCACGCGGAAGGCCTCGGTTCCCGCGGGCGGCTGCTTCAGCAGGATGCGCTGCGCGTCCTCCAGCCAGTTGCGCCATCCCTGCACGAAGTTCTGCCCGCCCGTCCCGACCGTGCGGGCGATGACCTCGGGGTTGGTGAAGGGGCTGTTCGAGGGCGAGAAGACGTCGAGCATCTGGCGCGTGGTGAAGGCAACGACATCCTCGTGATGGGGCGCCACGCCGGGGACGTCATGCGTCGCCTGGTGCCACCACTGCTGGTTCAGCAGAAAGGCCTGCGCCCAGATCGAGAACGGCGGCTGCCGCCAGGCTTCGGCCCAGAATCGGTTGTCGCCCGGCAATGGCTCGATGCTCGGGGCGGCCTCGGCGCCGCTGGCCACGGCCGCCGTGTGCATCCCCAGCCGGGCGGTCTTGCGCAGGGCCTTCTGCACCAGCTGCATCTGCTTGCCCGGCGCCATCATCAGGTGCATCCCCCAGTCCATGACGGCCAGCGACAGCCCGACCGGGGACAGGCCGCCCGTGAGCTTGCTGGCCGTCGCCGCCTGCATCCGGTTCAGCGCCCGCAAGGCTTCGGGCATCTCGTCGGCATCTGATGTGCCCTGTCGTTCCGTCGGCTCGGGCAGGTGCAGGGCCGCCCGGTCCCTGGGAGGTATGTCGTTCATGTTTCCGACCCGTGTTGCTGACGATCCTAGCACTACTTTGGCAGATTTTCAGGGGAGAGGATTTTGCGGCAGTGGGGACAACGGAATGGGGGCGGCTGCGCGAGAGCAGTGAGGATGGCCTGCCTGACGGCGGGCAAGCTCGGT